>CAYPZL010000052.1:0-30893 GCA_964415045.1 uncultured Pirellulales bacterium | reverse complement strand
TTCCCCACGCCCCAGACCAATCGAAAAAGTCAGTCAACTTGAGTAACAAGGAGTTGGGTCTTATGCTCTGCGACCTCTGCGTCTCTGTGGTGAAAAACCAGGCCGGGCGCGCCAAACGAACCCAATTCGCCCGGGGTGCGGCGGTCCCGGGGGCGATCTTTTGGCCTTGAACCGATCCGGCGGCGGGGCTTATGATACGGGCGACAGGGACACAACAGATTGCGATGGACGGCTATGCGCAAGTTTGACAATGTAAGACGGATCGTTATCAAGATCGGCACGGCGACACTGACCAAGGACGCGGGGATCGACGCGGCGTACGTGCGGCGAGTCGCCGGGCAGGTCAAGGGCCTGCTTCTGACCGGCAGGCAGGTCCTCATCGTCAGCTCCGGCGCCATCGGCATGGGCGCCGGCCAGCTCGAATCGGCCGGCAAGGTCAAGGGGATGAAGATGCGGCAGGCCTGTGCGGCCATCGGCCAGCCCCTTCTAATGCAGGAATACCGCAAATCCTTCCTGCGCCACGGCGTCCGCGTCGCCCAGGTCCTGCTCACCGCCGAGGTCCTGAACAACCGCAAGACCTACCTCAACCTGCGCAACGCCGTCGAGACGCTGCTGGAGCTCGGGGTCGTGCCCATCCTCAACGAAAACGACAGCGTCAGCACCGCCGAGATCGGCACCGCCTTCGGCGACAACGACCGGCTCAGCGCCCTGGTCGCCAGCAAGATCGACGCCGATCTGCTGATCATGCTGACCGACATCGACGCGCTGTACGACAAGGACCCGGGCAAGTTCCCCGACGCCAGGCCGATCCCGGCCGTCTTCGAGATCACCGACGAGATCGTGCGCAACGCCGGCGGCGCCGGCAGCCGCCACGCCACCGGCGGCATGAAGACCAAGATCGAAGCGGCCCAAATCGCCGCCAGCGCGGGCTGCCGCCTGGTCCTGGCCAACGGCCGGGCCCGCAACGTCATCGGCCGGATCATGGCCGGCGAGGAGATCGGCACGATCTTCATGCCCAAACGCAAGCTCGGCAACCGGGCCCGCTGGATCCTCAACAGCAAGCCGGCCGGCACGATTTACGTCGACGACGGCGCCGTCGACGCCCTGCGCAACCGCAAGAGCCTGCTGCCTTCCGGCGTTACCGCCGTCGAGGGCGCCTTCGACGCCGGCGACGTCGTCATGATCAACGACGTCGCCAAGGCCGTCGCCAGCATCGCCAGCACCCAGTTGGAAACCCTGGCCGGCAAGCACAGCACCGAAATCAAAAAACTCCTCGGACCCGAACACCGCGACGTCGTCGCCATCCCGGAGGACATCGTCTTTCTCGACTACTGACGCGAGAGGTGTACCCAAAAGGCAAGACACACAAAAAGCGGAAATGGGAGAGAGCACATGTGCCCATCGACCAACGAGGCTTTGAAGCAGCGGAGCAGATCGTACACTGTTGACATCATGCTGGCCGGCGCCGTGATTCTGTTGGTTTGCGGCGGGTCGTACCTGACATATCGAGCCGAATACCTGGGCGGTGCAAGCAACGAGCCCAACCAGGGCATGATCTTGTTCTTCCCGTTTCTGGTGCCGATGCTCCTGGCGACCTTCATTGCGTTCATTTGTTATTTGGCTCGACTGTTCCCCTCGCCGCCAACGTTGGGACACTGGCTTGTGCGACTGGTGTTTCTGCTGTTCCCGCCGACCGTTCTTTTCGGCAGTTTTGCTCTGACCACGCCCCTGGCCGATGTTTTCCTCAAAGGTTTCGAGCAGTGGGTCACGCGTGAAGCGGACATCGACGCCATCCAGGAATGGCTGGCCAGCGACGGCCACCGATTCGCGGGCCAAACCTTCCACCTTGAGCCATATACAGACGCGCCGGAGGACTTGCCGCCCTGCCTGACGGCACTTCGTCCATCAGCCCTGTCCTTCAGTGATGGTGAGGCCGAGGGCGAAATGAGCGTCAAGCTCTGGTGGCCGTGCGGCTTCGGCGAGACGTACGGACTGATCATCGGGCCGCCCACAATGCACACACGCGAAACCGGTACGATCGAGGTGCGCGAAGACCGTAACGAATTGCGGCGCCCTATCCGACCCGGCGTCTACGTTTGCGAGTGGGACTAAGACGCTCGCGAAGCGGCAATCGCACTCGCACAACGCAACAGGAAAACATATATTTTGACAGGAGCATCAGGCCGTGGGCTACGCCGGAAGCAATGAAGCTGCCGGTTTTTTCAGAGGCACACCGGTAGAGGTCACCCGAGTCACGTCTGCCGAATTACAACCCGTCGATCTGGTCGCGCAGGTCCTGGAGCATTCGGTTGAAGATAGTCAGCATGTCCGAGGACGTGAGCGAATCGTTGTCGGTCACGGTCAGCTCGATGATTTCCTCGGCACGGCCCAGGGCGCGCGTCGTGCACGTCGGCTCGGTGCCCGAGTAGATAACGACGTCGTCGGGCAGTCGTTTCCAGGTGTAGAGAAGGATGTAACCGTCCCTGTCGGCGGAGTTGCCGGCGTCCAGAACGATCTCTTCGTTGGCGCCGGCGACAACGTCCGGGCCGGCGTCGGCCAGCGGAGGTCCCATCTCGGGGTTCTTCATCAGGGCAAGGCAGTGAGACGAGCCGGCGGCGACGTCGACGAAGTTGTTGCCCGTCGGCACATCGCACTGACCGAACCCGTTGCGACCCCAGGCCACCAGAGAGCCGTCGGCCCGCAGCGCCACGGTGTGCTGGGCGCCGACTGCGACGGCCGTGAAAGTCGAGTTGGAAGGCACATCGCACTGCTCGTAGCTGTTGTCGCCCCAGGCCGCCAGGGACCCATCGCCGCGCAGGGCCACCGCGTGGACGAAAAAGGAGAAGCCGCCGGCCGCGACCGCCACGAAATCCGTGCCCGCCGGCGGCTCCGCCTGGTCCCAGTTGTTCTGTCCCCAGGCGGCGATGGAGCCGTCGGCACGCAGGGCAAGACTGTGCTTCCACTGCGCCGAAATCGCCACAAAGTCGGTCCCGGAAGGCACGTCGCACTGCCCTTCGATGTTCTGTCCCCAGGCCACCAGGCGGCCCGCCAGCGCCGATTCGCCCGCCAGCAGCGTAACGCCAAGCACAACAACCACGGCCCGCACAAATCCAAATCGCTCTCTCATGCGTTTCATTTTCTTCCCTCTCGCAAAACAGCCGACGCTCGCCCACACACGAGGCTTGATAACTGAAAGCCACACGCTCCCTGTTCCGCGAGGAACTTAGTTCAGCGCGGTGACGAGCAGGTGCGCGACCTGACCCTCGCGGATCAGGACGTATCCTTCACAACCGCCGAGCAACGACCAGCTTATCTCGTCCGTGATGAAATAGTAGAGAAGGTCACCCTCTCGCATTTGTGCTTTGAAACTCTGCCATTCGTCCCAGCACTCTACTGAGATCCAGGGCGAGACCGGTTTGTACGCAGCGAGATGCTCCATATCTCGCTGGAGCTCTCTGTATTCCACGTCGAGGGTGGTGAGAGGCCCCCTGATCTCCAATTCGTACGGCCCCAGCCGTGCCAGCACGGCCGCCTCGATCTGTTCCTTCGCGTAGGGTGGGTCCGGAGCGTCGTAGCGTACAGAGTACAGAGGATTCGGAGGATTCAAATCGGCCGGGGGATCCAGGAGCAGGTTGAGCTCGGGATACAAGGGATTGAGCAGCCGCGTGAACAGGAAGTGCGCGGGAAAGTCGTAGCCGAGGTACAACAGGCAAAGGGCGGCCTTGCTCTGTTCGAAGGCACTGGCGGACAGCACGAGGTCGCCGCCGGCGATGTCCGAGAGCATCTTCATACACCTCCTGTCCCCCAGATAGGCCAGGGCGCGAGAGGCGTTGAATCTCCTGAAGGGAGGATTGGCCGCGTCCGTCATGACGTCGTTCAAATCCTCGATACTGGGACACCTGCCCAGCGCCGTCTCCAGCGGCGCCACGTCATTGGCGTCCACGTAGTTCGGCTCCGCGACGGCCGTTCTCACATCCGCCTGCATGTCCCGCTTGAGGATGACCCGCAGCAGCGCCAGCTCGCGTCCGGTCAATTCCGTGGCGCAGGCCAGGGAAGGCCCGACAAGAAGAATCAAGAACGTCAGAAGTCTCATGGCTCGTTCCTCCCACACTTCGGGCGCGGCAGCCTCACGCAATCGGCGTGCTTGTACCTGTGCCCATCATTGTTCCTGGAATACCGCATCATCCGCATTTTTCGCCTTGATTATTTACATTATGGCCAAAACCCAGGCGGGAGTCAACAAAAAAAGACGGCCCCATCGACCCTGCGTATATGTGCGGCCTTCAGGTAAGGCCGATGTGGGTCGGCCGGGCGCGGTCGTAGGGACAACCCCCGTGTGGTTGCCCTCGTTGTCCGCGTGCGGTACCCGATAGCCTTCGACGCGAAGGGCAGGCACGGGGGCCTGCCCCTACGGAACGCACAGCCCGCGTGGGTTGAGAACCCACCTTACCGCTTGGGTTCCTTCCCGGCCGCTGAGGCGCGTAGCGCATGAGACCTCTTGTGCGGGGGCGGATCATGAATTATTCTGCCGGCAAACGCGACTCTTGTGTCCAGGGCAAGGAGACAGGCAAATGCAGGACAGTTATGTTGAGATAGGCTTGGATCAATCGCATCGGCTGATCAATCATGGGCCGGTAGTGCTGGTGTCGACGCGGAACGCCGACGGGACGTACGACGTGGCGCCGGTGGCTTGGAACTGTCCGGCCAGCAAGGACCCTCCCATGCTGCTGGTCATGGTCGGCCGGGGCCACCGGACCTGGGAGAACATCGACCGCACGGGCGAGTTCATCGCCGTGGTGCCGCATCGCTCGCAGAGCGAACTGGTCATGGCGGCGGGCAGCGTTTCGGGACGGGACGTGAACAAATTCGAGAAATTCGCTGTCGAGGCCTTCGCCGGCGCGAACGTGGATGCGCTGGTGCCGCAGGGCTGCATCGGATTCCTCGAATGCAAGGCGGAGAACACGATGGGCGGCCCCCGCGCCGACGCCATCCTGGCCCGGGTCCTCCACGCCGTCGTGGCCGACGGGGCCTTCGACGGCCGGCTCCTCGTCGAGACCGAGGCGGGCAAAACGCTCCATCATCTCGGCGAGAAGATCTTCGCCACGCCGGCGGACACCATTATCTCGTGACCGGCAGCCGCAACCGGTGACGCCATCGTCAAGCTGCGCTTGGCGCTGCCACCCGGCGAGACGAGCGTGGAAACGACTTCCAAGACGGTCAGTTGCCCGATGTTGCGCCCCAGGGGCGATTTTTTGCTCTGCGTTGCGTGTTACAGGGGATTAGCGATTGACACCGGCCCGGCCATCGGGCATAATCACATTTCCATTTCGTCGCCGGAGTGGCGGAATTGGCAGACGCGCGGGATTCAAAATCCCGTCCTGGCAACAGGGTGAGGGTTCGAGTCCCTCCTCCGGCAATCCATTCGACTTCGCAGAGCCCAGCATTGCCAACGATCCGGGGGGCGTGTATCATCGCCCCGGCACCGCCGGCATGTTGCCGATCGCCAGGCGCGCCAATATGTATCCTCAGGTACAAGAGAGCTTTACGATATGGCACAACATCGTTGTCCCGTGTGGGTGGGGTATTTTCTGGCCGGCGGGCTCAGGAAGCTGTTACACAATCCGGCCCGGATCCTCTCGCCCTACGTCGAGCGAAACATGACCGTTCTCGACCTCGGCTGTGCGATGGGCTTTTTCAGTCTGCCGATGGCCGAGATGGTCGAGCCGGAAGGCAAGGTCGTCTGCGTTGACGTACAGGAGCGTATGCTCGAGGTTCTGAAGAATCGCGCCGCCCGGGCGGGCCTGGCCGATCGCATCGAAACGCACTTGTGCGGTGACGACACCATCGGCATCGAGGGCCGCGAAGGCAGCTTCGATTTTGCCCTGGCCTTCGCCGTGATGCACGAAATCACGGACCGGGCCCCGTATTTTCGCGAGCTGTCCCATCTGCTCAAACCGGGGGCCCGCCTGCTGCTGGCCGAGCCGGCCGCCCACGTCTGCGAAATCGACTTGGAGCGGACGGTGGCCGTGGCAATCGAGCACGGCTTCGCCGTCACCGGCCATCCGCAAATCCGCCTGAGCCGGGTCGTCCTCATGACGAAGACTCCGCCGGAAACGACATGAGAGGCCGCCCCCGATTGTGACTGCCCTACCGCTGGAGACGCTATGTGCCCCGGGAACCCGAAAGCCCTGATCTTCGATCTGGATGATACGCTCGTCGTCGAGAAAGCCTCCGCGGAGGCGGCGTTCCTGCGAACGTGCCAATTGGCCCGTCAGCGGCACGGGATCGATCCGGAGGCCCTGCACGCAACGCTGCGGCGAATCTGCCGGAGCATCTGGCACAACGCCCCGGCGCGGGACTACTGCGTGGAGATCGGGATCAGCTCTTGGGAAGGCCTGTGGGCTCGATTCCACGGCCGGGATGAGAACTTGCAGATCCTCCGCGACTGGTCCCCCCGCTACCGACGGGACTCGTGGCTCGGCGCCCTGCGCGAACACGGGGTCGATGACGAGGCATTCGCCGCGGAGCTGGCCGAGACGTTTCCCGCGCACCGGCGCGAACTCCACATCGTTTACGACGACGTCCGGGCGACGCTCGAGTACTTCGGGCGCTCGCTCCGGCTGGGATTGCTCACCAACGGCGCGCCGGATTTGCAGCGGGAGAAGATCGAAGGAGCCGGCATCGCGCGCTATTTCGACGATATCGTCATCTCGGGCGACGTCGGCGTGGGCAAGCCGAACCCGCGCATCTACGAGATCATGCTGTCGCGACTGAAGGCCACGCTGCATCAGACCGTGATGATCGGCAACAGTCTGACGTCCGATGTGGCCGGCCCGCAAGGTCTCGGCATGAAGGCCGTCTGGCTCAACCGCGCCGGCGACGCCCGTCGCGACGACGTCGTTCCCGACCTCGAAGTGTCGAACCTGCATGAATTCCGGCGGGCCTTCGGCGAAGACGCCGTCTTCACGTAGGCAAGCCCTGGAACAATACAGAATGGGCGCCCGGCTTTCTCGACAGCGTTTGAAAGGCGATGTGATGAACCGACTTGCCAGAAGGCTTGCACTGATTCTCGCGATCCTGAGCGCCGGCTGCGGCTGCGCCGCGCAACACGCACGCGGCGAAGACTGGCAGCGCAACAACCGGCCTCTGCTGACGAACTTCGACAACATGTACGGGCCCTGCGTGGTGGAGGCGCCCGGCGAATACCGTTACCGGATGTGGTTCTTCGGCTGGGCCGCCGGCCACACGAATCCGGGCGTGCCCGGCTGCGACGCCATCTTTCACGCCCGCTCGAAGGACCTGCGACACTGGGAGGTCTACAGCCGGGGCGACACATGGGACGCCACGATGGATCCCTCGAAGTGGACGCCCGTTCTGCACGCGAGCCGGCGCTGGTACGAGGCGTGGCACGTGGGCGATCCGTCGGTCGTTCTCGAAGACGGCACGTTCTACATGGCCTACAGCGCGACGTCAAAACACTTCGAAAAAACCGCCGGCTACCCGGCTACAATGATCCAGTGTGTCATGGGCGCAACCTCCGACGACGGCATCCACTGGCGAAAGACCGCCGCGCCGCTGCTGATCCGCGCGGCCGATACCGCCAGACCCAAACCCGAGCCCGGGCGAATCGGCGACTTTCATCGCCCCTGCCTGCGCCGGGAGGACGGCAGGTGGAAGCTGTGGTTCGACTACTGGGTCCCGGGCAAGGGCGTCTGCATGGGCTGCGCCGAGAATCGCAGCGATTTCGCGCGAGCGGGCGGCTTTGCGTTCGTACACGACCTGGGGGCCCCGCTGCTGAAGAACTGGCCCAACCCCGAGGTTGTCAAGGTGGGCGATACCTATCACTGCTTCGCCGATCCGCCCGGCTACCCGATCAAGCCAGGCGAGTCGGGCTGGAAGAGCCGGCAGCTCCGCGAAGCCGTCTCAACCGACGGCCTCACCTGGCGGCGGCTCGACTTCATCGAACCCGACGAGGACGCCGACGCCTGTCACGTCCCGCAGGCCCTGGTCACTGAAATCAACGGTGGAAAATGGCTCTATCTGTTCTATTCCACCCAGATCGGCTACAAAAAGGCAGACGGCCGGTACCATTACCAGTACGACCGCATCCGCGCCATGCGCCGGAAGATCGAACCGCGTGACGGAGAACACGATGGACCGTAGAACAGAAGGGACGGCATGAACGAGATTCGCACGGAGAGACCGGAGGACATGCAGGCCGTGCGGGAGGTCCTTTTGCGGGCCTTTGGCGGGCCGGAAGAGACGGACGTCGTGGACGCGCTGCGGCGGGACTGTGCCGGAATGCTGTCGCTGGTGGCGGTTCTGCCGGAGTATCAAAGAAAAGGCGTCGGCTCGGCGCTCGTCCGGGCGGGCCTGGCACAACTACAGAGCACGCCCTGCCCCTTTGTCATCGTTCTGGGGCACCCTGAATATTACCGGCGATTTGACTTTGAGCCGGCAAGTCGTTACGGTATCCGCAGCGAGTGGGATGTCCCGGATGAAGCGTTCATGATACGGATATTCGATGAGGCGGTGATGCAGGGGATCTCGGGGGTAGCCCGGTATCGGCCGGAATTCGCCCGGGCGATGTAGCACGTTGACGCGAAGCGGCAGCAATCGGCCGCCTCGCCCTATTCATTTTTTCAGAGGTATCGTTGGAGAACATCATGGCACAGGCCACGGCACGTCACATCCTGGTGGAAACGGCAGAGAAGTGTGAAGAGCTCAAGAAACAGATCGAGGCCGGCGGCGACTTCGCCGACGTCGCAAAACAACACTCCAAGTGTCCCTCGGGGCAGCAAGGAGGCGACTTGGGCTCGTTTTCGCCGGGCCAGATGGTGGCGGAATTCGATGAAGTCGTCTTTCGCGACGAGATCGGCAAGGTTCACGGCCCGGTCCGGACGCAGTTCGGCTACCATTTGATTGAGATCACCAGCCGAACCGAGTGACAACACCACAAAAACGGACAAAAACGCGAAAATAGCACCGGGAGCGGGAATGTTTCCGCCTCAGACGCGACTACCTTGTAGGGCTCGGGTTCGATGAACGTAAGCGCCGCAGGAGTCGTTGAGAGCCAGCTATGGATCGGGGCTCGATGAAGACATTAGAGGTCAGATCGCTGACAAAATGGTACGGTTCGGTCCGGGGGGCCGAGGACGTGACCTTTGCCATCGCGCCGGGAGAAATCTTCGGCTATCTCGGGCCGAATGGCTCGGGCAAGACCACGACCCTGCGCTGCATCATGGGGCTGCTGCGCCCCACCTCCGGCGAGGTGCGCGTCCTGGGCCGGCGGGTCAGAGCCGGTCGCGGGACCGAGCATGCCCGCATCGGATACCTGCCGGGAGAATTCCGCCTCTGGGGCTGGCCGCGCGGGCGGCGCTCGCTGAGCGTACTGGCCTCCCTGGGAGGCGGTGACGACTGGAAGAAACACCGGGAAGAACTGGCCGAGAGGCTCGATCTGGACCTGAACCGGCGGGTGGGCGACCTGTCGAAGGGCAATCGCCAGAAGGTCGGCGTGCTCTATGCGTTCCAGCATCAACCCGAGGTGCTGGTCCTCGACGAACCCACCACCGGACTGGACCCGCTCATGCGGCAGATCGTGCTGGATCTGATCCGCGAGGCCGCCGACGCGGGCGCCACGGTGCTCCTGTCGTCGCACGATTTGAGCGAGGTCTCGGCGGTGTGCGGCCGGGCCGGCATCCTCCGCGAAGGCCGCCTCGTCGAGCTGGCGCCCATATCGAAGATCGTGCAGCAGGGACAGCGCCGCCTGAAAATCTGGTTCACCGATGGCGCTCCGGCACCCGATGTACCGACCGACCGCCTGCCCGGCGTGCAGGTGATCGAGCGACAACCGGGCATGCTCCATTTGGCCTACTACGGGACCGCCGAGGCCGTCCTGAAGTGGATCGCGCAGTTCCCCGTCGATCGCATCGCCACGCCGCAGACGTCACTGGAGGAAGCCTTCATCCAATACTATGAGATCGACCGACCAGCGCCACAAATGCAAGCGGCGCCGGGGCCTCATAAGGAGGCCCCTCATGCGTAAGACGGAACGACCGCCCTTTCCGCTGACGCTGCTGTGGTTCTGGTTTCGCCGCACGCTGCTGGTCTGGACGGGGATCGCGCTGGCGATCTACCTGATGCAAATCGCGGTCTGCGGCATCATCCACGACAACGAGAGCGTCAAGGCGTTTCTGAAGTTTCTCGATATGTTCCCGGCGGTCCTGAAGATCGCCCTCGGTGGCGAAATGGTGCAGATGGGCAGGACGCCGGGCTTGATCGCCATCGGGTATCAACACCCGTTCGTACTGTTTCTGTACATGCTCTTCGCGGTCGGCGTGCCGACGGGTTTTCTGGCCGGCGAGGTACAGAGAGGGACGATGGAGCTGATCCTAAGCCGGCCGATCACGAAGCTACAGGTCTACGTCTGCGCTGGCTTCCTGACCATCACCGGCATGTTCGCCCTGGCGATGGTCATGTTCCTCGGGACGGTCACGGCAGTGAATATCTACAATTTCGGCGAGCCGATCCCGCTGGACCTGTTCTTCCGCATCGCGGTCAACGGCGGGTTGCTGGCCAGTACGGTCGGAGCGGTCGCGCTGCTGGCGGCGGCCTCTTTTCGAGGGCGGAACCTGGCCGTCGGCGTCACCGCCGCATTCCTCGTGGTCAACTATTTCGCGTGGATCCTCTGCCAGTTGTGGCCTCGCATGTACTTCCTGAGACACATCACGCTGTTCAACTACGTCAAAGGTCCCAAGGTCTGGGTCGGCTGGCCCCTCGACGACATCGGCGTGCTGGCAGCGGTCCTCATCCTCGCCCTCACCGGCGGCGGCATCGTCTGGCACCGCCGCGACCTGCCGTTATAGACACGGCGCGACGACACGCAGTGTCTATCCGCCGCTGCGTTTGGGCGTGTAGCCTTCTTTGCGGAGTTCTTCCAGCAGCGTCTCGCGGTGGTCGCCCTGGATCTCGATCGCGCCGTCCTTGACGGTCCCGCCGGCTCCGCACTTGCGCTTGAGGTGTTTGGCCAGCTTGCGCAGGCCCTTGGCGCCGAGAGGCAGGCCGGTAATGACGGTCACGCCCTTGCCCTTTCGCCCCTTGGTCTCGCGTCCGACCCGCACGATCCCGTCGCCCAGCGGAACGGCGGCCGCCTCCTCGCGGCACACGCACTGCGCCGCAGGCCGGCCGCACCCCGGACACATCCGCCCGTGAGCCGTCGAATAAACCATGCCGGATCGGTCTTTACTCGTCGCCATGCCATCCTCCCAATGTTGCGGAACTGACTATAGCTCGAACGCCCCCCCCAGAGGCCTGCTCCCGCCGATCACTTCCCGGTATACCGAACATCCGGCAAGCCTTTGAAATCCGCGTCCTGGGTCCAGAGAACGGCATCGTACGCCCGGGCCGTAGCCAGGATCACGCTGTCGGCCATGGGCAGCTTCAACTCGACACTCAGCCGCGCCGCCTCCATCGCCACCGACGACGTCACTTCCGCAACGACTGCCTGCTGCATCAGCGCAGCGGCTCGCAACGCGCTGTCGGCCCCGCGCTGGCGAAGCACACGCTTGAACACTTCATAGAGGTTGATCGTCGAAACGACCAGATGCTCGGTGTCCTCGAGCGCCGGCGCGAAGAAACCGGCGTTCGGACCATCGGCGAGGTATTCCAGCCACCCGGACGAATCTACCAGATTCACAGCCGATCCCTCTCCCGTCGAACGTTAGTCCTGATGCCCCCGAGGAAACCGCGCATGCTCTTGATGTCCCGCAACGGAACGAACTCAATGCGATCCGCGAACTGCAGGATCTGCAGCTTCTGCCCGGGCTGGATATCAAGCGTCTCCCGCACCGCTTTGGGGATCACCACCTGGAACTTCGGCGAAACCGTTACCGTTACCATGAACAAAAACCCTATTTGAATCCACTTTAGAGTATAGTATATCGATCAAGAGACCGTATGTCAACGCACTTGCGCCCGGAACTCCAAAGGGGCAGCTCACCTCGGTGTACCGGTGGCACCGATCTTAGCGGGAGAAGACGGATGGGAGGCGTTGGGCGTAGGGACGTCCGGCGCGGTAGAGGCGCAGGTGGTCCTGGATGCCCCGGGCCAGGGTGTCGTCGCGAAGTTTGACGGCCAAAGCCATCGCCTCATCGGCAGCGGCCACGGCCTTCTCGAAATCTCCGGCGGCGGCGTACGCGGTGGCCAGCGTATCCAGGAAATTGGGCTCGCGGCGCCGCGTCCGCCGGCAGGCCTCCTCGGCCAGCCGCACTGCCTCCTGCGGATCGAAGAACGCCGCCTCCGGGAATATCGCCAGACGCCAGGCCAGATTGTTCATCACCACGACCCAGTCGGGCTTGAGATCCAGCGCCTGCCGATAGTACGTGACCGACGCCTCGACGTACCCCATCTCGGAATAAAGACTGGCCAGATACGACGCGGAAAGTCCCTTGTCCGGCATCTGGTCCAGGTTCTTCTTCAGGGTCTCGATCTGGATGAGCCGGCAGCGCCGGGCCAGGTCGGGATTGTCGAACACCTCGGGATCCACCACGTTGTGTGCCGCGTACGTCTCCATCATTTTAAAGAACCGCTGCTCCTGTTCGACCGTGCAGCTGAAGAGATCGACCATCTTGGGGAACGGCACGTACACCGACAATGCGTAAGCCGCAAAATCGAGCTGGGCCTCGACGCTGGTTCTCATGCTATCGAGAATCTGTTGCGTTTCGGGACTGAACCATGCGGCCTGTTGGGTCCGTTCCAGGATCGTCTTGTCGACCTGGTACATCAGCTTGGGTGCGGCGAATTCCAGGCGGGGATGATTGTCGGTATTCACCGGGCCGTCACCGTAGAGCCGGGACAAATCCTCGGTGATCAGGAGCCGGTACAGAATCCGCGGATCGCGAATCGTGACGTTCTTCGATTGCGCCGCGTAGCTCAGCTTCTCTCGCGCGCGCTGGAGATCGAGGTTTCTTTCCCCTTTGAAGCCCACCAGCAGGTAGTCGAGCCCGATCCGGGATGGATTCGTCGTCACCAGCAGGCTCTGGGGAAAGACCTCGGTGAAGGTCCGCCCGATCAACGAGAAATTGGACCAGTCCATCTGATACGCATGCATGAACTGCACGAAGATGCCGTCGTCGTTGAGCCGGTCGCGGGCCAGCGTGAAGAACTCCTGCGTAAACAGCGTCGCCAGACCCGCCATCCAGGGATTGGAAGGCTCGGAAATGATGACGTCGTACTTCTGGTGGGTCAGCTCCAGATGGGCCCGCCCGTCCTGGATGATCAAATGGGTCTTGGGATGCGCCAGGACGTTGTTGTTCCAGGGGACGAAGAAGTCGCTGCCCTCGACCACCTGATAGCTGATGTCGATGACGTCGAGTCGGTCGATCGGGTAGTACAGGACCTCGCCGGCCGTGACGCCGCTGGCCAGTCCCAGGACCATCACGCTCCTGGGATTCGGATGAAACAGCATGGGAAAATGGGCCGAGAGCGTCTGCGTCATCATGTCGCCGTGCGAGGAGGCGTCGGGCTTGCCGCTGTTGGCCATGACGTACTCGTTGCCTCCGAAAGGTCGTGGCTGCTCGAGCACGGTGGTGAAACCGCCGATTCCATCGCCATAATACACCAGCTTGTCGTGTTGGGCGTCCAGGAACAGATCGGAACCGCCGATGAGGGCCTCCCACCAGCCGATACCGGCGATGTCGACATTGACCTGATCGAAGCGATGGTACTTGCCTTTGGCCAGCAAGTAGCGGTCCCAGTGCGGCCAGTACAGGCACAGAACGAGCCCGGCCAGCGCCGGCACCGCCAGCGGAGCGAACTTCAGAGCGGCCCGCTTCCGCTGACGCAGAACAACGGCCGCAACCGCCAGGCAGTTCAACAACTGGATGGCGACGACGAGGCTCAGGCCTCTTTCTTTGCCGACCCAGGGGATCAGGACAAAGCCTGCACAGAACGACCCCAGGACCGCCCCGACCGTGTTGATCGCGTAGGCCACGCCGATAGTGTGACCGACCTTCGCCACCGACTGGGTGCAAATCTTGCTGACCAGCGGAAACGTGGCTCCCAGGCAGAGCGTGGGAAGCAGCATGAAAGCGAACAGCGAACCGGCCTTGAGCAGATGCATGAGAGCGAAGCTGTCTTTCGAGAACCACAGCAGCTTCGTGTAAAAGAGCTGGCTGTTGCCGAAGATCTGGCTGACGAGCAGGGCCAGCAGAGCCGCACACAATTGCGTGTACAGCAGGAGATGGACGGGCCTCTTCGTTTTGTCGCCGAGCCAGCCGAAGAGCATGCTGCCCAGCGCCAGGCACGTGATGAACGTCACCAGCACGATGGTGAACGAGTAGGTGGTGGGCCCCACGATCAATCCCAACAGCTTCGTCCAGATGACCTCGTAGGACATGGAGCAGAAGCCCGACACCGCGAAGACCACGAGCGCTGCGATCACCACGGCAGCGGGATACGCGGTGCTTTCGGCCGGTGCGATTTCGGCGGGCGCAGGGTCGGCCGGAACCGTCTCAGGCAGCTTGACCTTGCAGCTCAAGCCTACGCACGAGAGACCGATGACAGCGTTGGTCAGCACCGCCACCAGCAGCGTCCCCTGCATGCCCAGCAGATCGATCAGCCAGAAGCCGCACAGCAACGCGCCCAGCGCGGCCCCGACCGTGTTGAGTCCGTATAACAGACCGGTGTGACTGCCCACGTGAGACAGACGCGCGACGTAGAAGCGACACAGGATCGGCAGCGTCGCCCCCATGCAGATCACCGGGACCACCAGCAGCAGGCTGCATCCCACGAACGTCAGGAAACTGTAGAGCATGAAGTGCTCGAACAACCGGTTGTAGAGGAGCACGTAGAGCGGCTTGAAACCCAGCAGCAGCACGGGCAGAACGAAACAATACCCGCCGATGGCCAACTCCAGCAGGCCGTAGAGCCTCACCAGCTTCATTGGCTCCTTGACGCGGTCGATGGTGCGGCTGGCCACGTAGCTGCCCACGCCCAGGCCCCCCATGAAAACCGTCAGCACGATGCTGACGGCGAAGGGAGCGCCGCCGATAATCTTCGTGATCATCCGCGTCCAGAGCAGCTCGTAGGTCAGCCCCGTCAGGCCGGAAACGAAGAAACAGACAAGAACGAACCAAGCCACGGATACGCGAGAATACTCCCTCGTGCTGCCTTTTTCCATTGTATCACCTGTGCACTGCGCGACGCTTCTGCTATCGTCCGAAAACCACCCTTGCCGTCAGACCCTTCCCCCAGCGGGGAGACCGGGCCCCTTCCAATGTCGGAAAGATGTGCGGCGGGTATTAGCAATTCGTGCCAACAAAAGTGCCGCCGCTGCGCGAGGGGCGTACCGCCGGCGCACAGGCCGAGATAAACCGCAGCGGCGCGATTACGCCTCGAAGTACACACCGCCCTTCTTCAGGGCATCGCGCAGGTCGCCGTACCGCAGGTCGCGCGTTCCGCACTTCTTCGCGGCGCAGAGAGCTGCCGCAGTGCCGGCGCCCTGGCCCTGGCCCATGCAGCAGACGGTATTTCGCGTGGACATGTGGGCCCGGTGGTCGGAGGTGATCAACATGCCGGCCGCCAGCAAGTTCTCGATGCCCGTGACGCGCTGGGCCCTGTAGGGGAAGCCATAGGTGCCGCCGTCCTTGATCTGCAGACGCGGCGCTGAATCGTGGAAGCCGTAGACCATGATCTCGTCGTCGAAATGCCGCCCCGCGATAACGTCTTCATGTGTGATGTCGTAGTCGCACTTGATCAGCCGCCCGCGGCGAATGCACAGTTTTGGACTGGTGCGGGCGATGAAGGCCTTCTCGCAACCGGGCACGTACTGCCGGAACAACTCGACGGCGCGGTACTGACGCTTACGCAGCTCCAGCTCGGCCCCGGTCACGGCGTCGCGGTCCGTCGGGCTGACCGGCATCTTGAAGTTCAGCTTGATAAACATCCAGTAGTTGTCGTGGACGGTGGTTGTGACCATGGACATGCCGATCTTGCGCGCCTCCTCGTGGAAGTCGCGCGACACTCTGGCCAGGGATCCCTGGATGCGCACGATCTGGTTGTCCCGCCCGCTGCGCATGCCCCGCGCGAGCTGCGTCACCGCGTCGTGCCGGTTGAGAAACTCGTAGAGCTTCTCCACGCTGACGTTGGCGACTCCGATGCTGTTGACGACCGGATAGTCGTTGGGCTCGGTGAAACCGGCACCGGCATAGGCGGCCAGGTCGCCGTAGGCGGTGCAGTCCACGAAGCATTTGCCGTAGAAAGCCTCGCGCCCGGAGCGGCTCTCGACCAGCGCCCCGCGAATGCGAGAGCCGTCCATGACGGCGCCGACCAGCATGGTATTGACGAAGACGTGCACGCCCGCTTCGACGAGCATCTCGAACGTGACGAGCTTGTACAGCTCCGTATCGATACAGGTGCAGACCGAGTCGTAGTCGTAGCCCTGGGCCATCTCGGCGTGGCCCGAGCAGGCGCCGACCTTCATCAGGCGGTCGATGATCTCCTGCGGGATGCCGCGGACAACCTGGCGTTTCTCGACGTCGAAGGCCTTCCAGAGATTGTAGAAGCTGTGCAAGGCGGTGCCGCCTTCGGTGACGGTCCCGCCCGGATAGCCCTTGACCTCGATCAGGGCGGTCCTGGCCCCCTGCCGGGCCGCGGCCAGGGCCGTGACCACGCCCGCCGTCCCGGCGCCGGCCACCACCACGTCGAACTTCCGGATCGGCAGCTTTTTGGCAGGCTCATGGTAATAGTCTCCGCTCGTCTCGCCCGCCGGCGCCACGTTCACACCCAGCCCGGCGCCCGCCCCCGCCGCCAACATTCGCTTGGAAAACTCACGTCGATTCATGCCTGTCTCCCTGTTCAATCGTGTTCGACTTCTCAGCCCGGATGCGCTGCAGCTACTGCATCGTATAGCGATAATACAGGAAGTGCCCCGCCTTTTCTATCCCGAAAGAAGCGGCCCCGTCGCTGCCCGGCCGCAGCGTGCGGGTCCGACCGTTGCCAAGCTCGGTCGGCGTCACCATCGCCGGGCTCGCGCTTGACGCTGCCGCACGCGTGCGTAGACGGCTGCGTAGACAGCGGAAATACCGGGGGCAGAAGAGACGTTCGTATTTGCATGTGAGGCCCGAGCACCGGGAACGCCGGCCTCACCTGGATTGGGAGATGATTTGCAGTTCGCGCCGGCGGATCAACTCGATCATTTCTTCGGCCGTCTCGGCGTACCGCAATTGCTCGATGAGAGGCTCGTGGTGGAGGATGCGACACAGTCGGGCCAGGACGTGCACGTGGTGACGGTCGTCCTGGGAGACGGTCAGGAAGAACAGTTGGCTCAGCCGGCCGTCGGGGGCCCCGAAGACGATGCCCTGACACGTCCGCGCCACGACCAGGATTGGCTCGGCCACGGCATAGGGCAGCGGGCGCTGGGGGTGCGGGATCGCGATTCCGCCCGGCATGGCGGTGCTGCACAACTGTTCCCGACACAGCACGGCTTGCACGATCTCCGGCGCGTCATAGACCAGTCCGGTCCGCTCGGCCAGCGCCACCAGGTCCCGGAGCGTACTGTTCTTCGTGCGCGACTCCAAATCGGCGGCGACCGCTTCGATCCGCAGTAGCGGGCCGACGACCGCCTCATCCCGGCGGGCCTGCCGGTGCGCGATCATGCCGGCGTCCACCTGGGCCAGATTGCCGCCGTCCATCGTGGTCATCGTCTGTTGCAGCCACTGCGTGATCGCTGCCCGGTTGAAGCGAAACCGGCCCCCGATCTTCTGACAAGGAATTTCACCCCGCCCGGCCATGCGCTCCAATCGGCGCGTATCGGCCCCGAGCATCTGAGCCACGTCCTTCAATGTCATACTGCTATAGGGCATTGGGCAACTTTCAAGTCCAACCACGATCGGACAACAACGGCGTACCACAGGGAAAAGCCGGACTTCTCCACCCTTCCTGCCGTATCATCTCCTATACATCCGCCGCCGCGCCACACGCACGAGCGCGCATGCCCCCCCGGCCGCGTCGAAGACCGACCTATTATCGTCCTCATCGGCACCTGCGGCAAGAAAATTCAAAAAAGATACTGCACGGAGTGTGCGCCAGGATCCTGCAACTGCTCGGGTGGCATCCTCAAGGCCGCGGGCCGCGCGCACGGGTCGCGCGACCGATAATGAAGTGCCTCCGATCCGCCCCCCCTACCGGGCTAAGTAGAAAATCATCCCGATCAGCGCGGAAATCACCGCCGTACAGACGCTTAAGGCCATGGCGAAGGTCCAGGCGTAGCGCTTGTTGAGCTTCGAGACCACGTACTTGAGGTAGCGGTCGCTGGCGGCGAAGGTCTTGCTCATCTGCAAAATGCCCTCGGTGTTGCTGACGGTGTTGTGGTTGAGCCGCTCCAGCGTGTCCTTGAACTTGTTGAAGCTCTCGGCAAACTGCACGTCGGTCTCGGCGGCCGCGGCGAGCTGATGGTTGATCGTGGTCAGCGTGTCGGTCTGCCTCGCCGTTTCGGCCGGGATATGCTCCACGGCCTCGATGAATTGGCGGTCCTTCGCAGCCGTGCTCTTGAGTTGCTCCAGCAGCTCGCTCGCCAACGCCCGCTGGTTCTCCACCGCCGCCGGAAAACTCTCCAACTGCTCCGGAAGGAGCCGGACCCGGCTCATAAGTTCTTCGTGCTGCGTGAGTTGCTGATTCAAGTGCTCGTTGATGCGAGCAAGCTGATCGACGAGCTGGTTGAAACCTTCCGCCAGTGTCTCGGTGGACTCGCGCCGCTCCAGCGAGGTCACGGTGTTAACCACCACCGGGTCGTGCCCGGCGTTGCTGGCGCGTCCGCCAAACCCCGCGTCGCGGTCCATCGTCGACATCAGAAGGCCGTCATCATCAAGTGCAGGCCCGCAGGGACCCACCTCCTCGTAACGATGCGCCCGCAGCCAGCTACCGGTCCCGGTCAGAATCTCCTTCAGTGTCATCCTTGAGCAATCCTCAACATGGCAACCTGACTTTGAGTTTTATCGGCCGATGTACGTCACCGCCGGTATCAGTGTCATCGGACCGCGCGTCGGCTCGCCTTGAGCAAAATGCCTGCCCCGCCGGGCGACGGCGGGAAAATGTGGTTTTTAGCGCCGCTACGAACGCTGTTACGGGAAAGAAAATCAGCGGCGTCACGATCAAACTGCGTTTATGGCGCAGGAGCCACGATGCGGCCCGTACCACCTTCCCCACGAGCGATTTTTCAGGACGTGACATCGCCCGTCGAATCCCGTCCTTGTGCTGCCGGCCGAAGCCGGTAGAATACGGATCATACGGATCAGAATGAATCCATACGCAACATGTCATCCTGAACGAAGCGCTGCGGAGTGAAGGATGACAGAGTCCTGTAGCGCCAGGGGCGCTTCCGATCCGCGTCAGACAGATGATCATTTATGTTCAGGAGACATACGAGCGTGAAGCTGGTGACCTATTGCCGTAACGAAACCGTTTCGTGGGGCGTTCTGACCGAAGCCGGCATCGTGGACATTCCGTCGGCCTGGCAAGGCTCGAATCCGCCGCGAACCGTACTCGAGGTGCTGGAACGGGGCGATTCGTGCCTCGATGAGATCCGCAAAACGGCCCAATCCGCGTCCGCGGCGATCCCCGCCGATTCGGCGCGCTTGCTCGCGCCCATACCGCGACCGAACAAGATCCTCGCCCTGGCGGGCAACTACAGCGCGCACATCAAGGAGGCCTCCGTCCACCACGGCTACAAGCTGGGCCTCTCCGATTCGCCCCGCCAAACGACCACGCCGCGACCGTTTCTCATGCCCCCCACCGTCGTCGCCGGCCCGGGCGAAACGATCCCCTGGCCCGAGTACAGCGAGCAGATCGACTACGAGCTCGAGCTGGCGGTCGTCATCGGCAAAAAGGGCAAATATATCGACGCCGCCGACGCCCTCGACTACGTCGCCGGCTACACCATCGCCAACGACGTCTCCGCCCGCAGCGTGACATTCACCAAAGGCCGCCAGGAGCGACCCTGGGACGACTTCTACGACTGGCTCAGCGGCAAGTGGGCCGACGGCTTCTGCCCCATGGGCCCCTGCCTGGTCACGAAGGACGAAATCCCCGACGTGCAGAACCTCAAGATGACGCTGAAGGTCAACGGCGAAACCCGCCAGGACGCCGGCACCGCCCAGATGATCTACCCTGTCGCCGATATCGTCTCGTTCCTGAGCCACCTCATGACGCTCGAACCGGGCGACGTCATCTCCACCGGCACCCCCTCCGGCGTAGGCGTCGCCACCGGAAACTTCCTCAAAGCCGGCGACCGAATCGAAGCCACCATCGAACGCCTCGGCACCCTAACCAACACCCTCGGCCCCCGACCAAAGAAGTTCTACGAACCCCTGGCCTAAATCGGCGCCGAACGTGGCGTCGGTTTCGCAGCGCCGGCCAATGCGCTGTCTTCATTGCTGTTGGTAGTAACCCGGAGGCGCGTATTTCGTATCCTGAGACTGCCCCGTGTTACCTGCCGCCTTCTGCCGAGGCGCTTTGAATTCGATATCTTCAGACTGCTCGCGACCTGGCTGAAGCCTTCTGTGCCCTGTCATGGGGTAGCACAATCGCACAAACACATTCCCCGACCGCATGAGATAAAGCCCAATAAGAGCCGGTACGATGCCGTGAAATGCGAGCCTCTTAAGAGCGTATTGCCACAAGTACGACGCCGATGCTTTCATCCCGGCGAGATCAGATGTGCTCAGCCGGCCGACTACAGATTGGGGGAGAAACTTGGTCAGGTCCGGCTCTTTCTGAAAGAACATCGGTATCGCGCTGAGGGAAACATAGATGCCGACGCAAAAAGAGACCAAGCCTATGACTTTGCAACAGAGTTCAAACTTATCTCTCACGATAATCCTCTCCTTTCAGTCAACCGGAGTCACCGATGTGGGACTCCAGACGTATTCACCGCATCTTCGCCAAAGAAGAAGCTCCGAACATGATTCTAACATCGGTACGCGCAGCGGGCAACCGAGAAGAAACGCCGAACTCCGGCAGGATAGGCTGCTTGTTGCCATCGGCCCCTGCCACGGGTGACATGATCAGCCCGATCGCCAAGACCCGTGGCCTTGACGCTGCCACGTGGTGCTGTCCAGAGTCCCAAACAAGGGTGCCCGAAAGATTGTACAGACACCCCGCCAGAGCCTCTCACAGAGACGGTGGACAAGACAAGGGTCAGCGGGTACGCTTATGACGTTTTTGGAGTCATACGCGATGATGGCCTGTTTGCCCTGAAAGGATGATCGAATGAACCGCACCTGTAGAAAAGCGCATTTCGCCGTTGTCTCACTGCTCGTTCTGTCCTGCGTTTCTTCGGCGTGGGCGGAGATTCCGCTGGCCGAGCATCCCAGGCCCGACTTCCAACGGGCCCAATGGCTGAACCTCAACGGCGCCTGGGAGTTCCGGTTCGACAAAGACAACATCGGGATGGAACAGAACTGGGCCGGCGGGGAGGCGGAATTTCCGCTCTCGATCACGGTGCCCTTCCCGTGGGGCTCGAAGCTCTCGGGCGTCGAGAACGAGGCGGACATCGGCTGGTACCGGCGCACGATTCGCGTGCCCGCCGAGTGGCGCGGCAGCCGCGTGTTCGTCGTCGTCGGCGCCTGCGACTGGCTCACCACCGGCTGGCTCGACGGCAACAAGGTCGGCAGCTTCCAGGGCGGATACACCCCCTTCGAGTTCGAGCTGACCGACTCGGTCAAATGGGGTCAGGACCAGCAGCTCGTCCTGCGTGTCGATGACACCGGCCATCCCTTCAAGCTCAACGGCAAACAGGGCTACGGCCAGGCGAAAGGCATCTGGCAAACCGTCTACCTCGAAGCCAGACCGAAGGTCGCGCTGGAGACGGTGCAGTTCCTCCCGGACATCGACGAGAAGAAGGTCACGGTGAAAGCGACGCTGGATGCGCCCGCTCCGGGCGCGATGGAATTCGAGCTGCACTTCAAGCCGCAGGACACACGCCAGGGAATCGTCGCAAAGGACATCCCCGCCGGCCAAAAAGACCTCGAATTCGACGTCCCCATGAGGCCGATGCGGCTCTGGTCCCTGGACGACCCGTATCTCTACGAGGTCAAGGCCGTTCTTTCGGGCCCGCGACAGAGCGACACCGTATCCACCTATTTCGGCATGCGCAAGATCAGCGTCGCCAAGCTGCCCGGCACTGACTTCCCCTACATCGCCCTGAACAACAAGCCCTTGTATCTCAAGCTCGCACTGGACCAGGCCTACCATCCGGACGGCTTCTACACCTTCCCGAGCGACGCGTTCATGCGCGACGAGATCCTGCGGTCGCGCCAGATCGGCCTCAACGGCCAGCGCATCCACGTCAAGATCGGCATCCCGCGCAAGCTCTACTGGGCCGACAAGCTCGGCATCCTGATCATGGCCGACGTGCCCAATAGCTGGGGCCAGCCCGACGAGAAGATGCGCAACGAAACGGAAGTGGCGCTTCGCGGCATGATCCGGCGGGATTTCAACCATCCATGCGTTTTCAGTTGGGTCATTTTCAACGAGACCTGGGGCCTGCGGACGGGCAAGAAGGGCTACACGCCCGAGACGCAGGAATGGGTGGCGTCGATGGTGCGGCTGGCCAAGGGCCTGGACCCGACCCGCCTGGTCGAGGACAACTCGCCCTGCAACCACGACCACGTCCTGACCGACATCAATAGCTGGCACGCCTACCTGCCGGGCTACCGGTGGACCGAGCGCCTGGACCAGATCTGTCGCGACACCCACCCCGGCTCGAAGTGGAACTTCATCGGCGACCGCACGCAGGGGACCGAGCCGCTGCTCAACAGCGAATGCGGCAACGTCTGGGGCTACAAGGGCAGCACCGGCGACGTCGACTGGAGCTGGGACTACCACATCATGATGGACGCGTTCCGGCGGCATCCGCAAATCTGCGGCTGGCTCTACACCGAACACCATGACGTGATCAACGAATGGAACGGCTACTACCGCTTCGACCGCTCGCGGAAATTCACCGGGATGGACGCGCTGGTGCCCGGCATGAGCCTGCGCGACCTGCACGCGGACTTCTACGTCGCGCTGGGCGAGGAGATGTGCCGCGAGGTCAAGCCCGGCGCGAACGTCGAGGTGCCGCTGTACCTCTCGTGCATGACGGGCCGCGCCGTCGGCGGCGCCCTGACCCTGAAAGGCACGCTGCGCGGGTGGGACAGCCTCGGTCGCGAGCGGGTCTCCGCCCGCGCCTGGCGCAATGTCCCCTACAAGCCGTGGAAGTGCGCGGCCCTGAAGCCCCTGGAAGTCACGATGCCCGAAGAGCCGGCGGTCGCCGTGCTGGCGGTGCAGCTTGAAGACAAGTCGGGCGCCGTCCTCGCGCGCAACTTTACCACGTTCGTCGTTCGCGACGGACAGCAACCGCGACAGGAGACGAGAAGGCAGCGCAAACGTAGCTTCAAAGTGGTCCGCTTCGAACCGGCGAGCTTCGCCAAAGCCGAATGGCCGGTCAAGCAGTGGAACGTCTTCGACGGGTTGAAAGTCAACGGCGCCGGCGCCGGATACTTCGAGTACCACGTCCCCTGGCCCGACGATCTGGACGCCGCCGACGTCGCGGTCGCCAGCTTCCGGGCTGAGCTCTCGGCCAAGCAGCTCTTCGGCAAAGACAAAAAGGGCGCCGGCAAGCAGGAAGGCAATTTCATGTTGGGCAAGGGCACGCACGACCCGAGCCTGAACCCCAACGCCTATCCCATGACCGACGAGCGGACCTATCCCAGCGCCGTGCGCATCCGCGTCGGCGGCACGGCGGTCGGCGTGTTCGAGCTGCCCGACGACCCGGCGGACCACCGCGGCATCCTCTCGTGGCACGCGCAGAAACGCGACAACACGCTCACCGAGGCCGGCTCCTACGGCTATCTCGTCACCGCCGAGATTCCGAACCGCCTCCTGCGCCAGGCGGCCCAGCGCGGGACCATCGTCATCCGCCTGGAAGTGGATGAGGCCCTGCCCGGCGGCGTCGCCATCTACGGCGAGCAGTTCGGACGCTACCCGCTGGACCCGACGCTGACGTTCGCGCTCAAATAGACATCATCACTCTTGTTCGTTGCCAGCCAGGAGTGTGATGGGGCCGAGCAGGCCCGATTGGAGCAGGGGCGTGTCCTTCCAGGGCACGCTCCAGGTCAGCGATTTGGCGATGTTCGTGCGGCAGTAGTCTTTGCCTTCGGTCCGCGCATCGCCCACGAGGCGGTTGGACCACGTGTTGGCCACCTCGACGACGAGTTCGTTGGCGCCGGGCTTGACGGCGTCCGTGATCTCCACGCGAAACGGCGGCTTCCACACGATGCCGCAGCTCTGTCCGTTGAGATAGAACCTGTTGCCGGGACTTCCACCACCGTTTCTGAAACAGGAGCGTCCGGCGGGCGGCCTTGCGTTCCGCCACGGATACGGTATATTCGCTTCATGTTGTGATCTCTGCAATCGGGAATCCTCAGTGGTGGAAACATCATTATGCATCAGGAGCGAACGAGAATGAAGCGACGGAACTTTCTGAAAGCCATGGCCTCTCTCGGCGCGGCGGTCGTGATGTCACCTTCGGTGTCCGGCGCCCCCGGCCCGGACGGCAGCAGACCCAACATCATCTACATCCTGGCCGACGATCTGGGCTACGGGCATTTGGGTTGCTACGGGCAGAAGGAGATCCTCACGCCCCACCTCGACCGGATGGCCGCCGAGGGGATGCGCTTCACCGACCACTATGCGGGCTCGGCCCTGTGCGCGCCGTCGCGCTGCGTGCTGATTACGGGCCTGCACACGGGACACTGCTTCATCCGCAACAACAAGCCGCTCCCGGTCGAGGGCAATGTCCCGATCCCCGCCGGCTCGCAGACGATCCCGAAACTGCTGAAAAAGGCCGGCTACGCCACCGCCTGCATCGGCAAGTGGGGGCTCGGCTATCCGGGCTCCGAGGGCGACCCGAACAAGCAGGGATTCGATCACTTCTTCGGGTACAACTGCCAGCGGCAGGCCCACAGCTACTATCCTCAGCACCTGTGGCGCAACAACGAGAAGGTCATTCTCAAGGGCAATGCGGGCGGAGCACAAAAGGAGTATTCGCACGACCTGCTGACGGCCGAAGCCCTGTCCTTCGTTCGCCGAAATCGCAAGGGGCCGTTCTTCCTCTACCTGCCCTACACGATTCCGCACGCGAAGTTCCAGGTCCCCGACCTCGGCGACTACGCCGACAAACCCTGGACCGAAACGCAGAAGGCCATCGCCGCGATGATCTCGCGCATGGACAGAGACATCGGCACGTTGCTGGAGTTGCTGAAAGAGCTGGGCATCGAGAAGAACACGCTGGTGATGTTCGCCAGTGACAACGGCAGCGCCGGCGGCGACCTGCTGAAGCGGTTCGGCGGGGCCGGGGCGTTCCGCGGACAGAAAGGCACGCTCTACGAAGGGGGCCTGCGCGCGCCGCTGATCACCCGCTGGCCGGGCCGGGTCGCGCCGGGGACGACCAGCGATCACGTATCCTGCTTCCAGGACATGCTGCCCACCTTCGCCGAACTGGCCGGCGTGACCGTGACGAAGCCGACCGACGGCATCTCGATCGTCCCGACGCTGCTGGGTCGCGGCCGCCAGCGGAGCCACGAGTACCTGTACTGGGAGTTGAAAAACAACCGGGCCGTGCGCATGGGCCACTGGAAGGCCGTCCGAGGCAAGAAGGGCCTCGAACTGTTCGACCTGCGCAGTGACATCTCGGAGACGAACAACGTCGCGGACGAGCACGTCGATCTCGTCGAGAAGATTCGCCGGATCATGGAGGTCGCGCATAAGTACAGCCCCTTCTTCGACTGGAAGTATGAGGGGCCGCAGCCGGGCAAGAAGGCTTGAAGCCGCGTATGGGCAAAGGGAAACACAACATGGACGCGACGCACACGGGTAGAGATCGCCTAAGGCTGCTCGTCCTGTTGGTCGCGGTTTGGCTGGGTCTGAGCTTCGGCGCCGATATACCAAGGGTCCCGGCGACGCTTCCGGCCGACGGACAAACGATCCTTACTGTGGACCAGATGGAGGAGGACCTCGACGACCTTGTCAGAATCCTGCAAAACGTCCACCCCGCCACGTATCGCGGATTCAGCAAACAGCAGATCGCTACGATTGACGCCGCCTATCAACGGATCCAGGAGCCGATGACGAAGGCACAGTTCTACTTCCTCGCCAATACCATCATCTGCTCCCTCCAGGACGCTCATACGCAACTTCGGCCCATGAAGGGTCTCTCGAACCGTCGGATCGACGTTTCGCTCGTTTCGCTGTCCGACGGGTTCTATGTCAGGCGCGACCGGGAGCCGTTCCGACAGGGTGACAAAATCGCAGCCCTCGACGGCAAGGACATTGAAACCATCGTGCGCGAGATGCGACCGCTGATCCCCGCCGAGAACGAATACTGGCGCAAGCGGGGCATGGCCGAGAAGCTCCAGAGATACGAGTATCTCGATCATCTTGGCGTCGTCGATAGCAACGCCGTGAACGTCCGGGTGGAAAGAGAAGGGACTTCGATTGCGCTGACGGCCCCGCTGAAGCTCCCGACTCAATGCGCGCCCAAGCCGCCGGCGAGACACTGGCTGGGTCATCACGTCGATCCCAACCTTTCGCTGGGGCTGTTCTATCTGGATCAGTGCATTGTCGACGAGTACTACAAGAAGGCGCTGCGGTCGTTCTTCGAGCGGGTGCGCAACCACCGCATACGGAACATCGCCATCGACGTGCGGCGAAACGGAGGCGGCAACTCACACGTCGTTGATGAGTTCCTCCGGTATCTGGACATCGACCGCTACAGACACTTCGGCGGTGACATCCGGTATTCAAAGGAATTGGGGGAAAAGCTCGGCTACTCCCGCACGTCCGGCTATCGCCGCGGCAAACCTCGCAAGGCCCGAAATCGCAAGATCGAGGACAAGAGCCTGCTCTTCGACGGCAGGCTCTTCGTGCTCACGTCGGCGGCGACGTTCAGCTCAGGCAACTGGTTCGCGGTCATCGTCAAGGACAACGACCTGGGAACCGTCATCGGCGAGCCGACGGGCAACGCCCCTTCGAGTTACGGCGACGTCCCGACCTTCGAGATGCCCAATACCGGGTTTTCCTTCACGGTATCTCACAAGAGGTGGATTCGTCCCAATCCCGACAACGATCCGGCCGACGCGTTGTACCCGGATGTCACGGTCTGCACGACCATCGACGACATGATCAACGGAACCGATCCGCAACTCGATAAGCTGAGAGCGATAATCAAGGAGTCCGACCAATGAGACCTCGCGCCACCAATACCTTTCTCCTCGCGGAGGAACGAGGGCGAGGACCGGTGCGCCACTCTTGTCATCCTGAGCCAAAGCCGAAGGATCTGGCCGCGGAACGAGACGTTACTTACGATCGCAGCCCGGATCCTTCACTCCGCTGCGCTTCGTTCAGGATGACAAGGAACAGCGACGCTTCATTCAGGATGACAAAAGAGGGGGGCGTTTCGCTCTGGGTGACAAAGGAGGACGGCGTCTCCCTCCGGGTGACAGGCGGGCGCACCGATGAAAGAGGATTGCCACAGTACGATCTGAATGCAAACTGAATAGATGGAGGCACAGCATGAACGCGAAGCAGACACGTAGAGAGTTCCTGAGAACCGCCGCCCTTTCGGCCGCAGCACTGGGGCTGCCGGGGATATGCCGGGGACAGAGGAAGAAGAAAAAGCCGAACTTCGTCATCATCTTCCTGGACGATTCGGGCTGGGCGGATTTCCAGCCGTTTGCGACCCAGAAGTACAAGACGCCCAACGTCCGGCGTTTAGCCGAGGAGGGCTGCTGCTATCGCAATTTCTACGTCCCGCAGGCGGTATGCTCGGCGTCGCGGGCGGCGCTGATGACGGGATGCTATCCGGGGCGGACCAAGGTCTTCGGCGCCCATCCGCCCAGGGCGCGCGGGCTCGATCCCAAGTTCGCCACGCTCGGGCAAGTCCTCAAGACGCGCGGCTACGCCACCGCGGTCTTTGGCAAGTGGCATCTCGGCGACCAGCCCGACACGCGTCCGCCCGCGCGAGGATTCGATGAATCATGCGGGCTGATGTACTCCAACGACATGTGGGAGTTCCACCCGGGCAATCCCAAGTTCTGGGGCAAGTGGCCGCTGCAATTCTGGGACAACGGCAAGATCACGATCGATCGCGTCACGAAGGAGCACCAGCCGCACCTGACGACATGGTACACCGAGCACGCGGTGGATTTCATCCAGCGGCACAAGGACGAGCCCTTCTTCCTCTACGTCCCGCACTCGATGCCGCACGTTCCGCTGTTCGTCAGCGAGAAGTTCAAGGGCAAATCCGGCGCGGGCCTCTACGGCGACGTCATGATGGAGATCGACTGGTCCGTCGGCCAGATCACCAAAGCCCTGAAGGACAACGGCGTCGAGGACAACACCATGGTCATCTTCACCAGCGACAACGGGCCCTGGATCTCCTACGGCAACCACGCCGGGAAGACCCCCTTCCGCGAGGCCAAGGGCACCAGCTTCGACGGCGGCACCCGCAGCGCCTGCATCATGAAATTCCCGGGCAAAATCGAGGCCGACACGACCAGCGAGAAGGCCTTCTGCTCCATCGACATCCTCCCGACGCTCGCGCATTTGGCCGGCGCGGAGCTGCCCGCCAACCCGGTGGACGGCAAAAACGTCTGGCCCCTGATCGCCGGCAGGCCCGGCGCGAAGAACCACAGCGCCTACTACCCCTTCTCGACGGGCAGACGCTTCGAGGGCGTCATCAGCGGCGACGGACGCTGGAAACTGCACCTGCCGCACAAGTACCACACGCTGGTGACGCCGGGCAAAGACGGCCTGCCCGGAAAGCACAAGCAACAGGAAATCGACCTGTCCCTCTTCGACATGAAAAACGACCCGTACGAGACGACCAACGTAATAGACAAACACCCGGAGATCGCCGAAAGGCTCAAACGCCTCGCCGAAAAACACAAACAAACGTTCTACGCCCAATAGGCACGGCATCGGCGAAAGAGGGAGAGACGCCATGAATCGAAGAAAAGCTGCGCAATTGCTCGCGGCGGTTGTGGTTGCGGCAACCAGCCCATATCCGTAGGAACCTATGACTGGCGAATTCGAATCGACTGCGCACTGACGGTTTACCATGCCATCGGGGCGTGGCGAGACCATCTGCTTGGAGTGGACGAATCTGCCAGTGGCTGTTGCGTTCGAGCCTATACTGCGGTTGTCGGATGGACGAGAAATCCATTCTCGACCTTGTCGACTCCCACGAATTCGAACGAGATCAGGCAGATCCGGCGTTTGGGCGACGTCTGCCACCGATTTTGCGGTGACGGTGCCGGGCGATTATGAGGGGACCTGCGTTTTGAGGCCGGACCCGAATTTTGCCTACAACGACCCGGCCATCAAGGAAATCTGGAACGGCACGCTGGAGTTTCCGATGTCTTTCTCTTTGTACGAAGAGATGCCCGTCCGGTAGGATGTGGGCATGTACAGGTTCTGTCGAAAGGGTGAGAATGAGTGTAGGCAGTCCCGACAAAACGCAGCGTGGATGGCGTGACGTGCTGTTCGAGGTGATTTTCGAGTCGGACACGCCGGCGGGCAAGGGGTTCGACGTGGCGCTGATTGTGTGCATTCTGCTGAGCGTCGCGGCGGTGATGCTCGACAGCGTCGCGTCCATCCGCGAGCACTACGGGACGTGGCTGTACGCGGTGGAGTGGTTCTTCACGGTCCTCTTCACCGCCGAGTACGCCCTGCGTCTGCTCTGTGTCGGCAAGCCCATACGCTACGCGCTGAGCTTCTTCGGTGTCGTCGATCTGCTGGCGATTCTTCCGACGTACCTGAGTCTGCTGGTCTTCGGCAGCCGGTACCTGGCGGTGGTCCGGGTGCTGCGCGTCCTGCGCGTGTTCCGCGTCCTCAAGCTCGGCCACCATACGAAAGAGGCGACGGTCCTCAAGGACGCGCTCTACGCGAGCCGCCGGAAGATCCTCGTCTTTCTCGCAGTGGTCCTGACGCTGGTGGTGATCGTCGGGGCGCTGATGTACATGATCGAGGGACGAACGAACGAAGGGTTCAGCAGCATCCCGCGCAGCGTGTACTGGGCCATCGTGACACTGACGACGGTCGGCTACGGCGACATCTCCCCCCGGACCGGCGTCGGGCAATGCCTGGCGGCTCTGGTGATGATCTTAGGCTACTCGATCATCGCCGTGCCGACGGGGATCGTGACGGTGGAATGGTCCAGAGCCCGCACCGCCGGCACCAGCGGCCAGGCCTGCCCCAACTGCAGCGCCGAGGGACACGACAAGGACGCCGTCCACTGCAAATTCTGCGGAGCGAAATTGTGAGACACAGCTACCCTGCGATCCGCAGCTTGAGGTTGATGCCTATGGCCTCGGCAAAGCGTTCGAGCGTGCTAAGCTTGATGTCCTCGGCATGGTTTTCGATGCGCGAGATCGCCGATTTTTTCGTGCGCATGCGCCGAGCCACCTCCTCCTGGGTCAGCCCCGCCTGCTCGCGCGCCTCGCGCAAGACGACACCGAGCTTGAAGTGTTCGTACCCGAGGTCGAACTCCTTCGCAAACTCAGGGTCTCGTTTTTTCCTGCCGCTGATGTATCTCTGCAGATCACTCATGGATTTCTCCTGTGGAAATAGTCTCTCTTGCGCTGTTCGGCAAGAGCGATCAGCTTCTTCGGTGTCTTCTGGCTCTTTTTTGAGAAACCGGATGCGAGAACAACAACCGTCGGGCCGTCAAAGAAAGCAAGAAAGCGGAACGTGTCCCGGCCGACATTGACGCGCGCTTCCCAGATATCATCGGTGTTGACCAGCTTCTTGACTCAAGTTGACTGATTTTTGTATTGGTTTTCATGCGGCCACCAGGA
>CAYPZL010000051.1:0-31363 GCA_964415045.1 uncultured Pirellulales bacterium | reverse complement strand
ACCAACGATTTCCTTGAAGAATATAAGCCTAATCTCCATTTTGCAAAACTCTACTGCTAATACTCCGACGGTTGCGACTTGGTGGTTCTGGAGGGCCGGGCCAGGAGCAGGAGTTGGCGGGCTATGCTGCGGCAGACGTGGGTGAAGGAGAATTTGATGGGCGCCATGCGCGGCATCTGGAAGTCCGTGCAGGGCATCGCCGGCAGGGGGTCGCCGAGGATTTCGATCTCGTCGCCGTTGGCGCAGCCGAAGCCCGTCTGGCGGGCGGTGCGGATGATGGGGATCTGCTCGGGCTCGACGTCGATCAGGCGGCAGCAGGTCAGCTCGCAGGCGATCGGGTCCGTACCGGCGACGAGCCAGCCCAGCGGCTTGCTCTGGCCCCGGATCGGGCCCTGTCCCTCCATGGCGATTATGCCGTCGACAATCGTCAGGGCCGGAGCGAGGTGTTGATAGATACCGATCAGCAATTCGCAGAACTCGGCGGCGCTGTCACCCTTCTTGAAATGCCAGATGGCCTTGCGCTTGCCGCTGACGCAGCCGAACATGTTCTTGACGGCGATGGTCGCGACCAACTGCTGGTGCGCCTTGAGCTTGGGCAGGTTGATGATGACGTCGGCGTCGAGGGCCGCCGAGCTGATCTTCACTCTGGGCCTGCCCGGGCCCAGGTGACATTTCCGCGGCGCGTCCAGCTCCCTGATCGGGACGCCGAGCTTTCGCAGTGGCTCGGTCAGCTCCAGGACGCGGGCGCACGTGGCGGTGTTGGCCCAGGCCGGCGAATCGGCTACGAAGGGCCGCGCGCCGAACTCTTTCAAGAGCCGGGCCGCTGCCAGGATAACGGCAGGGTGCGTCTGGGCGGCGCTGCGATGATGCGAGCGGGGCGCGATGAAATTGGGTTTGAGCAGGACGCGGTCGTCTCGCTTGACGAAGCGCTCCAGGCCGCCCAGAAGGGCGAACTGTCGCTCGATCGCCCCGGCTACCCGGGCGTCGTCGTAATCATCGCATCGAATGAGGGCAACTTTTGTGGCGGGCATACGATCTCAACTGCGGACATGTGTGCACACGAGCACGAGGACTCGCACGGCAGGTTTGCGTTGCGGCGGCTTGCGCGTGGCGGCATTGAAGAACAGGCACGTTCCCGGCTGGTTGAAGAACAGGCCCCCCAGGCTGACTCGCTCGTTCACGTACCTGTCCGGGGCCAGAACGAGCAGGTCTCCCGGTCCCATCTGCGTGGCGAAGGCGGCCGAGGCGAAGTGGAATTCGTGTTTCTGGATTCTCGATTCCAATTCGCTGATCGCACTGGTCACCGGCAGCGTGTAGGACGGGTACGCGATGATTTTTCGCACCCCTCGGGCCCAGGGCATGGCCTCGCACGTCAGCCTCAGTACCAGCGCGCCCGGGCCGACGTTGACCACCTCCTCGGACAGGTTCGAGCTGATGAACGAAATCCTGCGGCCGTGGGAGAAATGGGCGACCGGCAGGTCCGTGGGCTCGTTCTCCGCCAGCATCAGCGAAGTGGTCGCGGCCCTCTGGGCGCCCGCTTCGGCCAGCAGGCTCTCGATCTGAAGCCAGTTATCGGTGTGCCCGAATTTGACGCGGAAACCGTTCTGGGTGAAGGCGTTGTAACTGTTCATGCGGACCGGTTTGGCCGAGAGGACCTCCCAGAGCTTGTCGAGGCCGTCTACGTTGTCGGCCGGCAGGTCCAGGATGTGCACGTCCATGTGAGCGGCCGCCATGAACTTGACTTTCGCCGGTCCGTCCTTCGTCACCGGAGCGAGATCGCCGATCTTTGCCTGCTCCCACACGTTCTCCCGTTCCTCGGGCGGGCTTTTGCAGCCAGCGCCCGCGATCAGCCAGAAGGCCAGAACCAGGATGGGTAGGAGCCGTCTCATAAGGCCAGTCATAGTACCAGTTTAGCGAGAATCGGGGCATTTGTCAATGCCGAGCCGGCTCTGCAGCCGCGGCCGGATGCGCCCGGCGAGTGAGCGGACTCCGGGCCGGCAGGGGAAGGCCGATAATACCGGCGTTGTGGGCAGTGTCGAAGGCGGCAGCCGGGGCGTTTGTCCAACGCCGGGCCTGACGCTGTCAGAAGTGGGAGAAACGTTCGACCCTGCGCAGCGTACGCTCGGCGATAGCGTCCCGGATCCATTGCACTGCGGCCGGACCGTAGTGGTACGTTTCCAGATCGTGCAGGTCGTCAGGGTCCAGGGGCCCCGCTGCGCCGGTGATATTGCCGAAGGTATCACTTTCGACCGCGTAGATTTTTCCGTTGCTGTGTTGCCAGAACGTTTTCATGACGTACCCCTATGGAAAGCGTACGTAACGGACGCGGCAAGGGCAAGAGACAGGGGCGTGGATCTCAACGAGGCTGTGCACGGGGGAAAAGAGGTCGGAAAATGCTCCGCCGGGACCGGGTCGTGAACCCTCAGCAACTCGATCACTTCTGCACGTCCATTTCTGGACGCTCTCTGTGGCGGCGAGAGCGGAAGCCAGTCACAAGCCGGGAGGACCCAGCAAATGGCTGGGGCGTGGCCTGCTTTTTCTGGGGCGGCACCTCTGTGACCAAGGAGAGCCCTTATTCATTTTCAGCGGTCCGTGGACGATCTATATGGTGGTTGGCAAGACCGGTTTTGGACGGGCAGAGCAGGGATCCGGCCGGGACGGTCGGAAAGCTCTTTGCGTAACAAGAAGAGAAGGGGGGTCGGGGTATCACTGCTCGGCACGGATTTGTGGCCCCTGCGAGATCACTGTATGTCGAGCAGATGATACTTTCGACCCCTGTGGGATGGTGCTGCTGTCCGGTCCAGTCTTGGGCAGCAGTATCATTCCCGTTTTTACGCTGTGGTAGGACCGGCTGGGGGAACGCCGCCACGCAGGACGGACGGAACTCCCGCCGTCCCGGGATAAACACTGATGGTGGGCAATGCGGGCTGAGAAACTGATCCTGTTCATTGGGGGCCGCCAAACGCAATGGCCGGCGCTCGAGCGAGCCCTGGGGGAGCTGGGCATCGCCGACGGTGTGCTGTACGCCGACGGGATGAACCAGGCTCTGATCTACCTTGAGAATCGTGAGGAACCGGTACCTTCGGTCGTGCTTCTGACCATCGATGGCGACGACGCCTTGGAAGCGCTGAAGATTCTGAAGGCCGACGAGCACCTCGGGCAAACGCCTGTGGTGGTGCTTGCGAACTCCAACGATGAGCGGCTGGTCAACGAGAGCTTCGCTCGGGGGGGCGCCGGCTACGTGGTCGAACCCGGTGACATCGGCGAGTTTGCCAGGGCGATCCGCATCGTTCGCGACTATTGGAGCCTCAGCGAGCTGCCGTAGCGGCACGCCACGGCACCGCCGGGGGCAGGCCCGACTCATCCTATTTTCCGGAGCCAGCGCAATCGAAACGTGTTGCGAATGCGATCGGTGAAACGGATTCCCAGCCGCTGAGTGCTTGTTCGATAATCACGGCTTTGCAGGTCGCGGGATGTCAGTTTCGACAGACGCCGCGGGCAGAGCCGCGCGAGAACGCCCGCGGCCCATCCCAGCCGCAGGGCCCGCTTCGGTGGTCTCTTTCGAGCAGCGCCCGGCCTCAATCTGAGCATTGAATCCTGCATATTTCGTCCGACTATCGCTGCACCGCCCGCGCGAGGCAGGCCAGCAGTTCATCCCCGGTCCGGCTCACGTTCTCGCCACCCTCCAACAACTGATGCCGCTGGAGGATATCGGCCTGGCTCTGGTAATATCGCTCGACGGCCCCGGTACCGCCCTCGACGGCGCCGGTCGTGCGGAAATCGCCCTCCAGGAGCCAGGAGCTGAACTCGTCGTCGTACTCGGCCGGGTAGATCAGCGCCACGGCGAACTTGTCCTCGGCGTATTGGGCCAGATGCACCTTGGCCCGGCACGGTGGCGCCGCCCGCACGGCCAAGTCTACCAGCCGCTTGAAATCGGCCTGCGCCGTGGCCTCGTCGCCGGCGTAGAAGAACATCCCGGCTTCAAGCTGAAAGCGCGCCGCAGGCACGCCTTTCAACTCCAGCCGGCCGTCGGGATACGCTCGGTGAATCTTGTATACCTTGCCCTCGCGGTACCGCTCGCTCTCGAGCAGTTCGGCCACCTCTTCAGCCGTAAAGCCCACCCCGGCGTGATCGCCGAAGTCGAAGATATACAGCCCTTTATACCTGTCCGGCTTGTCCAATTTTGGCAGTTTCATACGCGGTATTATACGCCCCGCACCCCCGCGTTGCACAACATTTTTCACCCGCCCTGGCACGTCCACCACAGAGCGACAGAGCACACCCAGCATAAGATCTATCTCCTTCTTCAAGTTGCATTTACATCCACCTCTCTCTTCCGCGCCTGCACAGCCGGGTCTGTCCGGCACCAAATTGCCTTTGTTTGACATTCTAGGGGGACCCATCCTCCGATCCGCAAGCCCCAACCGGAGACTCACTGCGGAAAGCGTGGAAAAGCGAGTCGCTGGAAGCGGCGGGCGAAGAATTTCCGCTGGGCGAAATTCGAAATCCTAAACTCTAAATCCGAAGGAAGCGCAAATCACCAAGCCGCAAACGGCCCACGGGGCACCAGCCGGCCAGGCGGTTGCTCCACGCAGAGCGACTGCGCCCCCAGGCGGATTCGAGAGAGAGGAGGAGTCAAAGTGTCGAGGGCATCCGCGTTGCAGCTCAGAGCAATAGCTGCCCCCAACCCCCACGTTGCGGCCGAACGCACACATGGCCATCGACGAAAGAGAAATGGGAGAAAGCTTCGAACAACAAAAGGAAAGGCCTGATCCCTTATGGTTGCCACTGCAATCGCCGGGACGACTGCGCTCTTTGAGCGACCTTGAATAGTGAGAGCGGTTGCAGTACAAATGTAGCGTGCGTACTACGCTCTGTGTGTCGGCGCAACCTATTATGCCGCCAGCGCTGATCTGTCGCGGCGAAGCGGCAAGAATGAAGGACGAGGAATATTATGAAACGACGCGACTTCTTGAAGACCATTTCGGCCCTTGCCGCAATCGGTTCTGTACCGAAAGCGACCACCGGCCGGACCGGTACACGCAAACCCAATGTTGTCATTCTGTTCATCGACGACCTGGGTTATGGAGACCTGGGCAGCTTCGGCTGCCGGGATATTCCCACGCCGCATATGGACTCGCTGGCGGCTAACGGCGTCAGGTGCACGAATTCCTATGTCACCAATCCCCCCTGTTCGCCCAGTCGGTGCTGCGTTATGACGGGTATGTATATCCAACGATTCGGCAAGTCCGGTATGGCCAGAGGCCTACCCATACCCGAAGACCATCCGACTATGGCGGAGTTCATGCGGGATGCCGGCTACGTGACCGGCATGATCGGGAAGTGGGATATCGGCTCCAGGGAGCAGGGCCCGCTGGATCGCGGCTTCATGGAAGTCGCCAGGTCCGCCCCGAGCAGGAAGCCGTTCATCTGTCTGAGGCCCGACGGATCAGAAGTATTCCGGACCGATCTCGACGGCGACTACATGGCGGAGTTCGTGGAGCGGAACAAGGACAAGCCGTTCTTCCTGTATTTCTCGCCGAACGCCATTCATTCACCCAGTGGAGACACGCCCGCACACTATCAGAACCGCTCGAGAGCGACAGGGAAACGCAAAGCCCTGGCCGGCGCATTGATCGCGGTGGACGATGCGGTCGGGAAGCTGCTGGCCGTGCTCAAAAAGCACAACCTGGAAAGGGACACGATCATTCTTCTCACCGGGGACAACGGCCCGAACCTCGCGGAGCAGGGAAGCGCAGAACCTTACCGCGGCGGAAAAGGCCAGGGAACGCAACTGGAAGGCTGGGTGCATACGCCGACGATCATATCGTGGCCCGCAGGAATTCCGTCGGGGAAGATCTACGATGGACTCATGTGCACGATGGACTTCTACGCCACGGTCGCCGCTGTTGCGGACAAGCCGCTGCCCAAGCGATGTGAGGGCAAGAACCTGCTGCCATATCTGAGGGGCGAGACGACCGGCGATGCGCATGAGGAGTTATACTGGCACAATGTTGATCCAGAGGACGCACCCCGTCGCAACCTTCGGGCGATGCGATGGAAGCAATGGCGACTGATCAAATACCCCGATGGCTGGCGGCTCTTCGATCTGAAAGCCGACCCCAAGGAGACCCGCGATCTCGCCCAGGTCCGCCCGGATGTCGTGGCCAGCATGCGCAGGCGCTACGACGCCTGGACCGCGGAACTCCCTCCGCCGGACACCTCATGGCAGAAGGACGGACGAGGCGGCCGTATGCCCGAGGGGTGGGGTTGGGCCACGGATCCGAGGGCGGAGAAGTGGAAGGGGCAGAAGAATACGAGGAACAAAAGGAAAGAAGGATAATTCGTAACAGAGCACAGGATTAGTAGAAGCTTTAGGAATCTTCACGGTCAGCGTTTTGAAGGCTTCGTGGTTTGGTGGCTTTGTGTGAGACGACCCCGGTTCGGGCCGGAAATCAACCCGTGTGTGGGGCACACCCTGCGGAGTGACGGCTGGCGTTGCTCCCAACGGGGGCTTCCAGATACGCTCGGCTCTCCTGGCGGGCCTTCCTGGGGCCACGCGCTACGGACGTGGTCGATCAGTCCATGGCGGGTTGTAAGGCCACGGCAAGACGCCGGCGCGGAGGGCCCAGGCCGTCCAGTTGTTGACCAGTTCGGAGACTTTCCGGGGATGTCGATCGGCGAGATTCTTCAGTTCGGTTCGGTCCGCTTCCAGATCGGACAGTTCCAGGGGGCCGTCCGGGCCATCGCAAACCAGTTTCCAGCGGTCCTCTCGTATCGCCCAGTTGCCTTCGTGCTCCCAGAAAATGGGCTGCTTTCGCTGGATCGGGCGGCTGTCAACCTACTCCCGTTCCGGCAGTGGGTGGAGCGGGACTTCGCTTCGGCGCGGTCGGATTTGGCTGGACCGACACCGCCCGTGTCTCGGTCGTCGTGACGCGCGCACGGGATGAGACGCAGAAGAGATCTCCGGGCCCGGTTCTTCCCGACGGATTCGGCGGGCCCGGGATCTCGTCAACCGTTTACCCGTTGTCCTCCACCTCGTTACTGGCCGGCGTCCGCCGTGGAACTTCCATGCTTGATGATGTAGTTCAAGACGATGTAGGGCTGCAAATTGTTGTGCGGCTGGCCCGCGCCGCTGTAACCGGCAGTTATGGCGATGTCGGCATCTTCGACAGAGGCGCTGACATCGGCATCCGCCAGGGATACGGGCACCGTTGCGTCTTGCACACTGATCCCGGTGGCGCCCGCGTTTACCACGATGCCCGTGGTTGCACTGCATACTGATATGCCGGTCAGCGCACCTTTCGTATAGGCGCCTCCCGCGTTGCTTTCGCACGCATCGTCGACGCCGCCGCCGCCCCAGCCGTTATCAAGATCTATGCAGTGCTGGTGCCCGGGGTCGTTGATGTCGTGGCCGTGTCCGGGATCATTCACGGCGTGGTCGTGCCCGGGATCATCTACGGCGTGGTTGTGCGGAGAGACGCTGACCACGTGGTTGTGTGGAGAGACACTGATGCCGTGGTTGTGACTGGGAGCGCTGACATCGTGGTTGTGCTCGGGCATGTGGTCGAGGCCGAGCGTGACTTCCGTCTCGCCCGCCTTCCTTCCAAGTTCGTTGAACTGCCAGACGGGACTGAGGCCGACCGGCACCCTTCCCGTCAAATCAGGAACGCGGAAAGCTCCTTCGTCGGCGCTGCTGCCGTACGTGAAGTCGATCACCGCAAACAGCTCGGAATAGACCCATCTGTCATAGTATCCGCCGTCGCACATAAGCCAGCCTTCCGGCGCTGTGGTTCCGGCATAGATCACTATGGATCCTACGGGCAGCTCTGCGCCGAACTGCCCTGCGACGGCACTCATGGGTGCGGGGGAGCCGTCCGCGTCCGGAAGGACCGCCTCCACGGCTTCTGTGCCGACTCGCGCACCCAGTAGAACGATCAACAGAGCCGGCGCCAGGATCATCAGGATTCGTCGCATCTTCATTTTTGCATCCTTTCAACTGAGGTTCCCCTGTGCTTTCTTCGGGCAGCGTCCCTGCGCGCTGCAATACGTTTCTCGTTTGAATGGCCTGCTGTATTCGATCGTCCGCAGATCCGCCACGGAATGCACCAATTGAGTATATCGCTGATTGCGGTCTGTCAAAGATGGCGCGCGCCTCGGCGGCAACCCGATTCCGTTCATGCGGCCGCGGCGATCTTCCCGTTCTCGTGTATCCACTTTCGGAGAGTATACTGAAGCGGGCAGAACCCGCAATTGTGGTGACTACGTATTTTGCTGTCATCATTTCCGATGACACCGTGCCGCCGAAAGTGGTACGGTGCGGCCCGGCTGGCGGGCGCCGGCAACGGCAACAGTAGACAAGTCGATGTGTAAAAGGCGACAGGTTCCGGGGAGATGCCTGTTGCAACGCGGACACATGGAGGTAGACTGTAGACGTGTCAGTCGCAGGCGGTTGCCGTGACTGCCTGACGGGCGGGCAGGGACCGAAGGAAGGAGAAGCCTGATGTGCCAGTGTCACGCTCATACATCCTGTCACAGTTGCCGCGAGAGCATCCATCGGCGTGGTTTCCTCCAGGGCGTCGGGGCGGCCGGGGCGATGGCCGTCGGCGGGCTGACGTCGCTTGCCGGGGCATCCGACAGCGGGGCGGCCCGGGTCCGCATCGCAGCGGTGTTTCTCGCCAACACGAAGATCAGAGAGATATGGCCATACCCGGATTTCGATGCGACCAGCCGCCGGCGCGAGATCCTGAAGCGGCTGAAGGAGGGGTGTCCCCGGATCGAGTTTGTCCCGTTGACCGTTGAGAGTGCCGGCGAGGTCCAGCAAGCCCTCGCCATGAAGGACCGGATCGACGGCTACCTGGTCTACACGATGACGCTGGACTGGGCCTTGCGCAAAGCCCTGGTGGACGTTGCCACACTGGGCAAACCGACGATCGTGGCGAACGAATTCCTCGGCGGCTGCGGCGTGTTCCTGACCGGGTACAGCGAGCTGTGCAGTCGCGGAATTCCTGCGGCGGCCGTGTCCACGACGCGGCTGGACGATCTGGTGGCGGTTGTCCGTGAGTTTGCCGGCGTCCGGCGGCCCGGCGTGACGCCGGCTTCGTTTGCCCGGCGGTGCGAGGCGGTGTATCGGGAGACGTTCGGGTCGCGCGACGAGGGGGCGTGCGCGGAAGATCCGGTGGCCCTGACCGAAATCAGTGAGTGTCTCCGGCGCTTTCGCGAGGCACGCTTCTTGATCGTGGGTCGCGGCCGGGGCGGCCAGGAGCAGGACTTTCTCGGCGTGAAGGGACGCTACGTCGATTTTGCCGAATTGCAGGCCCTCTATGACAAGGTCGATCGCGACGAGGCGGCCGCGTGGGCGGGGCGCTGGCACCGTCAGGCGGACGATGTCACGGGGCCCGAAGCCGAAGCCATCCGCAAGGCCGGCGCGGTCTACCTCGCCACGCTGGAACTGCTCAAGCGACACGGCACGGACAACGTGACGATGAACTGCCTCGGCGGATTCGCCGCCGGCAAGCTCGAAGCGTATCCCTGCCTCGGCTTCATGCAGATTCTCAACGACGGCGGACAGGGCGTCTGCGAGGCCATGCCCGACGACATGCTCAGCATGCTGATGGCGAGAATCCTCACGGGTCGTCCCGGCTACGTGTCCGATCCGGCCCTGGATACCGCGAAGAACCAGATCGTCTACGCCCACTGCGTGGCCACGACCAGGGCGTTCGGTTCGCAGGGGCGGTCGAACCGCTTTCGCATCATGACGCTTCACAACCGCGATCCCCGGGGCGCCTGCGGGCAGTCCTTCCTGCCTTCCGGCTACATGACGACGTCCTTCCGGACGAATTTCGGGCGGAAGGAGATGATTATCCATCAGGCCAGGACGGTGGGTAACCTGGAGAGCGAGTACGGGTGTCGCACGAAGCTGGTCGCGGACGTGTGCGGCGACATCGGCAAGCTGTTCGACCAGTGGGACCGGTTCGGCTGGCATCGCGTGACCGTCTACGGAGACGTCAAGGAGCCGCTGGCGGAGTTCGGCAAGGCGCTCGGGCTGGAGATCGTGGAAGAGGCGTAGCGGCACGGGCCCGGCGGTTCTGATTGACGATACCGATTTAGCCGTGCGGGGGAGCGGGGCGCTCTTCGGCGGCAGCGTCGTCGCGCGTGGATGCGTGGGGCAGCCAGGTCGGCAGGTCGCCGTCGCCGGTCTTTTCGCCTTGCAGCAGCCAGCTCAGGTTGAAGCGGGCCATCGTGCCGCCTCCGCTGGGTCCGCCTTCGAACAGGAGGTAGATCCAGCCTTCGCCCGGGGTCCCGGGCCGGCCCGCGTTGAGCGAGGAATAGGCAAAGGGGCCCTCGTACACGAGGCGCTTGACCGGCCAGGTGCGTCCGCCGTCGAAGCTGGCCCACACCGTCCCGTGGTGCCGGCCGCTCTGGCTCTCGATATTGCTGAAGATCAGGACGTCTCTGCCGCGCACCGGCAGGCGCACCAGCCCGCCCATCAGGCCATAGTCGCGGACCTGATCCCCATCAGGCAGGACTTCGCAGATCGACAGGTCCTTCCAGCTCCGGCCTCCGTCGTCGCTCCAGGCGGTCCAGCGGCGGCGCGGATTCTCGCCCTGCGGCGCCCAGTGCCGGCGGCTGTTGTAATAGATCGTCCCGTCGGAAAGCTCGGCCAGCGTGGCCTCGCCGGTCCCGTTAGCGGGGAAGGGGTCGCTGGTGTGCCAGGTTCTGCCTCCGTCGTCGCTGTAGATGGCGTTGGTGTAGTGCTCGGGCCAGCGGGCGCGTTCGTTCTTGCCCGCGTACCAGCGGCTCGGCCGCAGGAGCCGCCCCTTGTGCGGGCCGTGACGCAGCGTGATGCCGTGCTCGTTCATGTGCATCGAGGGTGCGTGGCCGTCTTTGTCTGGATGGATGACGGTCTCCTGGGCGTGCCAGCTCTTGCCGTGGTTGGTGGAGCGATACACCGAAATGGCGGCAGGGGGGTGAGCCGCCTGGACGAACGCCAGGATGTCACCGGTGTTCTCATCGACGGTCACGCCGCCGCCCATGAATCCCTTGCCGACCGGAATCTCATCGCTCCAGGTCTTGCCCCCGTCTTCGCTGCGCCGCACTTTGACCCCGTTCCAGAAGGCCAGCACCGTGCCGTCCGTGGCGACTGCCACCGTGGGAAAGCGATCGCCCGCAAACACCTGCTGCATATCCATTTGCGGCGCGCCGAGGAACGGATCGAGCGTGCCCTCGGCGGGCAACTCCGCCGCCGTTCGCGCGGGCTGGGCCGGCTGCGCGACCTTCTCGCGCACCTTCTCCGGCGTCATGAGTCCATTGCTCCTGGCGCCGTCGAAGGCGTACCAGTGCGTGGTCGTGGCGTAGTCGATCTTTCGATTCGGCTGCCAATGGAACAATTCCATGTCGAACTTGAACTTGTTCTTGAACGGGATGCGGTCGTGGATTCGGCCCCGGACGTTCGTGGTATGGCCGACGCCCCAGTTGGCCTGAGCGATGGGCTGGGCGTGGAACGGCGCATCGAAAGGAAGGGTATGGTTGAAGGCGTAGCCGAAGTAATCCTCCGAGCCGGTGCCGAAGTGCGAGGGGAAGGACTCGCCGTCCACCCAGATCTGTTCGTCCCCTTCCCCCCACCAGGGACCGATCCAGCGGCCGTTCGTCCAATGGATACGCGGGCGGTTGAAGAGGGACAGCGAATCGCCCACGTACACGCCCTTGCCGTCGATGGTGATGTAATTCCAGACCTCCATGTTCTCGAAGTCGTCGCCGACGAAGACTTTGAGGTTCTCGCCGCGCCAGGCGGTGTGGAAGTACATCGTCCGGTCCGTCCACTGCCATTCGGCGATGCCGATGTCCCCGAATTCCACTTCGACGGGTTCGTTCGTTCCGTAGTTGGTGACGCTCACCCGCGCCGATTCCTTGAACGGCATCGGCCACCAGCAGGTCATCCAGCCATCCTTGTCCACTCTACGCCACCATGTCTGATAGGGATTGATCCCCAGACCCGAGCCGAAGAACTCACCGAGCGGGGCCCAGATCCTTTGTTTGCCGTCGAACTCGGCCGTAATGACCGTCGATCGCAGGGCTTGCGGGATGTTCCCGGCGTCGAGGCGCAGCCGCAGTTGGGCAATCGCCCCCGGCCCTGCAACGCTGCGCGTCATGGATTGCCCGGGCAGGAGTTTCTTTTTGCCGCCCTGGACGGTGCGCCGGATGGGCAGGGAATTGCGTTCGGGCCTTAGAAGCTCGCGCCCGACCTTCGCAATCAATTCGGCGTGGGCTTGCAGGTCCGACCGGGTAAGGGTCTTGACCTTCGTGCCCTTGGCGTACTGGAGATAGTCGATGATGTAGAAGAGCGAGTGGTTGGTGAAGCGGGGCGTTGGTTGTGTGAATTTCGCGTCCGCGTTCGGACTCTCGAAAGTGATCTTGCAGTGTTTGCGGAAGGGAATCGGCAGATAGAGATTGCGTCCGCCTCCGCGGTTGGCCGCCAGGGGCGGGGCGGTAATGGCGTCTCCGCCGACGAGTTCGTCTCCCGTCCCGGCGAAGATCGGCTGGCCGGCCCCGTCGAGATAGATTCGGATCGTGCCGGCCCCGCGGTACTGGGTCTGCCACCATCTCGTAACGGCGCCGGGCCCTTTCACGTCCAGCATGATCCATTCATCTCGTCCGTCCACACGCTCGCAGCCGTAGAACTGGTCGAAGTCACCGCCGGCGAACCAGTCGGGCGTACCCGGGGTGCTGGACCGCCGGTTGTAGCTGCTGGCCTGCTTGCAGACGAACTCGGGCTCGGGAAACTTGGCGATTTCGGAGCGGTCCAGCATCGCCTCCAGAAGGGTGCCCAGATCGATCTGCCCGGCGTTGAGGGCCGGTGAGAAAACGAAGAACAATCCGAAACAGATGGCTACAGTGACTTTTCGCATAGTCCGTCCTTCTACTCGTTCATGGTCGGCGGCTTCTTGATCCGATCAGCCTCCGCGCGGGAGGCATTTCAAACCCGCAGGCCGGATCCATGAAATGCGGCACGAGTTTATCAGAATGTGTATAGCGGGTCGTCTGTGGCGTCAATCCTCGATCAAAGTGATATCTTCCGAGGGCTTCTCATAGTTCTTCTCGGCGACGTACGACCTGACATCGTCCACCATCTCTTGCGTGATCGTGTAATGATATTGCCCGTAATCCTTCACGGTAATCTCTCCGACCCGGAAAAACCCCCACTTTTCGAAAAAGTCCGTCAGATCGAGCCTGGCCACGTCGCAGCAGATCTTCACGAACTCGAACTGGTTCCGAATCGAATCGTTACCGCGGCCGGCATCGGGGCGGCGGCGCATCTGCTCCATCACGTCGGCATAGAAGTCGGGCCGGCCGTTCCGCGAAAAATAAAGATGGAGCTGCCAGAAAGGAACGAGGCGGTCGAATACGTTCGGGCATTCCAGGAAGGACTTCTTCGGGTTCGTCTCGATGATGTTCTTTCGCGCCGAGGCATAATTCTTTTGCGCCTTGAGGCGACTCTTGTTGCCCATCCCGGTGACCGTGTACATGGTCAGGATGTTGTTGCTGACCTCCGTCATGCCGCCCCAGGTCATTTGCGGGCGCATCTGCAGCACGTGTCCCACCTCGTGACAGAAGCCCCAGCAGGGGTCGCCGACAATCACGACGTTCGGGTCGGCCACCATGCGCATCGTGCCCTTGTTGCCGAGGTATGCGACGCCGTCACCGTCGCGGAACATGTAGTAGTTGAAGTTCACGCGCGCCAGGATGCGGTTCTTCGGTACCTTGTGGTATTTCACGAGGCCCATCAACGTATAATGGCTGTTGAGCAGGCTATCGTAGTTATTGATCAGTTCGACGCCCCTGCTGCGCGTATAGACGTTGAACCATTGAACCGGATAGGCGACCTGGATGTGCTTGCCGCGTGCGTCCATGATGGGGCTGACCGCCTCGTCCAGCAGGCGGTTCCAATCGGCGTTGGTATGCTTGGCAATGTCGAAGAAGCCGTTGACCTTGCCCGTCGGGAAGTGAACGCAAATCCTGGGGGCTTCATTGGCGTGGTCGTCGAAGTAGCTGACGTATACATTTCCGCCCTTCTTCACGTCGATGACGTTTACACCTTCGGCGAGTGCGATCCGCTGCTTGTGCAGGCCCCATCCATTGGGGTCTTTGGTAGGATTGATTCCTTCGGGTGGCTTTCGCATCCAGTCGGGAATCAGCAGGGAGAGCTTCTTGCCGCCGGTATTTCCGACGAAGATCACGTGTTCGCCCCGTTCCAGGCAGATACCGGTGATGTTCTCGTATCGGCTGAATCCGTCGCCCAATTTCAGGGTGCGGCCCAGTTCCCGGGGCGATGGGTACGCCTCGTAGTCGGCGGCGCGGTAGGTCGTGTCATAGGTGCCGCTCAGCATCCCGGCGGCCACCGTCTTGAGCACGTCACTCCTGAAGCCGTCCAGGTCTTTCGACTGCACCCTCGGCCGCAACTGCCGGCAACTGGCATCGGTAAAGAACCTCATGTCGGCCCGCAACGCCTCGATGTCGTGCGCGGCGTTGCAGGGAATCAGCAACCATAATGACAATGAGACAGATAGAATAATTCTCTTCATAATCCGGGTACCTCTATTCAGACTCTGTTGTTCATACGTGCCGTGTCCGTCCCCGGTGAGCGGGTCACCGGGAAAACGTTATCTTCCACGCGACCGTCTTCGTTGCCGAAGGAACGATACGAACCGCGGCGGTTTCCTTTCGGTTGACAATCTCTACGTCCGCACCGTCCGCCTCGGCGCTTTGGAGACGGTATCCGTCGGGCAGATGGACTGTCATAACATAGGGATCGTCCATCACCACGGCGCTTCTTCCGGAGAGAACCTTGTGTTGGGTGTCCCAACGCTCATCGAGCAGGCTGACGCCGCCCTGAGAGATGTGACGCGTGGTCGAAACGACCCAGGGATGCGCCCGTGCCTCGCGGATGGCGAAGACGTCCATCCCGGTATTCTCGTCCATCGCCGGAGCGGTGAACGAGCCCTTGAATTTCCCGAGGAATTTCTGGTTCCAGAACTCGCAGACGACGTACTCGCGGTCCGCTTCAAGGCCCAGGTCCGCGAACCGGACCTCCTGCTGGGATGCGCCTTTGAAGTGATACACATGCCTGTCTTTTTCTTTCTCGCCCCACTGAATCCGCGCCAGCACGGACCAGTGGTCGAAGGGGCGGTCGATCTCCTGAAGCCACCAGGGCATGGGACGACGCTCGCAACTGTAGAGCTGTCCGGGCACGGTGAAGAGGACGGGCGCGCTGCGCTTCATGCCCTCGATGTTCCCGTCGTCCCGATAGACCTCCACCTTGTCGCTGAGCATGAGCACGCCGCCGGCCATGGCGCAAATCGCGGGCCGGATGATGCTTCGAGCCGGCACGGGCGCCGCGCTGCCGAAGACCGGCATCATGGCGTCCGTGTCCATCAGCCACTCTCCGAGAACATCGCAGTGGTCGGGGTCGTTTCGCCAGAGGACGCCTTCCATGAAGTTGTATTGGGCCAGGGTCCGCGGCTGGAACCCGTCGTTGCTCAGCCGGGCGCCGTCGACCAGCCCGATCACATGCCGGGCGTTCGCCACGGTGTGACAGGCGAGGATGTAGACGTCACGTCCCAGTTCTTCGCGGGCCACGATGTCCCACCGGCGCAGCGATTGCTCCGGTGTCGTGGGATGGCTCTCGAAGAACTCGGCGCAGGCCTTGTTCTGGTAGGCGCGAAGCAGGTCGCCGGTCCCGTCGATTTTCACGTAGTCCCAGCCCTGCTCCTTCAGGCCGCGATAAAGCGTGCGGACCATGTTGTCCACCGCCGCCTCATTCGTGGTGTCGAGCACGTAGAACCCATGGTCGGCAAAGAGCGAGCCGTCGGGCTTGTGAACGAACCAGTTCGGATGCTCCCTGGCGATGTCGGCGACGTGCGGGTCGCTTGGCCGATGGACGCGGTGGACCCAGATGCCGGGTTTCATGCCGGCGGCGCGGATGGCCTCGACGGAGTACTCCCAGCCGCCCGGAAATTTCCTCTTGTCCCAGTTCAACCAGTTCTCGGGACAACTGCCGTTGCCCTGCTGGTAGGTATCGTCGAACTGCATGTAGCCGTAGCCAAAGTCGGGGAGATGCTTCTCGACGAACAGGGCCAGCAGCGCATCGAGCGTTTCCTGCGTGAAGCCCCCGCGGTACGCCCACCACGTGCAGTACCCGGTGAGCGATCCCTTCCAGATCTTGTAGGTCCACGGCTCGAAGTGAGGCAAATCCATGTGCTTCTGATAAAAGCGCGGGCGAAAGACCAGTTCGATACTTGCACCGCGACTCGTCCAGGAGAAGGTGATTCGCTTGTCCTCTTCAAGTGTCGGCCTGATGCGGGTTTGGCCGTCGGCCGGGCCGATCAGGACCCAGTCCCAGCGGCGGTCATAGACGGCGTTGTTCCGCAAATTGTGACTGAGTCCGACGCTGTTGCGCACGCAAGGGAAACGATCCTGGGCTGCGGAGCGGGTTTCGGCGGGAAACGCCTCTTCGCTGCCATGGACGGCGCCGCGCAGGACCAAGCCAATGCCGTCCCTGGACCGGGTCGGGACGAACTTCAGACGCTGCTCGACCCGGTCGCCCTGTTCTTCGGCTCGTTGGAGCTTGACGGCGATCCCGCCTACTTGACGTCCCTCGGCATCCTCGGCGCGAATCGTGGCCTCGAGAATCACGGTGCCGTGATAGCGCAGCGACAGTTTCCCCTCGCGGGCGCTCCAATCGACGACGGCAGGGGCATTGGCCGGCGGCGTCACGTCCTGCGGGGCAGCGGCGCAAGCCACGCCGGCGAGAACGACGACCAGGCTCAATACCAACCACGGTTTCGAATGCATCATTTTCTCTCTTTCGTGCAGGTGGCGACGCCGATGACCCTGTCGGCGGCGCCGTAGTAGAGCAGCCATTGGCCCTGGAAGTGAACTAGGCCGTTGGCGACCGTTGTGCGCTCGATGAATCCCGTCGTTTCCCAGTCATGTTCGGGGTAGAGGAAGGGCTGGTCCTGATGTTTGAGCACCGTCGTGAGGTCGTGACGGTCGACGAGCGCCTGGCCGAGCGTCCAGATTCCGCGGGCCGGCCAGATCGTGCCGTTGAACATCAGCAGGATGCCGTCGGCGCCGAGCAGGGCGACCGCTCCGGATTCGTGGCCTCCCGGCCAGACCGATTTGCCCGCCGGCGTCCAGTCGATGAGGTTGTCGCTCCAGGCCAGGGCGCAGGGGTGCGTGTAATACATCCAATATCTGCCGTCGATTCTGGCGGCGATCAGGCGGTCGCCCTGACGCCGGGAAACGACCACGCCGCTTCGGCCCTCGATCTTGCCGGCCTTGCGGAAGGCCGGACCGTGCTTGGTCCAGTGATAGAGATCGTCGCTGGTGGCCACGGACATGGTATCCGAGCGGCCGTTCCAGGTGGTGTAGTTCATGTAATAGGTGCCGTCTTCGCCCTCGATGATGTGGAGGTCCTCGCAGCCGCCTTCCCACTCGTATTGTTTCCAGGGATCGTTGTCGGGATAGAGGACCGGTTCCGGATGCCGGATGAAGTTGATCCCGTCATCGCTGAAGGCCAAGCCGATACGACAGGTTCTTCCCCACTTGAGATCCGGGCTCTTGTCATCCGCCCGGTAGAGCAGGTAGACCTTGCCGTCCCGCACCACCGCAGCCGGGTTGTACACGTTCTGCTGCTCCCATCGGACCTGCCTTCCCCGGATGGGACAGCGAAATCGGGATTCCGGCCTTGGTCGCAGGACGGGCTCAGGCCGCTTGACAAAAGGCCCCAGGTTCCAGTCGGCCTGCTCGGCCTGGCCCAGCGCCGAGGACGGGGCAAGGGCCGGCCCGGACACGCCTGCTTCGGCACCGACCGAAGCGACGCCGGCCAGTGCAACGAGCAGGCCCCACGTGAGCAGCCATCTCGAAAGCATCACGGTCTCCTCTGAGTTGAAACCTTCAAACATGAACGTGCCGGTGAGTATTCGTTGCAGCTTCGGCATACGCGATTTCGGTCGATCTTACGGTCCGGCTATTCCCTGCGCGGAGCCGACCGTCACTTCCGCCGGGCTCATTCGTTCGACGTACTCCTTCCTGTGCAACCGCAGCGAAAAACTGCATGAATTCCACGAATGATCGTCTTCATTCGAAACTCGGAGAATAAACGGGAGGCGTCATCCGTTCAACACTCTTTGGGGATTTCGTGGAAATATAATGTGACGGACTCGGGGGCAACCTTGCCATGTTTGCTGTCATAACCGTATGATAACGTCTATCAGACGTGAGAAACGCCGCAAAGACTGGACGCTGTAGCAAGGAATTCGCATATGAAGGGCAACGCAACGAGGAACAGAACACAGGCAATGTCATTCTTGTTTCTGGTCGCGACGACGGCGCTGCTGTCCGTCCCGACCACCAGAGGGAGCAATAACGCCAATTGGCCGGATTGGCGTGGGCCGACCGGTGACGGGCGGAGCGAGGCAACGGGGCTGCCCCTGAACTGGTCGGAAACGCAGAACATCGTGTGGAAAACAGCCATCCACGACCTGGGCTACTCAACGCCGGTGGTGTGGGACGATCAGGTCTGGCTTACGACCGCCACGAGGAAAGGGACGATTCTCTACGCCGTTTGCGTCGATCTAAACAGCGGCCGAATCGTCCATGACGTGGAAGTGTTTCGTCCTGAGAAGCCTCAGCGGATCCACCGGAACAACTCCTATGCCACGCCTTCCGCGGTGATAGAAGAGGGCTTTGTGTACGTCCACTACGGCACCCACGGCACGGCCTGCATCGACACGGAAACGGGCAAGGTCGTGTGGCGGCGTGACGATCTGAACTGCGATCACATGCAGGGACCGGTGTCTTCGCCGATCCTGTACGAAAACCTGCTTATCGTTCCCCTGGAGGGTGTCGACGTTCAATTCGTTGTCGCTCTGGACAAGAAGACGGGCAAGACCGTCTGGCGCTATGACCGTCCCCGGGAGCTTTACGAGGGAATTGAGCCGTTGTATCTCCTTAAGTCGTATCACACGCCGGTGATCGTGGAGGTCGACGGGACGCCTCAGTTGATCAACAACGGCGCCATGCTGGTGACAGGTCATGAGCCTCGCACCGGCAAAGAGTTGTGGCGCGTTCGCTACCGCGACGACAATCCCATTTCCCGCATTATCAGTGGCTGCGGGCTCCTCTTCATCAATGCCGGCGGCAATCCCGGGGGATCCCACTTGCTGGCCGTACGTCAGGGCGGCGTCGGCGATGTGACCGACACGCACGTGGTCTGGACGATGACCAGGAACGCGCCGCATGAGAGTTCCCCCGTGCTGGTCGGCGACCTGCTCTACTTGATGAGCGACAAGGGGTTGCTGACCTGCAAGCAGGCGACTACGGGCAAGACCCTGTGGACCGAGCGGCTCGATGGTGATTACGGCGCTTCCCTGCTGTATGCGGATGGCCGCGTCTACATGTCCAACAAAAAAGGCAAAACGACCGTCATCGAACCGGGGTCTGCCTTCCGGGTTCTGGCCGTTAACCAACTCGACGGTTTCCTGGGCGCCTCTCCGGCGGTGGCGGGCAAGTCGCTGCTGATGCGCACCAAAACCCACTTGTATCGGATACAGAAAGAGTAAGAGAGAACGAATGACGAAACAATGGAAATGCACAGGGGCCGTGTGGCTGCTATTGATCATTCTGGCAGGGAATGTCACGGCGGAAACTGTTTTGCAGGCGGCAGAACCTTTCACCGCGTACCTGATGGCCTATTTCGGCCCGGAAGAAAAGCTGTTTTACGCCTGGAGTCGTGATGCCCGCAACTGGAACGAGCTGAACGGCGGCAAACCTGTTTTTGACGCTGGGGTTCGATTGCGCGATCCGTTCGTCCAGCGCGTCAAGGGCAGGTTCCATCTCGTTCATACCAAGGGATGGGATCATCCCACGATCTTTCACTGGGAGTCGGCGGACCTGATCGAATGGAAAGGAGGCCCGATCGACGTCGTGCCTCCCGAACGCAAGCGCGCCTGGGCGCCGGAGTTCTTTTACGAAGAGTCATCGGGCCTGTTTCATGTCTTCTGGGCCTCGATTCTCGACCGCCACAACACGATGCATGTAGTCACTACCCGTAGCTGGGATGATATCACGCCCGATCGCGCGCAGGTGTTTTATGATATTGGCATACACGATATTGACTTGACGATTGTCGAAAACGGCGGTGTGTACTACGGATTCCACAAGCCCGGCGGCGTCGATGACCGAATGGGAAACCGTTTGTCTACCTCGCGCACGTTGGACCCCGGGACCAACACGTTTGCAGAGGGACAACCCGGCAAGATCGTGTTTAAGGGACAGACCAAGCCCACCGAAGGGCCGGAAGTCATTCAATTGATCGGCTGGAACAAGTGGTACGTCTATGGTGATCCATTTGCCAGTCCCATGGAGGCCTGGGAAACGAGCGACTTTGTCGATTTCAAGAAGATCGCAGTCCGGACGGTGCCCGGCTCCAAGCACTGCAGCATGCTGCCGATTACGGAGAGGGAACTGCGCCGTCTGCGCGCAGCCTACCCCAATCCGCGGTCGGAAGAAGCGAATCGCTGGTCCCGCGTCAAGGCGTGGACGTGGTACAAAGGTCGATATCATTACCTTTCACAATTACAATAATGCTGAAAACCTTTCCATGCATATCGATGCACTGAAGAAACACGACCGGCCGATGATCAACACCGAATGGCTGAATCGCGGACGCGGTTCGCTTGTCGAAACCTGCCTGCCGGTGTTCGCGCGGGAGAAGGTCGGCTGCATGCATTGGGGGCTGGTCAACGGCAAGACCCAGACCGATCTGCCGTGGGGGCACCGCCCGGGTGATCCGGAACCTGAGATCTGGCAGCACGATCTGTATCATCCGGATCATCGCGTGTATAACAAGTCCGAACTTGACCTCTTCCGCAAAACGATCCGTGGGATGAAGAAGTGAGGACGATCTGCGGTCTGCTCGGGATCGCGACGTTGTCTATTTGGCTATCGTGAAGCGGGCTTCGTTCAGGGCGCTCCATTGCGTACCGTTCAAGACACGCGATTTGACAACGGTGTCGTCGTGCAGCACGATCGGGTCCTGGTCGCGAAACGTCCGGGTTTCGAGGGACAGATCGAAGCTGATATCCGAGCTTGTCCTGCTACTCTGATGCACTTCCACGGCCAGGATGTTGCGACCGGCGATGAGTTTCCCAGGCGGAACCTCGAAGTAGAACCACTGCGATTCGTCCGCGCCGCCGACCGCGGAGGACGCGGTGGTCTCGGCAGTGACCGCGCCGGCGGGCATGTTGTCCCGCAGGAGTTCGACACCGTTGAGATAGACCGCTGCGCCGTCGTCCCGCACGAGATTAAGAATGACCTGATCGATCTCGGCGGCGTCTCTCACGGTGAAGGCATGGCGGAAGTAGGTGGTGATGTACTTGCCGCCTGAATCGGGGCCGAAGCTGACGATGGTGGCCTCGTCACCGTCGCCATAGCCGAGTTGGGCCGGACCGCTGCTCCAGGCGCCGTCGTTGTATTCGCTCGCGCGCCATGCGCCGGTTGGCGCCGTGCCCTTGTCCCAGTAACGCCAGGTCGAGCCCGGAGGAATCAGCATCAAGCCGGAGGTGGCGGTTTGGTAGAGCTGCGCCGTCGGCGCCACGGCGCCGCCCGGCAGACGGGGGTCGCTGCCGTCGAGGGTGTAGTAGATCGTACCGGCGCCGGCGCTGAGCAGCAGGCCGAAGCCGTCTTCAATCTCGCCGCCGTGCTGGTTGTACTCGGGCGGGTCAAAGGCCGGATACAGCTTGCGGTTGCGCAAATACCCGAGCAAGCGGTCTGTGCGCGCCGGAAACAGATTGTCGACAATCTCAAGAGCCGCCGCGCTCCAGTTGGCCGGCGTGCGGTATCTCCATCGGGCGCACTCGGCGACCAGGCTGTCCTCGATTTCAGCCATCCGGGTCAGAAGGCGTGTGGCGTTGGCCTCCGGCGTCAGTGCGCCGTCGTGGGACAGGTGTCGATACGTGCGGTCGGCCAGGAGCGTCATGAAGTCGGGGTCCTTTTCCGCAACCAGCGCGCCGAACAGGCCGCCGGGACCCGTGTTGGACGTGCGGTCCTGGTTCAAGGCGCTGGTGCGCAGGAAGCCGTCGGCGTCCGCGATCCAGAACTTGAAGCCGGACCCGGCGTCGACCGGCCCGGCCGCCCGATACTCGGATTCGCTGTTGCCATAAAGCCAGAGCAACATGAAATCGATCAGGCTGTTTACGTCCAGATAGGCCCGCACGTCCTGGTAGGAGCCGGCCAGGGCACGGACCCGCTCCCAGGAGTACCGGTGAAGCGGATCGGGCGTGCCGGGCGTGAATGAGCTGCCGACGTTGTCGTTGCCCCGGACGTTGAGATAGTCCTCGGGCTCGCCGCCGAGGTAGTCGGCCAGGAAGTGCTCGACGAGTCGCTCTCGCAGGTGGAACTGGCCCCAGTAGGTCCCGTTGATGTAGAGGTGCACGAAGCGACCGTGCGGGTTCAGACTCCCCATGTCCAGCATCGCGTCTTCCACGAAACGGGCCGCCATGTAGAAGCCTCGCTGGTTCATGTCGTGCGAGCCGCCGCCCAAATCGAGTTCGTCAAAGGTCTCCTGTACGGGGAAGCCGCGGTCGAAGCCGTTGAACAGGGGTGCCCTGAATTTCGGCGCGCCGTGTTCCCGGCGAAACTTGAGGCGGTAGTTCTTCTTGGCGAACGTGGTCCAGGCGCCGCCGTAACGCATGAAGCCGCAGTTGGCCTGAACGGCCGGCGCGCCGTCGGGCCAGAGCAGCTCGACGGAGGCCTCTCGCTCGCGATAATCATCGGGCAGCACCGGCACCGCCACCGCCAGTGTCGGCAGGTCCATAAGACCTTTACGCAGCCGGTCCGCGTAGAGGCGACTTTGCGCGATGCTGGAATCTATGACCGACGAGGTGATAACGTCATCGATGTAGAGATACGTATGCGTCTGAATTCGGGGCGATTTGAATCCCGCCCGTGTCACGGACGCGCGCACTACAGACGTGCCGTCCACTCGGATCGGCCCGGTGTAGAGGGTCTCCGGCACGCCTCCGTCCAGGGACACGCGAATCTCAGCGTCAGGATCGTCATGATAAAGGGCCAGCTCGAACGGACCGTCGTAGAAGCCGCGCTCGTGGCTGAAGATCAGCGGCGCCAACCAGCCCTCGTACGACGGCGCCAGGTTGATGCGCCCGGGCGTGGGCTCCAGCAAGGTGAGATTCCCGTCCATGTCCCGGCCGCAGGCGAGATCGTCAGTCAGCGGGGGATAGTCCAGAATGGCGTCGATGACCGTCACCGCGTCCGGGGCCGTCAGCACCACGGATTCGCCGTCACCTTTGAGCCGCCAGCTTGTATGGATGCCGCCGGCGGGATCGACGGCGTCGTCACGGCCGGAGGCGAAAACGACCAGGTAGCCGTGCGCCGGGATGCTGACCTCGGGAAAGACCCACTTCATCGGACGAGTCACGTCGTCGCTGAGACCATATCCGGTGAGATCGACCGCAACGTTGCCGGGATTGTGGAGCTCGACCCAATCCGGATGATTCCCGTAACCGTCCTCGAACGAGAATTCGTTCCGGGCGACGATCTCGCTGATGCATACCGGCAGCGTCTCGCCGTCCACGGTCACGCTCACCGCGTTGACCTCGCGTGCGAAGGTGCCCTCGGCGACGAGCACGTACTCAACGGAGTGGTCCGCACGAAGCGTGATCGAGCCGGCGCCGTCGCGGTCGGTCAGATCGTCCACCGGCCCGGCGTCGGGATACAGGTACATCGCCCCGGCGTCTTCGGCACGCCAGGTCAATGTCACCGGCTGGCCCGCCTGCACCTCAGCGGCTGAGGCCTCGAACGACAGGAGGCCGACTTCGGAAGCGGGGCGGCCGATGACCATCACCTCTTTGAGGCCGAGGTACCATTCGATGCCGCCGGTGGGCGAGGAACGTTCCTTATGCTCGAATCCGACGCGTGCGTACTGCGCGCGGTGCGGCCCGCCGCAATCCACGTAGAAGGTGGGCGGCGCCAAGTCATCAAGCTCCCGGCTGTAGACGGACTCGTGTCCCGCGTCGAAGAGTCGCACCGTGGTGTGCGTCATGCGCTCGCCAAAACCGTCGGCGGCATACACGCGAACGCCGTAGACGGCGTATTCCTGCCCGAGGTCCACCTCCCAGTAGCCGTCCACCGTGCGGGTGGTCGTCTGGACGGTTGTGAAGAGATCCCCGTCGTTGCCGTTCGATGCCGGCGGAAGGTTGTCCGTCAGGCGAACCATATAGGACTCCTTGCCGACCGCCAGGTTGGCCAGGGTCTGGGTGGCCTGACGCTGGGCCGTTGCCACGCTCGAGCCCGGCAGGATCGTTGAGATGGTCAGCAGCAGGATGGTCCAGGTCCGGCAGCGACGAGGAGTTTGTGGAGTACGCTCCTCTGTCATCTCATCGCCCCCTTCATTTCTCTGCTGAAACCACTCCTCTGGAGCATGACGGCGCCACGACATCCGGATCGAATGATTGCATCGACGTATACCCATAACCGCTATAGTCATATGATATCATATCGTCTTGAGAATACAAAGCGCCGATATCAAGTCGCCCCGTGGGTCAAGGTCTCACGCCGCCCCGAACGCCGAGTGGATTCCGAACCACGTTTTCGCTACGCAAAAACCGGATGAACTCTTTTTCTGTGGCTTCGCAGACGTTGGGCGAAGAAAATTGGAGGCGGGTGGAATTTTGGGGTTGACATTATGGTCAAATAACCATATAAGGGAATAAAAGTGCTTTGAGGTGCTCGTAATGGAGCCATTGACGGAAAAACAGCAGAAGGTTCTGGCGTTCATCGCCGCCCGGCTGGAGGAAAACGCGCCCCCCAGCCAGCGGGAGATCGCGCGCCACTTCAGGCTGGCCCAGAATGCGGTGTATCAGTTAGTGGGCTACCTGAAAAAGAAAGGCTACCTCGTGGATGCAGGCGGCCATCGGGGGCTGAGGCTCTCGCCGACGTATCTCGGGCGGCTGCGGGAAACGCAGGGCGTCCCGATTTTGGGCCGGGTCGCGGCGGGCGAGCCCATCCTGGCCGAGGAGAACATCGAGGGCTACCTGGACCTGGAAAAGCTCGTCGACCGGTCCCGCGGAACGTTTCTGCTGAAGGTTTCCGGCGACAGCATGATGGACGAGGGGATCATGGACGGCGACTACGTGCTCGTCAAGGTCGCCTCGACCATCCCCAACGGGCAGATCGGTGTCGTGCTGCTGGATGACGAAGCGACGGTCAAGAGGGTCTTCGTGCAGAAGCACCGGATCGCTCTGAAACCTGCCAACAAAAGGGCCGGATACAAGACCCGCTACATCAAGCAGTTCGACAAGGACGTGCGCATCATCGGCAAAGTCGTAGGCTGTATCCGAACCGACATCAAATGATATTTCGCCGACGCTTATGAGAAGGTTGTCATGCTGAACGAAGTGAAGCATCCGGGCCGAGAAAGCCGGAGCGGCAGCGTTGCGCAGAGGGCTTCCATGCGATGCCCGGATCCTTCGCTGGCGCTCAGGATGACAGGTCTCGCGCGACGAGCGACAGAGCAATGGGGGATATGATGAGTTGTCCGGTTTTCATAGGGATCGCGGGGTGGTCTTACGCGGACTGGCAGGGGATCGTGTACACGGATTCCAAGATGGACCAGCTCGCGTACGTGAGCCGGTTCGTGGATTGCATCGAGATCAACAGCACGTTCTACCGGCCGCCGTTCGAGCGGACGACGGCGTCGTGGCTGAGGCGGACCGCGCATCGCCCGGACTTTTTCTTCACGGCCAAGCTGCACAAGAGCTTCACCCACGAAGGCAAGATCGACGCGGAAACGGTGAAGCAGTTTCACCGGGGCTTTGGTCCGTTCCTCGATGCCGGCAAGCTGAAGCATCTGCTGGTGCAGTTCCGGTACGATTTCGCGGACAGTCCGCAGTCGCGGCGGCATCTGGCGGCCATTGTGGGCAACTTTGACGATGCGTTCAGCCTGGTGGTGGAACTGCGGCACAACTCGTGGGAAGAGCAGGAGACGCTGGACTTTCTTGGGGACCTCGGTGTGGCCGTCTGCAACCTGGACTATCCGACTTCCAGCCGGTCGTTCAGTCTCCAGCATTGTACGGTCGGCCGGGATGGCTATTTTCGCATGCACGGCCGGAACGCCGAGAAGTGGTTCAGCAAGGCCGGACGCGATGAGACCTACAATTATTACTACAACGACCGCGAGCTGGCCGGAATCAAAGAGCGGCTCGATTCCCTCGGCAAGGCCTTCGAGTCGCTGACCGTGATTGCCAACAACCATTATCGTGGGGCCGAGCTGGCCAACGCCCTGGAGCTCAAGGCCCTGATGACCGGACAAAAGCAGCACGTTCCGAAAGGACTTTTGCAGGCCTATCCGAAGCTGGCAAAGATTGCTGTCGATGAATAGACGTTCGTTACACCATCGTGTATTGGGGCGGGGATGGTATGCGCATGGCGGCGCTGACATGTCGGAGTTTCTACAGCCTTCTGCGGGGGGCGGTGTCGGTGCCGCGCTGGGTCGAGACGGCGGCGGAATTGGGGTACGGGGCGGTGGCCCTGGCCGACGTCAATTCCCTGGCCGGCGCGGTGGACCTCTACCGGGCCGCCCGCAAAGCCGACGTGCGGCCGATCCTCGGGGTCGAAATCCTGACGCAAAACCAGCGGGCCATCCTGCTGGCGGAAAACGAAAGGGGGTATCGGAATCTTTGTCGCATCACGACCGCGCGACATCTCGATCCGGCCTTTGACCTGGTCGAGCAGATAGAAGCGGACGGCAGAGGGCTGATTTGCATTTGCCCGCAGCCGGAACTGCTGGGACGGTTGCGAGCGGTTTTCCGCAAGGATTGCCTGTTCGTCGGCTGCCGCAACGCCCAAGAGGCGCAGCGCGCCGCTGCCGGCGGGGCCGAGCCGGTTGCCTGGACGGGCGCCAATTGGCTCGAGGACGATGACGTGACAGTCGCGCGCCTGCTGGCGCGCATCCGGCGGTTGAGCGTCGCCGGCGCGGGTCCCGAAGACCGCGACGGTTTCGCCACGCTCGTTTCGGCCCGGCGGATGGAACGGTTGCTGCGACGTTGCCCCGCAGCGCTGGCCAATGCCGACCGGCTTGTGGAGCGCTGCGAGCTGGAACTGCTGACCGGCCAACCGATTTTGCCCCGCGTCGAGCTTCCGCGGGGCACGACCGGCGACCGCGAGCTGGCCCGGCTCTGTCACCGGGGATTGGCCCGCAAGTACAATCCCGTGAGCAAGGAGGTCGTCAAGCGGCTGGAACACGAACTGGCCACGATACGAGCCAATGGCTTTAGCGACTACTTCCTGGTCGTGCACGAGATCGTCACCTTTGCTAAGAAGCAGAAGATTCCCGTGGAGGTGCGTGGTTCGGCGGCCGGCTCTCTGGTCGCGCACGTGCTGGGTTTTACTCGCGTCTGTCCCGTGGCGAATCGCCTCTACTTCGAGCGCTTTATGAATCCGGGCCGCACCGACTGTCCCGACATCGACATTGATTTGTGCTGGCGCCGGCGCGACGAGGTCATCCGGTTCTGCTACGAGCGCTGGGGTGCCGAAAGGGTGGCCATGGTTTGTAACGTCAATCGCTATCGCCGGCGCAGCGCCCTGCGCGACGCGGGCCGGGCGCTGGGCCTGGAGCCCGTGCAAATCAACCAGTTGGCCCGAGAGCGAAAGATCAAGAGCACCTCTCCGGTGTACCGGCTGGCCGAGAAGCTGCTCGGCATCCCGCGTCACTTCGGCGTTCACTGCGGCGGCATCGTTGTCACGCCGTACCCGGTGTGTCACATCGCTCCGTTGCAGCGGGCGCATAAAGGCGTCGTCATCACGCAGTACGACAAGGACGCCGCCGAAGCGGTCGGCCTGGTGAAGATCGACCTCCTGGGCAACCGGGCCTTGTCCACGGTGAACGAGGCGATCCAAATCGTCGGCGCCGGGGGAGAGCCTGACTTCGATCCGGATGATGCAAAGACCGCGGCGATGTTGAGCGCCGGCGACAGTCTGGGCGTGTTTCAGAGCGAGTCGCCCGGGATGAGGCAGCTTCTGCGCGGCTTGCGGGTCAAGAGCAAAAAGGACCTGGCCATCGCGCTGTCGTTGATCCGTCCGGGCCCGGCCTCTGGCGGGATGAAGACCGAATTCATCGAGCGGCACGTGAACGGAAAGCCCTTCGAATACCTTCATCCCCGGATCGAGAAGCTGCTGGGTGACACGTACGGCGTGATGCTGTACCAGGAGGATATCATGCGGATCGCGGTGGAGGTGGCCGGCTATACCGTCGCCGAGGCGGACCGGTTCCGCTCCGAGGTCTCCAAGAAGGTCTCGGCGTCGCGCTTGCAGGCCCAGTACGATGATTTCGTGCGGCGGCGCGCCGCGGAGGCGGGGATCGAGCGCCACAGCGCCGAGGCGATCTGGGACGAAGTCCTGCGTTTCGCCGCCTATTCGTACTGCAAGGCGCACGCGACGGTGTGCGCCAACATCGCGTGGCAGACCGCTTATTTGAAGGCGCATTATCCGAGTCAATTCTATTGCTCGCTCTTGAACAACCACCACGGGATGTACCCGGTGCGGGTCTACGTCTGGGACGCCAAGCGTCACGGCGTCACGGTCCTGCCGCCGCACGTGAATCACAGCGAGATCGAATGGAGCCTTGTGGGCCGCGCCGTTCGGGCGGGGCTCAACGTGGTCAAAGGGCTCCGCCGCAGCACGGCCAGGGCGATTGTCGAAGGGAGGCAGGCGGCCCCGTTTGCGGACGTCGATGACCTGCGCCGGCGCGTGACGTTCCGCCGGCCGGAATTGCAGAACCTGATTCACGTCGGCGCCTGCGACGGGCTGGGCCCTACGCGGCCAGCCATGCTGAGCCGGTCGCATCTGCCCCTGCCCGAGCCGGATCAACCCCTGCTGTTCGACATCTACCGCGACGGCTCGATTGAACAATGGCCCGATTACGACCGGCTGGCGCGGCTGAAAGCGGAGATCGATGTCACGGGGATCCCGTTCGGCCTGCATCCGGCCGTACTGCTTCCGGGCCGCTACGTCACGGCCCGGCGGCTGAATCGGTTTTTAGGCCGAAACGTCACCGTCGCCGGCTTCGTGGCCACGGCGCGGCGGGCCCGCACCGGCGACGGGCGGACCATGGGGTTCGTGACGTTGGAGGACGCCACCGGTCTGGCGGAGGTGAGCTTCTTCCCCGACCGGATCGACCTCTACCAGACGATTTGCTCCTACGGCGGGGCGGTCTGGGCGAGGGGGAAAGTGACAGAGCATCTGTCTTCGCTCGCCCTGGAATGTTCGGCGTGCGGGCGGGTGGCGTAGCCGATGCGGTGTGCCACGTGTCGGCCGCGCATGAGAAAAGGGCTGCGCGTCCGAATCCGCAGCCCGAATCGTGCGAAAGCAACGTGACGTTACAGCGTTTTGCGCCGGCGCAGCCAACCGATCAGGCCCGTGCCCAGGCTGCCGAGCAGAATCGCGCCGGACGCCGGAACCGGTGGCGGCAGTTACGTCGTATTTGTAAAAGCCGGCGGCAATGCCGCCGCTGAAGGCGACCTCGTAGCCCGTCCCGGCCGCGTCGTCGTAGGAGCCGTCCGAGTCCGCATAGAGCGACACCGTCGCGTACGGAGCGGCGCTGTAGCCCGGGTACTTCATCGTGACGGTCCCCGTGGGTGCGGCCAGAGATGGTGAACAGACACAAGCGCAGACGACCAGCGCAACCAGAGATTTCTCCATGGTGCTTGTCCTCCAACAACAGACGCCTCTGACGGTGACGTTCGGAGGGACGCAGCCGGACGCGTCGCTGAAGAAAATATCGCCGGCTCCATGGTTGCGCTCTTCGCGGATTTCGATGTTCTCACCGTTGCCACGGCGGGGCGGAAGACGTAGAATGGGTCACCGAAGGCAGAACCTGTTGAATGGCCTGGACGAGAAGAACTCTTGAACGGGGGCACAGACATGGATCGCAGGGAATTCTTGAAGGTTGTCGGGGGTGTGACGGGCAGTTGTGCGTTGGGCATGCAAGCCGTGTTCGGTGGGGAGAAGGCGACACAGAGCAACGGTATGCCTCGTCGCATCCTGGGCCGGACGGGCGAGAGGGTCTCGGTGGTGGGCTTCCCGGGGTTGGCGCTGAGCCACTACGAGCAGGATCGCTGCACAGCGGGATTGCACGCGGCGTTCGATCGCGGCTTGAACTATTACGACGTCGCGCCCGCCTATGGCCGGGACGGCGAGTGCGAGATCAAGATGGGCGTTGGGCTTCAGGGCATCGACCGGGACAACATCTTCCTGGCCTGCAAGACCAAGATGCGCGACAAGGACGGCGCCCGCAAGGAACTGGAGCGTTCGCTGAAGCGCCTCAAGACCGACCGTTTCGACCTGTACCAGTTGCATTGCCTGCGCACGCCCGAAGAGGTCAAGAAAGCGCTCGGACCCGGCGGCGCCATCGAGACGCTTCTGAAGGCCAGGGAAGAAGGAAAGGTGCGATACCTGGGCTTCTCGGCCCACACGACCAAGGGGGCGCTGGAAGCGATGCGGGGCTTTGGCTTCGACACGGTGATGTTTCCGATCAGTTTCGTCGATTACTACGAAATGGGCTTCGGCAAGGCCGTCCTAAAGCTGGCCAAGGAGCAGGGGGCCGGCGTGCTGGCGATCAAGGCGCTGTCGATGGGGGCTTGGCCGCAGGGCGCCGAACGAAAGCGCAAGTGGTGGTACCGCGCGACGGAGACGCCGGAGGAGGTGAGCCTCGCCATGCGCTTCGTTCTTTCGCTGGACGGTGTGGTCGCGGGCATTCCGCCGTCGTTTCTCGATTTGCTCGACAAGGCCATCGATGCAGCGTATGCCTACCAGCCCATCAGCGAGGCCGAGACGCGCAAGGTCCGGCAGATGGCCGAGGGCTGCAAGGCGTTGTTCCGGCGGGAAGAAGAAAGCGTGGCCATGGGACACCGCTTCGACGTGCCCATCTATCCGGACAGCCCGCACGAATGTTGTTCATACGCCAACGCCTGAGCCCGGGCCGGGCTTTCGGCACTGTATGGGTGCAGAGGATAAGGAGTAAGAGCGTATGCGCCAGTTGAGGGCGGTGCTTGCCATAGCGTTTCTGTCGACCGTCGTTTGCGCGGCGGCGCACGGTCAGCCGCGCGCCGAGCACGGGTTGCACTACACCGACCCGGCGCGGGTCTGGGATGAGGCGCTGCCTTTAGGCAACGGGCTGCTCGGCGCCCTTGTCTGGGGGGACGGCAAGCCGTTGCGGATCTCGCTCGACCGCACGGATTTGTACTACAATCCTTCAGGTTCTTGTTTTTTATGCGTGATTTTCATGCTG
>CAYPZL010000050.1:0-32059 GCA_964415045.1 uncultured Pirellulales bacterium | reverse complement strand
GCCGCCCCGCAGGTCGGACCGGTGGTGATTACCGAGATCATGTACCATCCCGCCGCGGTCGCCGACGCCGAATACATCGAACTGCTCAACGTCAGCGACGCTCCCGTGACACTGTACGATGCGCTCCGGGACGCGCCGTGGCGCTTCACCGACGACCCCGACGATCCGGGCATCGAGCTTTTCTTCCCGAGCGACCCACCCGTGACCCTGGCACCGGGCGAATACCTCGTCGTAGCCAAAGACGCCGACCTGCTCGCCGCTACGTACGCCGTGCCGGCCAACGTCCAGGTCTTTGCCTGGGGCGCGGGCAGCCTGTCCAACGGCAGCGAGAAGATCCAGCTCAGCAAGCCGGGCGACGAGGACGACGACGAGCGCCACTGGCTCCGCATCGACCGCGTCGTCTACAGCGACGGCTCCCGGAGCGAAGATTTCCCCGCGGGCATCGATCCGTGGCCGGCCGCTCCCGACGGCCACGGCTCCTCCCTGACCCGCATCGACCCAACCGCCTACGGCAACGACCCGGCCAACTGGCAGGCGTCCGCCCCGTCCCCCGGTGCGGCCGCACGGTAGAGGGAAGAAGGGTGTGAAGGGTGTGAAGGGTGTGAAGGGTGTGAAGGGTCGCGAGACCCAGGGTGTCATTGCGAGCGGAGCCAAGCAATCTTCCCCGTCGCACGTTCGCGAATGTATGGTAAAGGACGCCTGTGGTGGTGTCGTCAGTGTGACGGTGTGTAGGTGAGCTTACCCCAGCAGCCTTTTTGCATGCGATAGAGGTCCTGGAAGCCGTCTTCCGTCGTCGGCGTGCGACCGACCTGCGGCCCGATGTTCTCCTCGTCTCTGGCGTGCTGGATGGTATCGACGCCCTTCCACTTCCAATGCTCGGCGTGCCCGTCGGCAAAGGAGAGCGTAGCCCCGTCGCCGTGGCGAGCGGGAGGACTGTCGAACCAATTCTCGCGGTCACAATAAACGGCGTAGGCATCCGAGGTCATGTAGCCTTCATCGATGAAGACGAGCCGAAGCGCCGGATTCGGCTTAATCTCCGATCGCAGCTTCACGTGGCCGCCTTTGATTCCCTGGCTCCACGGATGATTGACGGCATTCATGGAAAACATGATGGAATAGGTTACCGCCTCGCCCCGGCGGCCCGTCGGGCACCGGTAGCTCTTCACATTACTCAAATAAGGCCACAGAGCTCCAGCTCTGATCTGGTCCAACTGCGTGTCCCAGTCGGCGCGGAAATCGCGGACATCAATCCACGCCAGTTCATTGCGGTGGTCCCCCCACGACATGTTCTGGTTGGTGAAACCGGCGGCGCCGTTGACGATCTTGTCGTCGTTGGCGTCGGCGTACATGATCCAGGCGAGCTGGAGCTGCTTGAGATTGCCCAGGCAGGCGGCGCGTTTGCCCTGCTCGCGGACCCGCTGCAACGCCGGCATCAAAATAGCCATCAGGATGGCGATGATGGCGATAACAACCAGAAGTTCGATCAGCGTGAACGCTTTTCGCGTTGTCATGGTGCAACTCCTATCCGAGTACGTTGGTTCGCGCGTTAACGTGATGCGCGAAACCGCCGATGTGTTTCCAAAATCCTACAATCGTATTGTAGAGTGTGGTGGCTTCGTATGCAAGACTTTGCAGGCCGAGTGGCCCCGAAGCTGGGCAAAATCGCCGGTTTTTCCCCCTGGAGGCGTGTTTTTCTCAGACTTTCTACCGCGAGAGGCTCACGGCGGGCCGGTCTCCGGCGCGGATTTCGATCTGATCGGCCGGCCCATCGAGATCGACCGCCACGGTGAAGGCCTCGCCGGCCGGGACAAGATGCACGCCTGCGACGCGAGGCCGGCTGCCGGCTCGTACGGGCTCCAGGACGGCCGCGAAACAGGCGGTCTTGCCTTCCCGACCGATCAGGGCCATTGGCACGCGATCGGTTACGGCAGCGCCGACGCCGTCGCCTGTCGTCACAACGGTACCCTTGTGGGCGGCCAGCGTCAGGTGCGTGGTGATTTCGGCGTCCTCAAAGCGCACCCGCACGGTTTCGTCGGTGGCGCCCTGGCGCGCGTTTCGGATATACTCGCCGCCGGCCCAGACTTCGGCCGGATTGACCGTTTCCGTTGCGACGTCGCAGACGGCCCGGTTGGCCCGGTTGTGGTACAGCCAATCGAAGCGATGGTTCGTATCCGAGTGTAGCGTATCGAGAACGAGCAGGTAGGTGTCTGTCATCAGGAGCAGGCGCTTGTGCCGGACGCCCCGGTAGGCCGCGTCGCAGCTTGCCAGAGCCGCGACGTGGTCGGCGCCTCGCTCGAATAGCTCCAGCTTCCCGGCGGCGGGATTCTGACTCTTTCCGTCGACCAGGACAGCGTTGTGTGCGATCGTGGCCTTGTACCAGTTGCGATGGATGGGCAGCCGGTAAGCCTGGCTGCGGGCCCGCCCGGGATCGACCGCCAGCTCGCGGCCGAAGCCGAAAAAGACGAAGCTCAGTTTGTCGTAGTGGCCATGAAAGCCGCCGTAGGGGCCGAACGTCAGGGCCGCCGTCAGTTGGGCCGGCCCCCGCGTGCGGAGAATCGCATGGCCCGCATCCTCGAAAACCATGCTATCGAGCGCAACCTGCTGCGGCGCCGGCCGGGCAGACCGGCCCAGGAGGATGCCCTCAAAGCCAGGCCGGCTGCTCAACAACGCCAGCATGCCCGGGTCGCGATAGGCGTGATACGCCGGCTCGAACAGGCTGCCGACCCGGCGGACCGAGGAGTTGACGTCGTCGCCGAAACGCGGCAACATGCCGTCGCCCATCGTGTAGTACACCGGGAGGGTGAACATCTTCCGGAGGCGCTCGTGGCCCCACAGGTCGATGTCGAGCCGGCGGGCCGTCTCGGCCATGATGACCAAAGCCCGCAGCGTGTAGAAATGGTAGCCCCAACTGTTCTCGTACCACATGCCCTCTTTCGAGACGGACACGTCCATCTGGTGGTAGAAGCCGTTGTCGCGGTCGGCGATGGCCTTTTCGATCCAGGCCGCGTCGCCGACGAGGGCCCCGCCCCAGAGCATGGCGGCATTGTGCCAGGTCTGCCAGTTACTCTTGCCGGCCTTGTTTCGGTCGATGTTGGCGAGCATGGGGCGCAAGAGGCCTGCGCGGATGGCCTCGTGTTGCTCTTTCGAGAGGACGCCGGAATCGTGAATCAGGTCGTAGGCCGGCCCGATGTAGGTCGCCATCGCCGAGGCCTCCGTCAGCGTCTGCTCGAAGAGGTGCCCGCCGGCTTTGCGGCCCCAGCTACTCTCGGTTTCGAGCGACGCGCTGTGGTAGGGATAGTCGCGGTAGCGTTGTGCGTAACCTAACAAAACCCCGGCGGCGTAGCGGGCGAATTTCTCCTCGCCCGAGAGCGCGTAGGCCCAGGCGGCGGTCTCCATGTTCCGCAAGTTGCTGCTGTGGACGCGGCTGAAGATCACGTCGTCGTACGGGTGCCCCGAGTAGACCTTTTTGCACTTGGGGCACTGGTGGTGGGCGGCGTCGATGGTCTTCAGGGCGATCTCGCATTTGTCACACTGATACCATTGGTTGTGCTGGCCGCCGCGCGGGGGAAACGTGACGGGCTCATCCACGAATCGCGTCGCCTCCTTCACGCGGGCGGCGACAACATCGTGCTCGGCGCCGCCTCCTCGCCAGGCCCGCCGCAGCCGCGCCAACTCCTCGGGCGTACAGGCCAAGTACGGATGCGCTCTTACCGGCAGAACAACCTTCAGATCGGAGGCGGCGTGGGCGCCGGGCAGGCCGAAAAATACGGCCGCCGCGATGGAGATCGAATAAGCGATCAACGGTGCGAAGGAAATGCGAATGCGCTTTGTCATGGATTCCTCCATCGGAGCCGGTGCGTTTCTCTAAACCGTACAAGCGCTTCAGAATACCGCGAAATGTTAAAGATATCAAACGGCCGACGGTTTTGTACCGATCTTCGCTCTGGTACAATTGAGAGCAAATGTCCTGATCGGGTGGTGTCGTGAAGAAATCACGCCGGATAATTCATGTGGATATGGATGCGTTCTACGCTTCGGTCGAGCAGTACGACCATCCGGAGCTCCGGGGGCGGGCTGTTATCGTCGGCGGCGATCCGCACGGGCGCGGCGTCGTCAGCGCCGCCTCGTACGAGGCCCGCGCGTTCGGCGTCCACAGCGCGATGCCCATGGCCCAGGCCCTGCGCCGCTGCCCGCACGCGGCGGTGCTGCCCGTTCGCATGGAACGGTACGCCGAGGTTTCACACGTCATCGGCGCGATCTTCGAGCGCTACACCCCCCTGGTCGAGCCGATTTCGCTTGATGAAGCGTTTCTCGACGTCACCGGCAGCACGAATCTCTTCGGCAGCGCCGAGCAAATCGGCCGGACTATCAAGGACGAAATTCGCGAGCAAACCCATCTGACGGCCTCCGTCGGCATTGCCCCGAACAAGTTCCTGGCCAAGCTGGCGTCCGATCTGGATAAGCCGGACGGCTTCGTCACAATCGACGAGCCCAACAAGCAGCGCATCCTCGATCCCCTGCCGGTCGGCAGAATCTGGGGGGTGGGCAAAGTCACCGAAAAGGCCCTGCGCACGCACGGGATCGACACCATCGCCCAGCTTCGCCGCAGCACGCCGGCGGAGCTGGAGGCAATCGTCGGCCACGGCGCCGCCGAGCTGCTGAGGCTGGCCCGCGGCGAGGACGACCGCGCGGTCGAGCCTGACCGGCAGCGCAAGAGCCTCTCGAGCGAGCAGACGTTCGCCACGGACGTCAGCGACGCGGCGATCCTGCTGAGCGTGCTTCTGGAGCAGGTCGAGGAAGTCGCCCACCGTCTGCGCCGGAAGCACCTCAAGGCCAGGACCGTGACGTTGAAGCTGCGTTACGGCGACTTTCGCACCGTCACCCGCAGTGACACGCTCGGCGAGGCGACGAACGTCACGCAGTCTCTGTGGGAGGCGGCCGAACGAATCTTCCGCCGGTGGCGGGCCCGGTCGGCCGGACCGCTGCGCCTGCTGGGCATGGGAGCCTCCGGACTGGAGGACGAGCGGGCCGGACAGCAACTGCTCTTTGCCGACCCCCGGGAAGAGAAGCTCAAGAAGCTCGACGAAGCCGTGGACAGGATTCGCGACCGATACGGCAAGAACGCGGTCCGCCGCGGTCGCCCGAAAGCGCCGTAGCGCCACACGCCGGAAGGCGCGTCACACGAAGGACATTCCCACTTCCCGGGCGACGCTGCGAATGTGCTCGGCGGCTTTGCCGTATTCCTCGGCGTTGGGCAGGTGCTCCAGCATCAGAGGGACGTCGGTGAGCCTGCTGAGCTCCTTGAGGAAGGTGGCGTAGTCCAGGCCGCCGGTGCCGGGGCGTACCTCGTCGAGGTGCGTCCTCAGGCGCGGGTGCAGGAGGATGTCCTTGGCGTGGCAGCTCTTGACGTGCGGGCCGAGCTTCTCGAAACACTCGCGGATCAGCGCGGCGTTGCCGTAATAACGTTGCGGGCTGCACACCAAGTTCACCGGGTCCAGATGCACCGCGAAGCGCTTGCGGTCGATGGCCTCGAGCAGGCGCACGTAGGAATCGGGCGAGTCGGGATAGGCCCAGGGCATCGTCTCCAGGGTGAAGTACGTCCGGGTCGGCTTGACGTCGTCGATGATCGAGCGCGTGGTCTCGACGATCATGTCGAAGGTCTCCCGGGTGAGATTCTTCGGGGAGGGCCCGTCCCATTTTTCCCCGCGCGAGCCGGTTATGTTGACGCAGCACCGGGCCCCGATGCGGTCGGCCAGGGCCAGTTGGCGGCGGCACTTTTCCAGGGCGGCCTTACGCGTCGGGCCGTCGGGGCTGATCGGATTGCTCCAGGCCCCCACCTCGGCGATAACGATATTGGCCCTGCGGGCGGCGGTCTCGTAGGCCCGGACGGTATCGTCGCCGGCATTGGCGGCGACCGGACAATACGCGGCGGCATAGCCCAGTTTCTTGAGGGCGTTGACCCAGCCATCGGGGTCCCGGACCTTCTCGAAGACCGGCCCGCCGAGACGCAGGCGACCGCGTTGAGCGGTTCTTGCGGGTCTCTGCGTTCCTGCGACAACGAGTGCGGCCACACCGGTCGCGGATTTCTTCAGCAGACTTCGCCGGGATATGACGCCGTCGTTAGCCATCGTTGCAACCTCCTTCATCGTTGCCATCGCCTTCTTGCAAAACTCCTGTTACGAAAATGCGGAACTGACTGAACAACCAAAATGCTACTGTACCCGAACGCAGCGACGCCAACAAGAGGCGGCCCGAAGCGGCCGATTGGTGGTATAATGGGCTGTGGAAGATACAAGAGTGAGAAAGACTCACAAAGGGGACGATGTCCTATGCGTACGCACGTTTCTATCCTGTGCCTGCTGGCCCTGATGGCGTGGCCGGGCCGCCCATTCGCAGCATACGGCACCACCACGGGCGAGCTGGAACATCACATCCGGGACCACCTCAATGAACGGATGTACAATTCCTGCAAAACGGTCGTGCTGACCCGCAAGGCCGAGGGCCTGTACCAGGGGTTTGCCGAATTCCTCAACGGCAGGCGCAGCGGCCTGGTGGTCACTATCGCGGACGGAAACATCGAATACGCCTTTGTGGCTCCGACCCCGCCGGGCGAGGGCGAAACCGTCGAGCCCGGGGACGCCGAGTCGCTGCGGGCGACGCTCGACGAGGTCGAGGCGCTGGCCCGGTGGCAGGAGGCCGAGATCGCCCGGTTGCAGGCGTTGTGCCGGGAAGCGGGTCTCGATCCGGAGCCACCCGAGACCGGGACAGGGGCGGAGCCGGCCTACGGCGAAGTCGCGGATGCGACCGACGTCCCGCCCGACGCCGCAGAGGCGCAAGGCGAAGCTCCGCGACCATCGGCGAGCCCCGGGGCCACCTTCACCAGTCAGATGTACGGTCAAATCCAAAAGGGCATGGCTCGCGCCCGGGTGGTCGATCTGCTCGGCGCCGCGGGCGACCGGTTGAGCAGTTCCTATTTCGAGGGGGCCGCCAACGAGGTCTACGTATGGACGAACGAGGACGATTCCCATATCTGCGTCGTCTTCCGGGACGGCGCGGTCCTGGTCAAAACCCAGTTCGGCCTGCCGGGCATCGCTCCGGTCGCCGAGCAAAGCGGACGCAGCCGCACGATAGACACCGACCGGTTCCGAAACTGGCAGTTGGCCCGGGACCGGGACGGGCGAACCGTTGCCCTGGGGCTGTCGCTGGGACAGTGGCTGGAGGATGTCTATCGCGCCCTGGAGAGGAAGACACCGGACGCGCCGGCTCAGATCGGCATCGTTGAAGAGCAAGACGAGATCATCGTCACGGTCACGCGAGAGAGCGGCGGCGACGGCCAGCACCGTGTCTCCCTGCACCTGCGCTACCTGTCGGCCGGCGTCGACGACCCGGGGCTCGCCGAACCGATGGACGCGGAGAAGGTCCTCATCCTCTCCCGCATGAGCGTCAACGACAGGGTAAGCGAGAACCCGGTCCAAATCTGGCGGGCGATGGCGGCCCTGGCCGAGCGGCCGGCAGAGACGCCGGATAATCCCTGACGGACGTGCCCCGGCCCACCGACAACAGCGCCAGCAGCAGCAGGAAACGTGTCGTCACGATGCACTCCTTACGCTCGGTGGGTCCCGTCGTGCACATTGAACAATGGGTTGTTTGACGGGGCGTGGCGATTCTGCTACGATAGACACTGCACAATCATCGGTCGGAGTGCCGGCCGGAAACCGGTGTCATGGGAGAAATGACCAGAATGAAGCTGCGACGCGTGCAAGTGAAGAACTTTCGCTGTATCGAGGATTCCACCGAGTTTTCGATCTGCCCGGTGACCTGCCTGGTCGGCAAGAACGGGGCGGGCAAAACCTCACACCTCGAAGCGATCTACAAGCTCAATCCCGACGTCGAAGAGCTGGCTGATTTCGACGTGCTCATGGAATATCCGCGGGCCCGCCGGCGGGAGTATCAGAAGAGAGAAGGCGGCGAGCCCGATGACGCTCTGATCACGACGTGGGAGCTCGAAGACGCCGACGTGGCACAACTGGAAAGCGTCCTGGGTCCCGGGGCCGTGGCGTCCCGCACCGTCGTGATCAAAAAGGGCTATTATCGCGGTCGTCAGTGGTCCGGTGCCATAGGCGGCCCGGGCGCGCCGGCCGTGCCCGCCCCACCGCGACCGGCCGGACCGGAGGAACCGGGCCAGGCAGGCGATCCCATACAAGCGGCCCCCGCCGCTGCGACCACCTCCGACAACGCCTTCATGGAGAGGCACCTGGGCAAGCTGCTGCCCAAGCTGCTGTACTTCTCCGAATGGCACATGATGGAGGGTCGCATCTCGATCGAAGCCCTGCTGCAAAGAAAGCAAAAGGGCGAACTGACCGGGCCGGACCGGGTCTTCCTCGCGCTGCTCGAATTGGGCGGTACGTCCGTGGAAGCTCTTACCAGCATCGAGCGATCGGAGGAGCTCATCGCCGACCTGGAAGACGCCGCCCGGCCGATCACCGAGGAGATCGGCACCTACTGGAGCCAGGAGCGAGACTTGAGAGTCAGCTTCCATCTCTATCCCGGGCGACCGGGAGACCTGAGCCCCTTCGACCGCGGACTGGTGTTCGAGACCCGTATCGTCAACATGCGAACCAATCTGTCCCTGAACTTCGAGGAGCGCAGCACCGGCTTCGTCTGGTTCTTCTCCTTCCTCGTGTGGTACTCCGACGTGCGCAAACGCTACGGGGACAATCTTCTGGTCCTCCTGGACGACCCGGGCCTGGGGCTCCACGCCAAGGCCCAGTGGGACCTGCTGCGCTACGTATACGACAAGCTGGCGGCCCAGTACCCGTTGATCTACACGACGCACTCGCCGTTCATGATCGACCCGGAAAAGATCGCGTGGGTCCGCACGGTGGAGGAAGTCATCGAGCACACACCGGAAGGCCGGCTCAACTATCTCGGCACGAAGGTCGGCGACGAGGTTCTCAGCACCGACCACGACACGCTCCTGCCTTTGCAGGCGTCGCTGGGATACCGGATCATGCGGGACCTGTCCGGCAGCAAGAAACTGCTGCTGGTGGAGAAACCCGCCGAGGTGTTCTATCTGGAATGGTTCTCGGCGCGGCTCAACGAACGGGGGCGGTCCGGGCTGCACCCGAGCTGGACCGTCGTGCCCTGCGGGGATATCGTTCGCTTGGCCACCCTGGCCGGCCTGCTGGCAAACGAGGCCTCGGGCTTTGCCGTGCTGCTGGGTCTCTCGAAGGAACACCCCGACGTGATGAAGCACCGCGAGCTGGGCCGCATGCTGGAGAAGTGCCACGTCTTTCCGCTGAGCCGGTACGCCGAACCGGCCGAAAGCACAATCGAGGACATGGTCGGGCCGCAGATGTACGTGACGCTGGTCGATATGGCGTACAAAATACCGCGCAAACGGAGGCTGTCGCACACGGTCAAGCCGACAGCCGGCGTGCCCGTTCTCAATGCGGTCCAGGAGGCGTTTGCCTCGAGCCAGCCGGCCAGCGGCAACTTCGACCGCACCATCCCGGCCGAGTTCCTCTTCCGCAGCGGCAACAAGAAGCTCCAGAAGCTGCCCGGCATCGACGAGAGCATGGCGCGATTCGAAGCGCTCTTCGGCGCTCTCAATGCCTGTCTGTAAGACAGAAGGAAGACGCAAGGCGGGGCGGAGGCTTCAAGCGAGGTCTTCGTCGATGTGTCCATCGGGCAGCAGGTTGTCCGGATGGGCCAGCCCCTGCTCCTCCAACTGGTAGCGGCGGCAGTTGGCCCAGTTGGAGGCAGACTTGCAGTATTGCTCGGCCCACCGGTCCGTAAGCAGGCCGGCACGCTCGAAACGTCTCAGCGGACACCCATTGTACCATTTACACGCCATGGGCTCACTCGCTGAACGAGGCAACACATCCAGGCGTCGGAGTGTACAAGAACCGCGTCCCGCACGCAACCGCCTGTCCGAAACCGGCGGGCCCGATTGTGCGCGCGAAAGAGCGCTGCCCCCGCGAGTTAGGCGGGTGGCAGCGTCAAGCGCCAGCTTGGCGATGGCGGACCTGTGAGCCGCGTGCGGCGATACGCGAGCCCCGGGCCTTGGGCCATCGCCAAGGCCTGCGGCCTTGACGCTGCCACCCGGGCGTTCGGAAGACGCGTACTTCCACCGACGAATGAGCGGGTCAAGATTTGCTTGATCGAACGGGCGGAAGCGTTATAATCGGGTCGGTCGCTAGGGGTGGCTCGCGGTTGGCGGGCCTGAGAAGAAACCCTCGGAACCTGATCAGGACAAAGCGCCCGCCGGCCCCAAGCCGGGTCGTCGTGGCGGGTGAACAGGCCTGCGTAGGAAAGCGATGCATTCGGCACGGTCGAGCAAACGCAACGAATCGCTTCCTGCGGGAGCGATTTTTTTATTTGGCCAAGGAGCACGGAGTCATGACAACGCAATTGACAGAAGCCCGGGCCGGCCGGCTTACCGACGCCATGCGGCACGTGGCCCGCACCGAGGCGGTGGACGCGGAACTGGTTCGGGCCGAGACGGCGGCCGGACGGTTGGTCATACCCGCCAACAAACGCCACCTCGAGGAGAACCTCAAGCCCGTCGGCATCGGCCGGGCAATCACCACCAAGGTCAACGCCAACATCGGCACCAGCAGCGTCCGCTGCTCGGTGGAGGGCGAAATCGAGAAGATGCAGGCGGCCCTGGACGTCGGCGCCGACGTCATCATGGACCTCAGCACCGGCGGAAACCTCGACGAGATCCGCCGCGAGCTGCTCAGTCATTGCCCCGTGCCTTTTGGGACCGTACCCATTTACCAGGTAATCGAAGGCAGAAACGTCGAGGACATCGACGAGGACATCATTCTGCACACGATCGAGAAGCAGGCCCGACAAGGCGTGGATTTCTTCACGATTCACGCCGGTCTGCTGCGCGAGCATCTGCCTCTGATCGAGAATCGCGTGGCCGGGATCGTCAGCCGGGGCGGCGCGCTGCTGGCCAAGTGGATGGTTCACCACAAGCGACAGAATCCGCTCTACGAGATGTTCGACCAGCTCTGCGAGATCATGGTCGAGCACGACGTCTGCTTCTCGCTCGGGGACGGGTTGCGACCCGGCGCCATCGCCGACGCCACCGACGAAGCACAGATCGCCGAACTCCGCACGCTCGGCGAACTGACCCAGCGGGCCCAGGAAAAGGGCTGCCAGGTCATGGTCGAGGGCCCGGGTCACGTGCCGTTCGACCAGATTCAGTACAACATGGAGATTCAGCAGGAAATCTGCAACGGCGCCCCCTTCTACGTATTGGGCCCGCTGGTGACGGACATCGCGCCCGGGTACGATCACATCACCTCGGCGATCGGGGGTTGTGCCGCGGCTTTCTACGGCGCATCGTTTCTCTGCTACGTGACGCCGCGCGAGCATTTAGGCCTGCCGAACGCCGACGACGTGCGGGCCGGCGTGGTCGCCAGCAAGATCGCCGCGCACGGCGCCGACGTGGCCCGAGGGTTGAACGGGGCCGCCGAACGCGACCGCCGGCTGAGCGTCGCCCGATCCAACCTGAACTGGGAGACGCATCTCAAGGAATCGCTCGATCCGGAGACCGCCGACCGCATGCACCAGGAGGCGTGCGCCGAGATGGGCGCCGGCCAGCTCAACTCGGCGGATTACTGCTCGATGTGCGGCCAGCACTGGTGCAGCGTTCGGATCAACAAGGAAGTGCGCGAAGTCATCAAGCACCCGACCGGCGGCGTCCGCGAGTGAATCCCTCCCGTCCCTGGTACCACATTTCCTGAGTTCCGCGACTATGCGGGAGGAGATTGCTTCGTCGCTGCGCTGCTCGCAATGACATACACGGGTTGCCCCTGTCATTGCGAGCGAAGCGAAGCAATCTATAGTCGCACGATTTATGAAATGCGGTATTAGATCGAGCCGCTCTACGTTCTCATGGAATCGAGCTCGATAAACGCGATGGGCAGGAAGACGAAGACCGGCAACCAGGCCCACAACTCCGGCATGACGCGGTTGGTCAGGACCACTTCCGTCGCCAGCATCCGGCAGACGAAGGTGGTGACGAAACAGGCCGCCGTCAGGGCGAAGCTGACGATAATCGCCGATTTCATCGTGCGCGGATCGCGGCAGACCAGCACGGGCAGACTGACCATAAGCATCGTTAGGTTAATGATGGGGTCGGTAATCCGGAAGTGCTTCTGGCTGTAAAGCTGGACAACGTCTTTTATTTTCGTCTCCTGCTCCGCCAGCGCCGCCAACTGCCACGAGCTCAACAGGGCCTTATAGCCGGCCTTGCAGCGCACGGAGATGTCCTTGGGAAGCAGATCGCCCGTCGAGTAGGATGGGACCGGCTTGGCCCCTTCGGCCAGATCGGTGGCGATGAAGACCCCGTTGACGAGGTCCCACACGCCGGTCCCCTCGTTGTACGTGGCCTGATCGGCGGTGATGCGTCCGGTTACCTCCCACACGCCCGGACGACTGGTGGGCTTGCGAGTGATAATCGTGGGTTGCTCGAGCGTCATCGTCTTGACGTCGTACTTGCGGGAACAGATCAGCGAGCCCTTTCCGTCGCTGATGAACCACACCGCGTAGGATTCCTCGCCCGGAACGTCGTCCTGGTCGCGCACCAGCTTGTCGCTGACGGCCGGAATGAGAAACTCCTGGTCGGCCACCGACAAGCCGGCAAAGAAAAGGGCCAGCACGAGAATGGGCACCACCACACGCTTGGCGCTGACCCCGGAGGCGATGATCGCCACCAGCTCGTTGGCGCGAACCAGCTTGCCCAACGAGAAGGCCGCCGCCACGACCGTGATGACGCCGGCAAAATCCCGAAAATACAGAGTCGTGTTGACGGCGTAATACATCACCACGTTTCGGGCGACCGCCCAGGTTCCCAGGTCCGTGTGCTCGGCGAATTCATCCAGATTGACGAACAGGTCGATCATGACGCGCAGACCGATCAGGACGGCAAATGCGATCGCATAGCCGATCAGAAAACTCTTGGCGATATAACGATCCAGGATCTTCATGATCTCGTGCCCGGTTGCCGAATCTCCATTTTGCAGGACTCCTCTCCTTGCTCAGTGGCGCAACAACCGCCCGTAAATGAAGGCCGCCAGAAGAATCAGAAACCCCAGCCCCCCCCACATGACCAGAATCCCGGAGACGGCCTGGGCCCCGACGTTCTCGGTGACGTGCTTGCCGCTGATGATGGTCACGATGAGCACGGCGGCCGGCACGCAACTGGCGCCAAAAGCGCTGAGCATGTGCCCGCCGCGTTTGACGATCCCCAGGCCGATCCCGATCAGGATCATCGGCACGCAGCCGATACCGAAAACCAGCCGGGAGTTGATCTCCGCCTTGATATCGACCAGCGTGGTCCCCAGTTCCCTCTCCAGCATCGCTTGCCGAAGAGCCAGCGTGCTGCTGGGCGCCGCATCCAGAATGGACGGGACGTTCTCGGAGTTCACCACCTCCAGAACACTGCGGCCCTCCAGCGCCTGCGCGATGGGCTCGGGCAAAGTCAGATCGCGCAGGATCTCACGCACCACCAGCAGACCCGTATCCTCGACGCGAGCGTTGGACATGTCCAGGCTCAACTCGGGACGCTCGATATCTTCGCTTACGTGGATCACGGCCTTGTCGCACTTCAATTTGCGCAACGGCTCACCCGTATCGGCGTCGTATTCCTCCACCACCACCGGGGCCACGAGGTCCACGGCCAAATCTTGCTTCAAGGCACATCCGGTCGCAGCAAGTCGCACGAATCGGGATTTGCCCCTGATCTCGTAGAAATCCTCCTGCGAGAAGCGCTTCCCGATGTCCTGGGCCAACCGCTCCGTGACCAATTGAGCGTACGTCTTGCGTGCCGCTCGTGAAATCGGATCGAACAACATCGGATTCGCCTGAATCCGCTTCATTTCATCGATCTTCTTGAACTTGATCTCGTCGCCCAGGAGCGAGCCGAACTCCGGCTTTAGCGATAGCCGGTTGACCTGACCCCAATAATCGTCGGCCGCCCCCATCCATTTGGCGTTGTGAGCGGTCAACTGCACCTCATTGAAACGCTCCTGCGGATTGAAACGCACCTGGGCCATCTCGGAAGTGATGATCTTCTTGATCGCCTCCGGCGAAGACTCCACCACGACGATGCCGAACAGGGCGTCGTTCGTCACGTCGGCGTAATCGGCATAGATCACCCAGCGTTCGTCCGGCGGCAGGCTGTAGAAGCCCTTGCGCTGAATGTTGCGAAAGAGGATCTGCCTGGCGTCGGCCTTGAGCGATTTCTCGGCCAGACGGACGAAATAGGGCATGACGTGAAAACTGAGCATGAGGTTGGCGATCGCCACGAGCACGGCCAGGGCCAAGCCGGGGTAGACCAGGGTCGTCATACTGATGCCGCTGGCCCGGCAGGCATCGAGCTCGTTGTCGCTGGCGAAACGCCCGTAGGCCAGCGCCGAGGCAAACAGCGCCGACATGGGCAGCACGAACGTCAGCGAGATGGGCATGAAATACACGAGGATGTGGACGATCTGGCGCGGGCCCACGCCGTACTCCTGCGCAGGCCGCAACGTTCCGCCCAGACTCAGGATCAACGTCAATCCAATCGTGGCCAGCACGAAGATGCGAAAAAGTTCCCGAAACACGTACCTCTGGAGCGTAAAAACCATGCTCAAAACCGTCTATCCAGCAATCCGTTTGCAGTCATGATCCCAAGATAGTATTCGGGAACCGGCCCTTTGCAACTGAAATCCCGTTGCCGCCGAGGCCTCACAGAGACGGCGTTCGGCTCCGCCCGGCGTCATCGGGACGCTTTGGGCAACCCGGTCACCTCCAGAGGATCGATGTCCTTGATACGTTCGGCATAGAGCTGGTGGGGGTATTTCTCCAGAAGCTCCTTCTCATAGGCGTCGAGGATCTTCTGCCTCCGCTGGGCCACGATGGCCCACTTCACACGGCTCTTGATGTTGTCGGAGTACGGCTGCGTCTCGGCCGGCGTCTTCTCCAGGATTTTCACCAGACGCCAGACGATGCCAGTGCCGTAGAAGCCCTTCACGGGACCGACGACCTCGTTGGGATCGCCCTTCCACAGCTCGTCCCAGAAGACGCCCTCGCCGCTGGCGTAGAGAGTCGAGGGCCGGTCGCTCTTCTCGGCGGCGCACGCCTCTTTGACCGCGGCGAAGTCCTTCCCCTCGGCCAGCATGGCTTTGGCCTTCTGCGCCGCCTTCAGGTCCTCGCACCAGAACTGATCGACCTTCAGCGAGGCGCTCTTGCCAAACACCTCCTTGTTCGCGTCGAAATAGGCTTTGATCTGAGCGTCGTTCGGCTCCGGAACGTTGCGAATCTTCTCACCGCGGACTTTGCCCAGCAAGCTCCTGTCTTCGAGCTCTTTGATCTCGCGCAGCAGTTTCTTGTTCTTGTCGTAGCCCTGGGCCTTGGCCTCGGCGGCAAAAATAATCGGCCGCAACGTGTTCTCCAGCAGCTTCTCAACACCCTGGGCCGTGCCCAGGTCCCGGGGCCGCCGCGGCGGCACGATATCGCACAGCGTCTTGAACCAATCCTCCAGAGTGACCTTGCCGCCGTCGTACGTGGCCAAGGCAAGCTCCTTCTCCGCCGGAGTCAGCTCCTCCCTCACCTGGGCGTTCTTGATCCAGCTCTCGCGACGGGCCTGGGCCGGCTTGTGCAGCAACCGGTTGTGGATCGCCGAGACCTTGGCGAAATTGTCCTTCACTTTCTTGACGTGGAACTTCTGGGCCAACTGGCCGTAATAGCGTTCCAGCAGCGGCCTGGCCTTGGCCTGTTGCACCCGCACCTTGGCCTGCTCGCGGCTGAGCTTCGGATTGGCCTTGACCGCCTGATCGATCTCGGCGTCCCGGACGGACAGGGTCTTTTCCAGGTAGTCCGTCAGCAACAATCCCACGAGCTTTCGCTGCCGGGTTCGGTCGATGTAGGCCTTGAGAATGGGGTCGTTGAGCAGACCCTGCTTGCGTCCCTCCATCATCATGGCCTTCTCGGCGATCATGGTCCGCAGCACGGCCTCGGCGGTGACGGGCTCTTTCGCCGTATCCTCGTCGCCGCGCGGCCGGATCTCGCTGAGCAGCCTCTGCCGCAACTCATCCTTGGTAATGACGTAGTCGCCGATTTGGCCCACCACCTGGGCCGATTCGGGCGCCGGGGATACCGCCTTGCCGCCCGGCTTCTGCGTCTGAGACACCGCCGCACCGACAAGCGTCAAGGAAAGGAACAAAACAACGGCAACAAAGGGAATACGTGTCGTCTTGACCAGCTTCTTCATGTTGACACTCCTCACACTACAGGACGATCCGTTACACGCAATATCACAATCGACTGCTCTGCCCCGAACGGCGGCCGATGAGAATGTCTCTCCGCAGCGCCACGCGTGCAGGCCCTGTGCCGAACAAGACCCGAGGGGCCCTCCGGGAGGGACTTCGCGACCCGACCCGCCGTCTCTCAGTGAATCACCTTGTTCAACGGATACGTGATGATTCCCGAGGCGCCGGCGCGTTTCAACGCGGGCACCAGGGCGCGTTCCACTTTGTCCTCGACGATCACCTCGATCGCCACGTACTCGGAATCCGCCAGACTCGATACCGTAGGGCTCTTTTCCGCCGGCAGGACCTTGAGGATCGATTCCAGGTCGCCCTTTTTGACGTTCATCTTCAATCCGACCTTGCTGCGTGCCTCAATCGCCGCCTTCAGCAGGATCGAGAGGTTCTCAATTTTCTCGCGCTTGAAATCGTCCTGCCAGGCGTCCTTGTTGGCGATGAGCCGCGTGGTGGAGACGATGACCGTGTCCAGAATACGCAGGTTGTTCGCCCGCAGCGAGGTGCCCGTCTCCGTCAGCTCCACGATGGCGTCGACGAGGCGGGCCTTGACCTCGGTGGCGCCCCAACTGAACTCGACCTTCACATCGACGTTCTTGTCGGCAAAGTAACGTTTTGTCACGCCGACGAGTTCGGTGGCAACGATGCCTCCGGCCAGGTCCTCCGGTCGCTGTACCTGCGATTCGTTGGGTACGGCCAGCACCCATCGGGCCGGATTGCTGGTGGCCTTGCTGTAGGCCAGCTCGCAGACCTCCACCACCTCGCATTCGTTCTCCTGCACCCAATCGAAACCCGTGATGCCCGCATCCAGGACACCGTCGGCGACGTAGCGGCCCATTTCCTGGGCCCGCAGGCAGACCGGCTGAATCTCATCGTCGTCGATACTCGGCAGATAGCTCCGCCGGGAGTCGGAAACATTGTACCCCGCCTTGCGGAGAAGATCGGTCGTGGCCTTCTGCAGACTCCCCGCCGGAAGGCCCAGCTTCAAAATTCGCTCTGATGCCATTTCCCTGTCTTGACTTTACAAAACCCGTACTGCTCTTTGCCTGCAAGGGACGCCCCCTGCAAGTCACTCTATTTCTTTGCTTTCGCGACTTTGCTGCTCTTGCGCCGCGTCTTCTTCTTTTTCTTTTTCGCCACCCTGGCGGACTCGCTCGCGCGTCGCAGAAGAGCGTAAAACTCGTAGCCGTTCTTCGCGGCCACCTGGCGCGACAGGAACCCCTCGATGTCTTCCTCATCGGCCTGCGGGTCCACGACCTCCTGCTGACGGAGATAGTCCACCATCGAGGCGGTCAACGGAATCGCGTGCGCCTGCAACGACGTCAGCATGCAATAGTTCACCGCGAACCGGCTCATGCCCTGGAGTTCCTCCAGCGCCTGCTTTGCCGGTCGTTTGCCCATCTTCTTGAGCGGCTGCAACGTCAGAGCGTGATACGCGTCAAAAACGGCTCGCAGCACCATTGTCAACGCAGCGCCCGTACTGCGCGTCGCCGGCGTATCCTCGCCGAAGATCTCCACGATCTCCTCCACGCGCGAGACACGCAGGTCATTCCAGTCGATGAACGTATCCCGAATCCCCACCATCGCCGCCTGGGCGACGTCGTCGCGCATCCGCTCACTGACGATGCCATAGATCACCGCCTCGAGCGGATCCTCGTACGCGACGGCCTCGATTTTCGTCCGCCCGGGTTTGAGCCCGCGGTACAGCTTCTGCAATCGTCCAGCGTATTCCTTACTGTTCTTCATGGCCTTTCCAAAACGCTGACGGTGTCAGCGGCCTTACCAAACTCAAGACACGGGGAAAACCAGGCCGATCCACAGCCCCCGTCAGCCCGATGCTCGTCGGGTCACGACTCGTCCCGGTCGTCGTCTTCGGCCTGATGTTCGCCGGCCACCTGATCGATCAGACGCATCGTCTCGAGCGTTTTCTGAAACTCCTCATCCAGGTGCAGCCGCAGGACCGGACAGAACTTGCTCTCCAGCGCGGCCGCCACCCGGGACTGAATCCGCGTCCGGGCGTGCACGATGGCATCGAAGGTCCGGCGCTTCGCCTTATCACCGGCGGCAAAAATGCTCAAATACACCTCGGCGCCACGCAAATCCGGCGCCACGATTACCCGTGTCACGCTGACAAAGCCCGTAATGCGGGGGTCGCTCAGATGGTTGGCGACGGCGTCACTGACCGCCTCCTTGATAACGCGAGCGACTTTTTCCTGTCTGCGTGTAGGCATCGAATTGCCTTCCTGGAGAATAGACGACACCCGGCCCCCGGCTATTCCAGGGTTCGGGCCACTTTCACAATTTCGTAGAAGTCCAGAACGTCGTCGATCTTGATGTCGTCAAAGCCGGCCACCTTGATGCCACACTCCAGGCCCGCCTTGACCTCCCGGACGTCGTCCTTGAAATGCTTCAACGAACCGATCCTCAACTCGTCTCGGATCACCACGTTGTCGCGGATCAGCCGGGCCTTGGCGTTCTTCGTGACCACACCGCTGGTGACGTAACAGCCGGCGACCGTACCCAGACGCGAGACTTTGAAGGTGGCTCTGACCACGACGCGGCCCAGGGCCTTCTCCTGCTCTTCCGGCTCAAGCAGCCCGACCATCGACTTCTTCAGATCCTCGGTGATACGATAGATCACCTTGTAGAGCCGGATGTCCACGCCCCGGGCTTCCGCCGCCTTGCCGGCGTACTCGTCGGCGACCACGTTGAAGCCGATGATGATCGCGTTCGATGCCTCCGCCAGAATGACGTCCCCCTCGGTAATGCCGCCGGGCATCGCCTGAAGAATCTTGAGTTTCACCTCTTCGGTGCTCAGCTCGGACAGGTATTTCTTCAGCACATCCACCGAGCCCTGCACGTCGGCCCGGATAATGAGGTTCAGCTCCTTGACGTTGCCGGCCTCGATCTGGCTGAACAGGTTGTCCATCGTCACCTGGGTGCGTTCGGCCAGCGTTTTCTCCCGCTGGCGAAGCCGGCTCTCTTCCGCGGCGGCTTTCGCCCGGTTGATATCCTCGAGACAATAGACCCTGTCGCCGGCCTGCGGCACGTCGTTGAGACCGCTGATCTCCACGGGCATGGAGCTGGTGGCGACCTTGATTCGCTTGCCGTAGCTGTTCCTCATCATCTTGACGCGCCCATAGGTGTCGCCGGCCAGCAGCACGTCCCCCTTGGCCAGCCGCCCTTCCTTGACCAGAATCGTGGCAACCGGACCCTGCCGCGGAGACATCTTCGCCTCCACGACCCAGCCGGTGGCGGGAATCGTATCGTCGGCCTTCAATTCGAGCAGTTCCGCCACGTAATCGAGCGCTTCGAGCAGATCATCGATCCCCTGGCCGGTGACGGCGCTGGTCTTGACCACTTCGGTCTCCCCGCCCCACTCGGCCGGCGTCAGCTCGTGCTCGGCAAGCTGCGCGTAGATCCGGTTGATGTCGCAGCCCGGCAGATCGATCTTGTTCAGGGCCACGACGATCGGAACGCCGGCGGCCTTGCTGTGCGCGATCGCTTCCACCGTTTGAGGCATCACGCCGTCGTCGGCGGCGACCGTGAGAACCACGATATCGGTCATGTTGGCCCCCCGGGCCCGCATGGCCGTAAAGGCCTCATGACCGGGCGTGTCCAGGAACGTCACGGTCTTGCCGTTGCAACTGACCTGCGAGGCGCCGATGTGCTGGGTGATCCCGCCGGCCTCGCCGGCGGCCACCTGCGTCTCGCGGATTTTGTCCAGCAGGCTGGTCTTGCCGTGATCGACGTGCCCCAGCATGGCGGCCACCACGGCACGCTTGGTAAGATGATTCCGCTCGCGACTTTCAAACTCGTTGCGAATTTCGTCTTCCAGCAGGGTCTTGCGTTCGACCACCAGCTCGGTATCGAACTCCAGGGCCACCAGCTCGGCCAAATCGCTGCTAATCGTCTGGTTGGCCGTGGCCATTGTGCCGTGTTGCATGAGTTTTCCGATGATATCGGCGGCTTTCACCGCCAGAGCCGCCGACAGATCCTTGACGGTAATCGGCTCCGTGATAACGGCCTTCCTCGGCCTCCCCGCGGCGGCGGCTTCGCGCTGCGCTTTCGAGGTGATCTTGCGAGTCGGACGCAGACGCAGTCCTTCTCCCCCGGCGGCACTGAGGCGAGCCTGCCTTTCCTCGATGTCTCTCTGCCGCCACTTGGTGCGAAGTTTGGATCGACGGGCCGCTTCCTGGTCGCTTTCCTGCTTTCTCCGGCCGTGCGTGCGGTCCTTGTGACGCTTTCCGCCCTTGCCTGCCACTCCGGCCTTGCTTTCTCCGTCGCCTGCGCTGCCGGACATCAGCGGTTGGGTTACGGTTCGATCGTATCGCGGTCTCGACCGGGGCCGCCGCCGGTCCGGCTCGGGCGCCTCGACGCGAACGACCCGAGGACCGCTCAACTTCGCAGGCTTCGGCTTCGTCAACATCGGTCCGGCCGGCAAAATCGGTTCCGGCTCGGGCTCCGGTTCGGGCTCGGGCTCGGGCTCCGCCTCCGGCCCGGCTTCCTCGGCCGGGGCCTCGACCTCCTCGAGCTGCTCCTGCCCGGGCGGCGCCGCCTCTTCAACGGTGGCAGCCGCCTCCTCGGACTCCGCCTCCGTTTCGAGCGGCGCGGCCACCGGCGCCGAAGCTTGAGCCTCAGTCACCGGCGCCTCGGTGACCGCCGTGCCGGCCTCTTCGGCCGCCGCCTCGGTCGTCTTCTTGCGGCGCGGTCGTTTCTTGACGCGGACCTCCTGGAGATCGACCTTGTCGGCCGTCTCCACGGTGGTAACGTTTTCCCCCTCGCTGAACCACTCGCGAATCGTCGCGGCCAATCCCGCCGAGATCGCCGCCATGTGGTTCTTCACGTCCAGGCCTTCATCCTGGCACTTCTTCACAATGGCAGAGCTCTTGACGCCAAGCTCGCGGGCCAAAATGTATACTCTTGTGGTAGCCAAAAAACCTCCAGGTACTATTCTTCGCGCTCTTCCGTGGCAACGTCGAGCGTCTTCGTCTGCTGTGCCAGCTCCTTTTCGGCCTGCTTCTGCTCGGCTTCGGCCGTCATCGCCTTGGCCTCGTTGTCCGCCGCTTCCACCAACCGGGCGGCAAAATCAGGTTCCAGCTTCAACTCGTCGACCAGGGGCTGCGCTCCCACGTCGTCGAGATCCAGGACGGAGATAATGCCCAGGGCAATGAGCTTGTCGACGACGACCTCGTCGGCCCCGTCGACCTTCTTGACGCAGGTGGCCAGGCGTTCGATGCCCTGGTTGTACTCGTCCGGGGTGAGGATGTCGATATCCCAGCCGGTCAGCCGGGCGGCCAGGCGAACGTTCTGCCCGTGCTTGCCGATCGCCAGACTCAACTGGTCCTCTTCCACCACCACCGTGGCCCGACCCAGCTCGAAACACAGGGCGATCTCACTGACCTTGGCCGGCATCAGGGCGTTGGCCACCAGCACCTGGGACGAGTCATTCCAGCGCACGATGTCGATCTTTTCACCGCCCAGCTCATCGACGATGTTCTTGATCCGGCTGCCCCGCACGCCCACGCACGCCCCGACCGGATCCACCTTGTCGTCGTACGAGGTCACCGCCACCTTGCTGCGGTAGCCGGCCTCGCGCGCCAACGCTCGAATCTCGATGATCCCTTCGGCGATCTCCGGCACTTCCGACTCGAAAAGCCGGCGAATGAAGTCCGGGTGCGTCCGCGACAGGATGATCTTCACTTGGTTCGACGTCTCTTTCACATCGAGAATCAGGCACCGGATCCGCTCGCCCGGACGATGCGTCTGGCCCATGATCTGCTCGCCCTTCGGCATGAACCCTTCGGTCCAGTGGTCCAGGTTGATAATCAGCGTTCCGCCCTCGTACCGGACCACCGAGCCGCTGATAAGCTGGCCCTTGCGCTGGACGAACTCGCTGAAGATGCTGTCCCTCTCGTCGGCCCGGATTTTCTGAATCATCACCTGCTTGGCCGTCTGCGCCGGAATCCGCCCCAGCCGCCGGATATCGATCGGCTCGGCGTCCTTGAATGCGCTGACCATGCCCGTGCTGCGGTCGATCTGAACCACGATCTCGCTCTCCGTGTCGCCGAAATGCTTGCGCACGGCCGCCCCCATCGCTTCTTCCAGATCGACGAAGATCGACTCCTTGTCGATGTTCTTATCGCGGGCAATGTTGTCAACGATTCTGAGCAATTCCTGGTTCATGGCCTTGTTCTCTCTAAAAAACAAACCTGCCTTTGAGTGTTTGGAAGCACAGTCGCGACGACGCCACCGGCTCACGCCGCCCTGCTGTTCTGCCGCCAAACAAGGCAGTCTTAAAAAAGAGCAAAAAAAAGTGGAAACTCTAACAGTTTCCACTCCCAACATGCCCGTGCTCCAACGAGGTTGTCACCTGCCTCTCGTCTACATCAGTCGCCTCCGATAAGAGTTCGGCTTTTCGCCCTGGCGATGCAGCCAAACCATATCATCAACCTCGCCGGCATCACGACACCGGAGCAGAGACATTTCTTTCCAAGCCGCCATCTGCGCAAACATGCAACGGTACCTCACGCTTGTCCGCCTAATCCGTTGCACTGTTCACATATCCTGTCACAGTCATTACGTAACCCTTTACAGTAAGAGTTCGTGGCAGCTATTCAATCCTGCGATTAAAGCCCATATAATAATCGTCATACCGCCCGGTGGCAATAACTTTTTCGCACATTTTGTCCTTTTTCGGCCCATAGCGCGCCCCGGCCCCGGCGTTGCAACGCGGTTGGCACAGATTCGGTCCCATAACCGTTCCGGCTCGATGACGGGTCGCGAGCGACCTGCCGGCATCTGGGAAGACCTCCGAAAAGCCGGAGCACCCGGCCGCAGCCCCAAAGCCCCAACATATTGAAAGCCCGCACAGCCAGACTACAACATACTGAGCCATGCACACTTATCGATAGCTTTCCGCGAGTCAAAACCGGTTGACGGCTTGCCAACACCGCTGCCCTGCGGTATATTCCCGCTCAAGACGAAGTTTTTGGGCCGGGAAGGAGCCGGATATGAAAACCAGATTGACAATCGTGGGCGCCGCCGGACGCATGGGCCGGCGAATCACCGCCCTGGCAGCGGAATCAGGTCAGTTCGAGATCGTCGCGGCCGTGGAACACGCCGCTTGCGCCGAGATCGGCAAGGATGCGGGCACCGTGGCCGGCGTTGCGTCCCTGAACGTGGCGATTGGAAGCTCCTGGCCGGTGGAATCGGATGTCGCCATCGACTTCTCCCTGCCCCAGGCCGCCGATGAGACCCTCAAGCAGTGCGTCGCCAGCGGCATCGCCCTGGTCATGGGCACCACGGGCCTGAGCGACGACCAGCAGAAGGCCATCGAGGGCGCCGCCCGTAAGATCCCCGTCGTCTACGGCACCAACATGAGCGTGGGCATGAACGTGCTTTTCGCCCTCGTCGGCAAGACCGCGGCCATACTCGGCGACGAATACGACATCGAGATCATCGAGCAGCATCACCGCTTCAAGAAGGACGCCCCCAGCGGCAGCGCCCTGACCCTGGCCCGGAACATCTGCCAGGCCACCGGCCGCGACGCGTCCGCCTCGCTCGTCCACGGCCGAAGCGGCAAGGAAGCCCTCCGCCAGAAGGGCGAAATCGGCATGCACGCCGTCCGCGCCGGAGACACCACCGGCGTCCACTCAGTCATCTACGGCACGCTCGGCGAAACCATCACCCTCAACCACACCGCCCACACCCGCGACACCTTCGTCCGGGGCGCCCTCCGCGCCGCCCAATGGCTCGCCGGCAAAGCCCCCGGCCTCTACACCGTCCCCGACGCCCTCGGCATAGAATAAACGCCCCGGCAACCCCTCCCCACCCTTCACACCCTTCACACCCTTCACACCTTCTCCCCCTACTTTTCCACCGTCGTCAAGAATTTCCCCTTGACGGCCCACTGTACGGTTTGTATATTGAGCAACAAATGCGACAAGGCATGAATCTGAGACTATGAAAGTTCCATCACAAAGATCGAGCGATCCGCGAGCCACTGACCCGAGAGAGTCGAGCGTCGTACTCCGTGTCCTCGGCGACTCGGCGCGGAGCGACAAGGCACCCCGCGCCCCGGAAGCCCGACAAGAGCGATCCGCGCCAAACGAACCCAATTCCCCGACGGCAAGGATCTGGCGCCGGCACGGAGGTAAACGTAAATGCTTCTATACGAAGAAGTTATACATCCTACTCTGCATCCTCTGTGCCTTTGCGGTGAAGAGCCGGAGGGTCGGAGGCGCTGGGCGCCAAACGAACCCAATTCGCCGGTGTGCGTGCGGTTTCGGCCGGAGGGCTGGTCCGGGATCGGCATTCGGGGCCGGTTTCCGCCATCAGCGTTGCCACGGAGGCGTCGGCGCGCTATATTCCGGGGCGAGTGATCGTGCATCTGCTACTGTCGCATGAAATCAGGAGGCTGCCATGAATCGCCACTTCTCATGTTGTGTGATGTTGCTCGCGCTGATGTGCTGTAGTTGTGGTCCCAGGCTGGTCTTAGCCCGGGAAAGCGTTACGGTCCGGCCGGCACCGGTCGAAAACCGCGCGGAAGCGGGCTGGCCCGTTCTGAAACGCTACGACCAGGAGCATCTGGCCCGGATCGCCCTGCCGCTGGGGGGGATCGGGACGGGGACCGTATCGCTCGGCGGCCGGGGCGACCTGCGCGACTGGGAGATCATGAACCGTCCGGCCAAGGGCTTTGTGCCCTTGCGAGGCCCCTTCGGCCCGTTTTTCGTCGTTTTCACGCGGACGCCGGACGGCCGGACGCGCACCCGCGCGCTGGAGGGCCCGCTCGAACCGTCGGCTTACGAGGAAAGCCACGGCAGCACGGCCCCGAATCACGGCCTGCCCCGCTTTCGCCAATGCAGCTTCGCGGCCGCCTATCCCCTGGGGCAGGTCATGCTGGCCGATGCGGACATGCCCATCGACGTCACAATCGAGGCGTTCAACCCGCTCGTGCCGGCCGACGCCGAAACCAGCGGCATCCCGGTAGCGATCCTGCGATACGTCCTGCGCAACAAGACCAGCGAGACGATCGAGGCCTCCGTCTGCGCCACCCTGCCCAACTTCATCGGCATCGACGGCTCGGGCCAGAGGAAGGACTGGAAAGGCGACCCGGTCTACGTCGGCAGCAAAGCCAACCGCAACGCGTATCGCCGCAGCGAGCACGTCAGAGGCATTTTCATGTCCTCGGACGGCGTCGCCCCGACCGCCGAACAATGGGGCACCATCGCCCTGGCGACGACCGCCGACGGCAAGAGCACGCACCGCCTCTCGTGGGTGCGCGGCGGCTGGGGCGGCTCGGCCCTGGATTTCTGGGACGACTTCAGCGCCGACGGCCGGCTCGAACCGCGCCCGGAGACCGGAGAGGACACGCCGATGGCCTCTCTGGCGGTCGAAGTGACCGTCCCGCCCCGGCAGGCGGCGCCGGTGACGTTTCTGATCGCCTGGCACTTCCCCAATCGCATCACCTGGACGCCGAAGGGAAACGATCGCGACCGCATCGGCAACTACTACACGACCCGGTACGAGGACGCCTGGGACGTCGCTGAGAAGACGGCCGCACGGATCGATGCGCTCGAGGAGAAAACGGTCCGATTCGTACGGACGTTCTGCGAAAGCGACCTGCCCGAAGTGGTCAAGGAGGCCGCGTTGTTCAACATCAGCACGCTTCGCACGCAAACCTGCTTTCGCACCGAAGACGGGCGGTTCTACGGCTATGAAGGCTCGTGCAACACCAGAGGCTGCTGTCACGGCTCCTGCACCCACGTCTGGAACTACGAGCAGGCGACCGCCTTCCTGTTCGGCTCGCTGGCCTGCAAAATGCGCGAAGTGGAATTTGCCCACGCCACCAACGCCGAGGGCCTGATGAGCTTCCGCGTCAACCTGCCGTTAGAGCGGGCCCAACAGTTCGGCAAAGCCGCCGCTGACGGCCAGATGGGCTGCATCATGAAGATGTACCGCGACTGGCAGCTCTCCGGCGACGACGAGATGCTCAAGGCCCTGTGGCCGCACGTGAAGAAGGCCGTGGCGTTTTGCTGGATCCCGGGCGGCTGGGACGCCGACAAGGACGGCGTCATGGACGGCTGCCAGCACAACACCATGGACGTCGAGTACTACGGGCCGAATCCGCAGATGGGCATCTGGTACCTCGGGGCGCTCCGCGCCGCCGAGGAAATGGCCCGCCACGTCGGGGACGAACCATTCGCCGCGACGTGCCGGAAGCTGTTCCAGCAGGGCCGAACCTGGATCGACGCCAACCTGTTCAACGGCGAATACTACGAGCACCACATCAAGCCCCCGAAAGACGAATCCGAGATCGCCGTCAGCCTGCTGGTGGGCATGGGCGCCAAGGACCCCACGAAACCGGACTACCAGCTCGGCGCCGGCTGTCTCGTGGACCAGCTCGTCGGCCAGTACATGGCCCACGTCTGCGGCCTGGGCTACCTCGTCGAGCCCGACCACGTCAAGCGAACGCTCGGCGCCATCATGAAGTACAACTACCGCAACGGCCTCCACGGCCATTTCAACTGCATGCGGAGCTTCGCCCTGGGAGACGAATCGGCCCTGCTGATGGCCAGCTATCCGAAAGACCGGCCGAAGAACCCGTTCCCCTATTTCACCGAGGTCATGACGGGCTTCGAGTACACCGCCGCCGTCGGGATGCTCTACGAGGGCCAGACGGATGAAGGGCTCAAATGCATCCGGAACATCCGCGACCGCTACGACGGACGCAAGCGCAGCCCGTTCGACGAAGCTGAGTGCGGGCACCACTACGCCCGCGCCATGGCGAGCTGGGGCGCGGTTCCGGCCCTGACCGGATTCCACTACTCCGGCGTGGAGAAATCCATGGCCTTCGCCGCCAACGAGGGCAACCATTTCTGGTCCAACGGCTACGCCTGGGGCACCTGTACGCTTCGGCGCTCCGGAGGCAAGATGAAAGTTAAACTCGCCGTCGGCGATGGCGACCTGACCCTATCGAGCTTCGCCCTGCGCGACCTCGGCGAGACCCGATTCAAGGAACCTGTGACGATCCGCACCGGCGACCGGGCGACATTCACCGTAAACCGCCAACCGGTCCCGTGAACAGGCGTGTCCGGGAAAATATCCCGGCAAAGAAATCTGGCTATCGTACGCCCCTTCTGGTGCCAATGCTGACTTCTCTTTCTCGGGCCGGATGCTTCACTTCGCTCAGCGTGACAACCCTCTGATGAGTTGGGACCGAGCACTACGGCGCGATGTCACGGCCCTTGATGCCGCCGATGGTGAGGTTGGCGTCGGGTAGGTTGTCGCGGGCGGGCAGAATCTGCGTAGCCTTGAGAAAGGCGCCGTGGCCGTCGGCGAAGAGGAAATTCCGCGCCCCCTGCCAGTTCCACCACCCCTGCTCGTCGTCGAGGGAAAAATGGTTGCTGAACCACTCGCCCAGGAGGATTTTTGCCGCCGGGGTCGCCACGTCGTCGCGTCTCCGGCCGATGGAGGGCCGGGGATTGGTGTACGTATCGGCCTTGTCGCTCATGGCGTCGATCTGGTCGGGGCTGTGGTAGAAGGCCATGGAATAGGCGTAGCTGGTCGATTCGTACATGGCCGGGTCGCTGCGGTCCTCGGGGCACAGCAGTACCGAGGGGTCGCGAGCGTCGAGGGAGCCGCCGAGATACGGACGCACGAAGGGGCGCCAGCCCCGCCCCATCCACAGCCAGTAGACCGGCTCGACCGAGACGGGGTCCTCGGCGCACGGATAGATGCCGTCGCTGTCGTCGAGGTACATGTTCAACCCCAGGTTGATCTGCCGCAGATTGCTCGCGCAGCCGGCGCGAAACGCGGTCACCCGCGCCTTGCGCAGCGAGGGAATCAGAATGGACAGCAGGACGGCGACCACTGCCAGAACGACCAGCAGCTCGACGAGGGTGAATCCCGCAGATGAGACCCCGTTGGGTTTTTCGTTTTCGCGCACGCGCATAAACCATGCCTTTCGATCGTATCGACGGAAGACAAGACTACTCGACGGTCACGCTTTTGGCAAGGTTGCGGGGCTTATCGACGTCGTGGCCGCGAAGCACGGCGGCGTGATACGCCAGCAATTGCAGGGGAATGACGGTGAGCAACGGCTGGAACAGTTCCGGCATATCCGGGATGGCGATCAGATGATCGGCGTGCCGGGCGATCTCGGTGTCGCCCTCGGTGGCCACGACGATGACCTTGCCGCCGCGGGCACGGACCTCTTCGATGTTGCCCATGATCTTGTCGTACTGCGGCCCGGCGGTGGCGATGAACACCGCCGGCATCCCGTCGGCGATCAGCGCGATGGGCCCGTGCTTCATCTCGGCCGCCGGCAGACCCTCGGCGTGAATGTAGCTGATTTCCTTGAGCTTCAGCGCTCCTTCGAGCGCGACGGGATAATTGATCCCCCGGCCCAGAAACAGCCAGTTCTCCTTCTCGATATTGGCCGCGGCGATCTCTCGGATGTGGTCGGACTGCCGCAGGATTTGAGCGATCTTGTCGGGCACCACCGCCAGGGCCTCGATGGTCCAGGCCGCCTCATCGCTGCGGATGTGCCGCCGGCGGCCCAGCTCGATCGCCAGCATCGTCAGCACGGCCACCTGGGCGGTGAAGGCCTTGGTGCTGGCCACGCCGATCTCCGGGCCCACGTGGAGGTAGATCCCGGCGTCGGTGGTCCGGGCAATCGTCGAGCCGACGACGTTGACAATTCCCAGCACGGTCGCGCCGCGTTCTTTGGCCTGCTCCACGGCCGCCAGGGTGTCGGCGGTTTCCCCGGACTGGCTGATGGCCACGACCACGGCCCGGTCGCCGATGATGGGATTGCGATAGCGAAACTCACTGGCGTATTCGGTCTCGGCCGGAATGCGGGCCAGTTGCTCCAGGAGGAACTCGCCCACGAGTCCGGCGTGGAACGCCGTGCCGCAGGCCGTGAAGATCACCTGCCGCGCCCGCGTCAGCTCGCGCAGATGCTCGGCGATGCCGCCCAGCTTGATCCTGCCGTTGTGCGTGTCGACCCGGCCGCCCATGCAGGTGTGCAGCGATTCGGGCTGCTCGAAGACCTCCTTGAGCATATGATGCTCGAAACCGCCCAGCTCGATCTGTTCGAGCGAGAACTCGATCTCCCTGAGGTCCTTCGTCACGACGACGTTGTCCATCGTCTTTGTATGGAATCCATCGGGGCCGACCATGACCATCTCGTTGTCCGAGAGGTAGATCGCCTGCGTGGTATGCTCGACGATGGCCGCGGCGTCCGAGGCCAGGATGTACTCGCTGTCGCCCACGCCCAGGATCAGGGGGCTGCCGCGCTTGGCGCCGATCAGGGTGCCGGGGCAATCGCTGCAGAGGATCGCCAGGCCGAACGTTCCGTGAAGCTTCTGCAAGGCCTGTTGCACCGCCCACTCGAAGGCGCGCGGCGCGTCACCTTCATCGGGTTCGGCTTCGTTGGCGTAGAGATAACCGATCAGGTTGGCGATGACCTCGGTGTCGGTCTCGCTGGCAAACGCGACGCCCTCACCCCGAAGCCAGGTCCGCAACGTGCCGTAATTTTCGATGATGCCGTTGTGTACGACCGCGATCCTGCCGGTGTAGTCGGCGTGGGGATGGGCGTTGACCGTGTTGGGCCGACCGTGGGTGGCCCACCGGGTGTGTCCGATGCCCAGGGTCTCGTCGCCGCCCGGGCCGTCCAGAACCTGCTCGAGAGCGCTGATCCGGCCGCTGGTCTTCTTGACGCTGATCGCGCCGCTGCCCAGCAGGGCCACCCCGGCCGAATCGTACCCGCGATATTCCAGGCGCTTCAACCCCTCGATCAGGATCGGCTGAGCCGCCTTCTTCCCCAGATAGGCTACGATACCACACATAGGCACCTTCCCAATTTCCGTTTCCAAAGCACGTTGTTCAATCGGCCATCAAGACCGCAAACTCAACTAGAAATGAAGAAAAACGGACCTTCCGAGAAACGCTGGGGTGCTTTTCATCGTAGGGCAGCACAGAAAGAACGGCAAATCATTTTTGCTTACACAACGTATCAGATATTCTGATTTGACGCTGCCGAAGAAAGGGGGCTACACTGCCCGGATGATTGTCGTCATCGATTACAACGTGGGAAACGTCAAGAGCGTCTGCAACGCGTTCCGGCACATCGGCTGCCCGGTGGAGCTGAGCCGGGATTCCAGGGCCATTGCGAAGGCCACGGGCCTGGTCCTGCCCGGCGTGGCGGCCTTCGGCTACGCCATGGAGGCCCTGGGCGTGGCGGCCGAGCCGGTCACGCGGGCGGTCGCGGCCGGCAAGCCTATCCTGGGCATCTGCGTCGGCTTCCAGATGCTCTTCGAGCAAAGCAGCGAATACGGCCCGCATCAGGGCCTGGGACTGGTCGCCGGCAACGTCACCGCCCTGCCCACCGACCAGGTCGTCCCCCACATGGGCTGGAACCTCGTGGGGCTGCCCGAGAATGTGGACCTGTTCGCGGGCCTGGGGCCGGAAAAGCATTTCTATTTCGCCCACTCGTACCACGCCCGGGTCAGCGACGAGCAGGCGACAATCGCCTACACGGACTACGGTTTTCAATTGACCGCCGCCGTGCAGAAGGCCAACGTCTATGGGGTGCAGTTTCACCCGGAAAAGAGCGGCAAACAGGGCCTGCACGTGCTGCGGAACTTCTACGATATTTGCGGTCGGAAATCTGCGACATGCTGACGAAACGAATCATTCCCTGCCTCGACGTCAAGGACAACCGCGTCGTCAAGGGCGTCAACTTCCTGAACCTCCGTGACGCCGGCGACCCGGTCGAGCTGGGGGCCCGATACAGTGACATGGGGGCCGACGAGCTGGTCTTCCTGGACATCACCGCCACCATCCGCTCGCGCAAGACCATCGTGGACATGGTCGAGAAAGTGGCCGAGAACGTCTTCATCCCGTTCACGGTCGGCGGCGGCGTCCAGAGCGTCGAGCAGATCGACGAGCTGCTGCGCAGCGGCGCCGAGAAGGTCTCGGTCAACACCGCCGCGGTGCAGAACCCCGACCTGATCGCCGAGGGAGCCCAACGGTTCGGGAACCAGTGCGTGGTGCTCGCCATCGACGCCCGGCGTTCGAAGACGAAGGCGGGCCACTGGCAGGTGTGCGTCAAGGCGGGCTCGGAGCCGACCGATATCGACGTCGTGGAATGGGCCCGGCGTGGTGAAGAACTGGGAGCCGGCGAAATCCTCCTGACCAGCATGGACGCCGACGGCACCCAGGCCGGCTACGACAACGAGCTGAACAAGGCCGTCTCCGACGCGGTCAATATCCCCGTCATCGCCTCCGGCGGCGCCGGCAACCTCGACCACCTCTACGACGCCATCGTCACCGGCGGTGCCGACGCCGTCCTAATGGCCTCCATCACCCACTTCGGAAACTACACCATCACCGAAATGAAACAACACCTCCAAAACCGCGGCCTCCCCATGAACCTGTAGCAACCGTCCTGGAAATCAAGCGATTTTTCTTCGTGTCCCTAAAAAGTTGAATAACTGTATTTTGCCGCTCTCTTTGGTATGCGCGCAAGCGGGTGTCCCGCTTGGACTTATAGACAAGGAGGTCGGCCCATGAGACCACTGAATCAACTATGCTGTCAGAATTCTCGCTGTACCTTGTATGGCCAACGCGGCCAGGGAAATCTCTCTGTCTGCGGATGGATCGGCAAGAAGAAAACCATCCGCCAGCTCCACGACGAACTGGTGGCGTTTTCCCCCTCAGACCCAGGAGGTCCA
>CAYPZL010000049.1:0-32270 GCA_964415045.1 uncultured Pirellulales bacterium | reverse complement strand
CTGACAATACCACCAAAAAAATCCTACTTCATGCACGCTTGCCGAAATGACACACTTCAACGTCCACAGCTCCTTGACCCCGGCCTTCCGGAGGGAGAAGTCGAAGAAAGTCACGCTCACGGCGCCCTCGTGTCGGGCGAGGCAGAAGCGTTTCATCTCCGAGTCGCCGGAACCCCATAGACAGATGTCCCCGGTCGTTTCCGGCGGCTTGTCGTACACCTTGGGTTTTCCGTCGGGCGCGGCGCAGCCGAGAAACAGCGGTATCGCAGGGGCCAGACCGGGCGGTGCGTTGATCGTTCGCCAGTTCCATTTGACCGGTTCCCATCTGGTGGGATACACGTCCCCGCTGGCCATTGCGGGATTGCAGGCCCAGCCGTTCAGGCCGTAGCTGGCGCTGGTTAGCTCAAAGGCGGCTTGAGGTCCCCAGGCCGCGTACGGATCGAGGCCGCCCTCTCCCCGGAGCTTCTGGGCGGAAGGGCAGAAGCGAATCTTGTCGCTTTTCATGTAGGGCGCCAGCAGGCTCGGCCACGTATTCTGCGGTGAGAAGCCGCTCCACCAGCCTTCATGGAACGACCCGTTATGGTCGTTCAAATACATCGACCAGACGACACACCACTGCCTGAGGTTGGACTGGCACGCGACGGCCCTCGCCTGTTTCCGCACCCGCTGCAGCGCCGGCATCAGGATCGCCGTCAACATCGCGATGATGGCGATTACAACCAGCAGTTCGATCAGTGTGAATCCCCTCTGCTTGCGCATGGCAATCATCTTATCATGTGCTGCGCCGGCCTTCTCTCTTTACACTCCTTCGAACGGTTCTTTCCCTTCCAGTAGTATACCACACAACCGTCTTTGGATTGAAGATGACGTCGTTCTCGATTTCCGCATTCGCAGGCATGCTGGTGGTGTGCATTTGCATGGCCGTGCCGGTCACGCCGCTGCGCCGGGGGCTCCGTGACATCGGTCTTTCGCCTCATCACGATCTTCACGAACAATACGGAAGTAGTTCCATAGACAAGCGATGGTATGGATAAAAAGCTCGCGGTGGCCGGTTGTGACATAGGAGGTGTCGGCAGGGAGGGCAAGGTTGGCGTTGCGCGGGTTCTTTATCTTGTTCTTGACAATGACCTTCTGTGCAGGTAATATAGGTAAATAGCAAAGTGTGTATGGAGGCAGGGTGTGGCAATTCCCTCTGCCTGCCTTCTCTATGCTGGGTGACATGTCACCTCATTTGTGTTCCCTCTAGAAGGAGTATGAACATGAGAAACATGCAGTTCCTGGTAGCGGTCTTTGCGTTGCTGAGCGCGTGCTCACTCGCGGGAGCGCAGGATTTCGCGGAGGACTTCGAGTCCTACGCCGCCGGCAGTGAAATGCACGGCCAGGGAGGATGGAAAGGCTGGGACAACACGCCCGGCGCAGGCGCACCGGCATCGAGCGAGTACGCCTATAGTGGCACGACTTCGGTGGAGATTATCGGAACGGCGGACCTGGTACACGAATTTGACATCGCCGGCGGCAAGCGGGAATTCAGAATCATGCAGTACATTCCCTCCGGCACCACCGGCAGCACCTACTTCATCCTGCTCAACAGCTACGATGACGGTGCCAACCAGGACTGGTCCGTACAGTGGAACATGAACCTGGCTACCGGTGTGCTCAACGTCGAGCAGGGCGGCGGCAGTGCCAATATCGTGTACGACCAGTGGGTCGAGCTGAAGTTCATGATCGATCTGGAGAAGAACACCGTCGATGAGTACTACAACGGCGAGCTGATCTCCACCCACGTCTGGGACGACAACAATCACGGCACCATCGGCGCCGTCGACCTGTATGGCAACGGCGCTTCGTCGGTCTATTACGATGATGTGTCGATTACGCAATACTTCGAGTACCAGGCCCAGGAGCCCGATCCGGCGGACGGGGCCCTCGGTGTGGTCAATCCGCTGCTGCGCTGGGCCTCCGGCGACATGGCGGCGCTGCACGACGTTTACTTCGGCACGAATGCCGAGCTGACGGCGGCCGACCAGGTGGCCTCGCAACAGCCGTTCAACATGTACTACCACATGGCCGGGCTCGAGCCGGGCACGACCTACTACTGGCGCGTGGATGAAGTCGAGGCCGACGGCGTCACGGTGCATGAGGGCAACGTCTGGTCCTTCACCGCCATGCCCCTGAGCACCTATGCTCCCTCGCCCGCCGACGGCGCCGCCACCAGCGCGCAAGCGTTCGAGCTGGGCTGGCTTCCGGGCCAGGGTTCGTTGGAGCAGTATCATCTGTACTTCGGTGACAATGCCGCCGACGTTGCGGCCGGAGCCGAGGACACGGACAAGGGTGAACTGGCCGAGGCCACCTTCAACACCGGGCTGCTTCGGGCCGGCACCACCTACTACTGGCGCGTGGACGAGGCCGACGCCGACGGCGGCACCCATGTCGGCGACGTCTGGAGCTTCACCACCGGCCAGCCCATACAGGGCAAGGTCATCCGCGAGTGGTGGCTGGGCTTCGGCGGCACGGCCGTCAGCAACCTCACCGGCGACTCGCGCTATCCCGGCAGTCCCGACGGCGTCGAGCTCGTCGACCTCTTCGAAGGCCCGACGAACTGGGCGGACAACTACGGAAGCCGGCTCTCCGGCTGGCTCGTGGCCCCCGAATCGGGCGACTACACGTTCTGGATCGCCAGCGACGACAACAGCTCGCTGCGGCTGAGCACCGATGCCGATCCGGCCAACGCCACGCAGATCTGCCGTGTTCCCGACTGGACCGCGTCGCGCGTGTGGACCGGATTCCCGGAGCAGGAATCGGAGCCGATTACCCTGCAGGCCGGTCAGAAGTATTACATCGAGGCGCTGATGAAAGAAGGCGGCGGCGGTGACAATATCGCCGTGGCCTGGCAGCGTCCGGGCGCAGGCCAGGAAGTGATTTCCGGCGCGTACGTCGATACGTATGCCCTGGAGCCGCTGCACGCGGCCGCTCCCTCGCCCGCCAACGGCGCCGCCGACACGGTCCAGACGCTGACCCTGAGCTGGTTCGCCGGCGAGCGGGCCGTCCAGCACGACGTCTACTTCGGTGACGATGCGGACGCGGTGGCCGCCGCCGACACGGCAACGGCCGACATCTACCAGGGCCGTCAGACCACTGCCGCCTTCAACCCCGGCGCGCTGGAGTGGGGCAAGACCTACTACTGGCGGGTCGACGAGATCAACACCGGTGACGCCGACAGCCCGTGGAAGGGCGCCGTCTGGAGCTTCAGCACGGCCGACTTCATCCCGGTCGACGATTTCGAGAGCTACAGCAACGACGTTGGTGCGCGGGCCTTCGAGGCCTGGATCGACGGCGTTGGCTTCACCCTGCCTGAGCCGGGCAACGCGGGCAACGGCACCGGCGCCGCCGTCGGGCATGACATCTGGGATCCGGCCGGCGCGTACTTCAACGGCCAGATCATGGAGACCGCCAACGTGCACGGTGGCGAGCAGGCGATGCCGTTGTACTACGACAACACCGCGACACCTTACTATTCCGAGGCCGAGAAGACCCTGGCGCCGGCCCAGAACTGGACGGTCGAGGGCGTCGAGGCCGTGAGCCTGTGGTTCCGGGGCGCCGGCGCCAACGGCGAAGCCCCGCTGTACGTGGCGATTACCGACAACGCCGGCAACGTCGGTGTGGTCGTCCACCCGGATCCGGCCGCGGTGCAGACCGCCAACTGGACCGAGTGGAAGATCGCACTGAGCGACCTCGCCGATGCGGGCGTGAGCCTCGCCGCCGTGCGGAAGATCGCCGTCGGCGTGGGCAGCCGGACCGCGCCGGCAGCCGACGGCTCCGGTGTGGTCTACGTGGACGACGTCCGCGTGGTCAAGCCGTAAGCGGCTGAACAGTAGCAGATAGAAGGGACAACCCGAAGGGCTGCGACTCAGGTGCCGCAGCCCTTCTTCATTTTGTCACCGTCCCTGGTCCCATCACGCCCGGGATGGGCCGGAAACAGAAAAAACCAGTTGAGGTCCGCTGCCTGCGCGCCGATGATATTCGGGTAAGGTCGCGCAGCGGTCCGGCGCAAGAATGTCCCGCTCGCTGCGCCTGGTGTCACGAAGATTGAAAATGGGGGGCCGCGGGCCTTGCCCTTTCTCTTTTGCGACTCCGGGGAGAGCCTGTCGCAGCTTGTCAGCGCGTTGCCCGGCGCCGCCGATGGGACGGTTGCCCGGGAGGTTCTCGAGCCGGTTATAAGACTAACGTTCGGTCGGGCCGAATTGTTTTGGCCTTTCAATGAGTGACAGGATGATCGCATGGTGACGACGGTGCCTTTTGCAAACGTGGTGTACGATAGCGCCAGGGAAGTCTTCGAGAGCATGGTTTTCATGCCGATCGAGAAACCGGGCGAGGCGGCGCGGGATCTCGACGACGTGACACTCCTGGCGACGATCACGTTCAGAGGTCATCTGGAAGGGTGTTTCCACCTGCGCTGCGGACGTTCGGGCGCGGCCGCCGTGGCGGCCAACATGCTCTGTATGGATTCGACCGAAGCCCTGAGCGACGACGACGTCAGCGACGCCATCGGCGAGATCGCCAATATGATCATGGGCAGCGTCAAGACCCGGATTCAGGACAAGATCCCGAATCTTGAGATTTCCATTCCGTCGGTCGTCGAGGGACGCCAGATCAGGAACCGACCCAGTGAAGGCATGGCCCGGGTCGCCGTCGACGTCAGCATCGGGCACGAACATCGTGCCGAACTGTCGCTGCTGTACCGCGAAGGCAACGGCTGATCCCGGCGCCGCCGGGCGCGGGCCGGGGGTGATGTCCCGGCCCGAGTCGCCGCCGAACAAAAGCAAAGATCAAAGAGAAAAAATCAAGAATATGGAAGTCATCCCGGCACCCCGGGATTCCGCACTTTTACATCTTACTCTTTGCAGTTTGATCTTTCCCTTGTCTCTTCAAACGGTTCGGCGTTTTGATCTTCGCCGGCGTGTTCCACGGACGGCGCGAAGCTTATTGCTCGTGGCCGCGTCTTTTCTGCGCGACCTCACGGACGGGGACTTGCCCGCACGTCGCGGCCGAGCGGAATCGGATTTGGGGCAGACAAAGCCGGGGTATTCCCGGGGCGAGAATGTACGCCCAATGAACTTCTCAATTTTGCCCAGATACTCCCGTTCGTCCTCGGAGACGAGGGTGATCGCGTCACCTGTGGCGGCGGCTCGCCCGGTGCGGCCGATGCGGTGCACGTAGTCTTCCGCGAACGCGGGGACGTCGAAATTCACGACGTGGGTGATGCCCTGAACGTCGATCCCGCGGGCGGCGATGTCGGTGGCCACCATCACCTGAAAGCGCCCGTCGCGAAACCCATCCAGGGCCCGTTGCCGCTGCGACTGGCTGCGGCCGGAATGAATCGATACCGCCCGCACGTCGGCCCGCTCCAGACGCCGGCGGATCCTGTCGGCGCCGTGCTTCGTGCGCGAGAAGACCAGAACGCTGTACATCGGCTCGGCGCCAAGCAGGTGCAGCAGAAGGTCCATCTTATGTCGTTTCGGGACAGAATGGATGTGCTGCGTGACGGTCTCGATCGGGTTGTGCAGCCGGCCGATCTGGATCATCGCCGGGGATTTTTGCATGCCCCGGCTGATCGCCTTGACCTCCGGCGGCATCGTCGCGGAAAAGAGCATCGTCTGGCGGTCCTTGGGCAACGCGCCGACAATGCGGCGCACGTCCCGGATGAACCCCATATCCAGCATACGGTCGGCCTCGTCGAGAACGAGCACCTCCACGTGCCTGAAATCGATGGTGCCGCGCTGCATGTGATCCATCAATCGCCCGGGAGTGGCCACCACGATGTCAACACCGCGACGCAGCGCATTCAACTGGCGGTCGATGCTGACGCCGCCGTAGACGGCCAGCGTCCGCAACGACAGGAATCGGCCGTGGCCCAGGATCGATCTCTTGATCTGGACGGCCAGCTCGCGCGTCGGTGTCAGGATGAGCGATTTGACGACCCTTTTTCCAGAGCCTCGCTCGCGGCTGATACGGTCGAGCATGGGCAGCACGAAGGCCGCCGTTTTGCCGGTACCGGTTTGGGCGCAGCCGATGATGTCCCGGCCTCCCACGGCCGGCGGAATCGCCTGCGATTGAATGTCGGTGGGAACGGTATAGCCGGTGGCAAGAACGCCCTGCACCAGCGAATCGGAAAGACCAAAAGTTGTAAATGGCATTAGAATATCCTGAATATACTACATGAGTTAACGTGATGTGAAATTGTACGATCCGACCGCATCGGAAGAGGCGGGGCGGATAGACCTCCCGCGCGACACGTACGTGCCCCGTGGGAGCGAGATTCGCATGGGTGTTGTCATGGGCCCACGCCCGGCGCGGCGGTCTATTTCCGCGCGGGCTGGTGGTTTCCTTCCCGGCGCTGACGGATGATTTCCTCGGCGAGTTTGGCGGGGACCCGGGCGTAGCGGGACATTTCCATGGAGAAGGTGGCCATGCCCTTGCTCAACCCGCGGACGACGGTGGCGTAGCCGAACATGCCGGCCAGCGGCACCTCGGCGCGGACGATGGCGTAGGTGTCGCGCACCTCGGTTTCCAGGATCATGCCGCGACGACTGTTCAAATCGCCGACGATCGGGCCCTGGAATTCCTGCGGCATCTCCACCTCCACCTTCATGATCGGTTCCATCAGGCAGGGACGCGATTTGCGGAACGCCTCGATGAAGGCGTCGCGGGCCGCGATGCGGAACGCCATTTCGCTCGAATCCACCGCGTGAGAGGAACCGTCGTCGAGACACATCTTGCAGCCGACGATTTCGTAGCCGGCCAGCGGACCCTTCTTCAGAGCCGCCTGGAATCCCTTGTTGACCGCCGGGATGTACTCGCTGGGGATGTGCCCGCTGGTGATGTTGTCCTCGAACTCGTAGGTGGTTTCGGCATCGGCTGGCAGCGGGATCAGCCGCCCCACGACGTGGGCGAACTGCCCGGCGCCGCCGGTCTGCTTCTTGTGGCGATAGTTGTATTTGGCCTCGGTGGTCGGGGCCTCGCGGTAGCTGACGCTCGGCGCTCCGACAGTGACCCGGGCCTTGAACTCGCGACGGATTCGCTCGACGTAGACATCGAGGTGCAGCTCCCCCATGCCGGCAATGATCGTTTCGCCCGTTTCCGGATCGGTCGAAACGCGGAAGGTCGGGTCCTCTTTCATAAACCGGCTCAGGGCCTTGGCCATGCGTTCCTGATCGCCCGAGCTTGCCGGCGTGATGGACAGGCTGATCACCGGATCGGCGACAAAGATGCTTTCGAGCGAGAAGTTGATGCCCTCGCCGCAGATGGTATCGCCGCTGGCGCAATCCACGGCCACCAGCGCCACGATGTCGCCCGGGCCGGCGTCGGTAATGTCCTCGCGGTCGTTGGCGTGCATCCGCACGATGCGCCCCACGCGCAACATGCGATTCGTGCGGGCGTTGCGATACTGCCCGCCCTTGACGAGGGTGCCCTGATAGACCCGCACGTAGGTCAGTTGTCCGAAGGATTCGTCCGCGATCTTGAAGGCCATCGCCACCAGCGGGGCGTCCGGATCGGCCGCCAGCGGCGTCTCCGTACCCTCGTTGTCGTGATCGCGGGCGAAGCTGGAGCGATCCATCGGACTGGGCAGGAAATCACAGACCGCATCCATGAGCGGCTGGACACCCTTGTTCTTGAAGGCCGAGCCCATCATCAGGGGAACCATGTGGCGGTTGATCGTCGCCTCGCGAATGGTCCGGCGGATCATGTCCTCGCCGACGCTCTGGTCCTCCAGGAGCAGCTCGATCATCTCGTCGTTGAACATGCTGATGGCTTCGAGCATTTCATGGCGGGCCGTCTCGGCAGCGTCGCGGTAGGCCTGCGGGATGGGGTTGCGGACGACCAGCTCGCCGTCCTTGCCCTCGAACGTCAGCGCCTCCATCGCGATCAGATCGATGACTCCGACGAAGCTGTCCCCGGCGCCCATCGGCAGTTGAATGGGCACGACGTTCAAGCCGAGCTTCTCGCTCAGGTCGCGGCGCACCCGCTGCGGGTCGGCGCCCACGCGATCCATTTTGTTGACGAACGCGATGCGCGGCACGCGATACCGCTTCATCTGCTGGTCGACGGTGATCGACTGGCTCTGCACGCCCCCGACGGCACAGAGAACCATGACGGCTCCGTCCAGGACCCGCAGCGAACGCTCGACCTCCACCGTGAAATCCACGTGACCGGGCGTGTCGATCAGATTGATGCTCCGGTCGCGCCACGTGACCTGCGTGGCGGCCGAGGTGATCGTGATCCCGCGCTCGCGCTCGAGATCCATGAAATCCATGGTCGCTCCGCCCTCACCGGCGTGGACCTCCTGCATGCGGTGAATCCGGCCCGCGTAATATAGAATGCGCTCGCTCAGCGTCGTCTTGCCCGAGTCGATATGCGCCGAAATACCAATATTGCGAATTTTGTTACTCTTTTCCATTTCTGCTCACAATGTCCTTCACGTCAACGGCAACCATCCAGCAACCCGTTCCTTTCGGCGGTTGACAAGGTGGACTCTCTCGCCCGCCGGCTGGTGACGTCGGCACGGTCGCCAACCAGCGATTTGAACCGCAGGGGGTACCGTAAGGTTATGCACCCTCCCCCCCAGGTCGAAAGGTTTAGCCCCTAATGATAATGGCATATCGTCCCAAATGCAAGTTAAAATCATGTTTTTTTGGAAAAATGGTCTGCGGCGCGGGCGCGTGCCGCGTGGCCGGCTCGCCCATCGCAGGCCCCTGCCGGCCCTGCCTCATCGGCCGATAAGCGGGCCTCTTGCCCGCGTAAGCGGCGTTTTCCTGTCCAATCAGGTATTTCTGCGAAAGAGATCGTTGCCGGTGGCGGGTCCGTCAGAAAAAGCGGCGTTTGTACTGTATCAGGGCGCAGAGGGCGTGTTGGACGTAGTCGATGCGGATCTCGGTCACCCGGTCGTTGGCGGACTTCTCCATCGTCGCTCGCATCTGAGCGCCGGGGACCATGCGGTGGTATTCGCCCATGGCGTAGAGGGTCCCGCCATGCCGGACGATGTTGTATTTCTTTTCGACCTCGACGCGAGACGACCATGAGCGCGACGCCACCCGCGCTACATCCCGCGTCAGCATGCGGACCGGATGTTCCCTCTCGAGAAGGCGGGGGACCAGTCGGCCGCCGATGTATCCCGTGGCGCCCGTGACCAGGACCGCGTTCTTCTCGTTTATCAAACCCTGCGTTCGCGCGTTGCACAGACCGACGCGCGGAGTTTATGCTTTGGCAAGATCGAACCCGGCGCGATACCGCTCCTGCACAAACGCTTGTGCTTCGGGCGCGTTCGTCACCTTCATGTTCGGACCGTCCCAGAGAATCTTCTTTTTGGCGCGAATGGCGACGTCGCCGAGCAGGACAAACTCGGTCAGCCGGGCGCCGTAGCTGAAATCGCTGCACGCTTTCGGTCCGCCTTTGCAGGCGTCGAGCCAGTTGCGATGGTGGCCGGGGCTGCGCGGCAGGACCTTGGGGGGCCGGCCGTATTCGCGCATCTTCGTTTCGGGGATAAGCCGCGGCGAACGGCTCCAGCCGCCGCCCATGATCGTGCCCTTGTCGCCGATGATAAGAATCCCATTGCCTCCCTCGCCGAGCCGACGACCTTCTTCGAGCTCAGTCGGTCGCGGCGGGCGCAGGTTGCCATCGTACCAGTGTACCGTCACCGGGCCGCGGTCGCCTTCGGAACCGAACTGCCAGATCACGTGGTTGTTGGGCCCGATGACTTCGGAGTCCACGAATTCGGTCCGGACCGCTTCGACGCTGATCGGATGGCCCAGCTTCAGGGCGGCGAACGCCGGGTCGAGGTTGTGCACCGACATGTCGCCGACGGCGCCGGTACCGAAGGCCCACCAGCCGCGCCAGTTGTAGGGGGCGTAGGCCGGGTGATACGGCCGCGAGGGCTTGGGCCCCAGCCACAGCTCCCAGTCGAACCCGCTGGGGATTGGGGGCCGGTCTTTGGGTCGGCCTCGCCCGCCGGCCCAGCCCGAGGCGCTGCTCCAGGCGTGCACCTCGCGGACCTTCCCGATCGCCCCGTCCCAGATCAGCTCGCAGGTCAGGCGGTTGCCCTCGCTGCTGCGGCCCTGGTTGCCCATCTGGGTGGCGACGCCCGCCTCCCGGGCGGCTTTGGCGACCATGCGGGCCTCGTAGATGTTGTGCGTCAGCGGCTTCTCGCAGTAGACGTGTTTGCCGCGACGGAGGGCCGTGACGGTAACGAAGGCGTGCCAGTGGTCGGGCGTGGCGCAGAGGATCGCGTCGACGTTTTTCTCCTTGTCCAGCAACTTGCGGAAATCCACGTAGTCGTTGCACTTGTACCGCGGATTCTTCTGGGAGTAGTGTTTCTCGATCTCCGCCTTGACGGGCAGGCGCCCGGCCACGCCCCGATAGTAGAACCGGCTGTAGTCGGCCTGCTCCCTCGGGTCGGCGATGGCGACGATCTGGGCGTCGTCCTGGCCGAACAGGCCCCGGGCGTTGCTGCGGCCCTGCCCCCCGCAGCCGATGACCGCGATATAGACCTTCTCACTGGGCGCGACAAACTTCGGCCCACCCAGCACGTGTCGCGGCACAATCGTTACCGCCGCCAGCGCTCCCGCCGTCTTGCCGATGAATTGCCTGCGCGTGATCTTCTTCTTTGCGTTCATACCAGTCCTCACGATTCAACACAAATGAGCGTATATCCCGATTTCTCCGGGACCGCCGCATATGATAGCATAATGCCGTCAAGCCCGCCATGAGGAGCCGCACGAGGAAGCGATTCTGCCGATCCAGGCAATTTGACGTACGCGACGCCTAACCGCTCGGGCATTTTCTTTGAGTCCCTTGACACCAAAGCGGCAAATTTGGTAGAAATGGGTAGCAATGGAAGTAGGAAGGATCTGCCCGTCCGGCTGGATCAGGAGGCCAAACACCGGGAGATCAGAGCAGGAGGGCGGATTACGCACAGGAAGGGGCAGGAGGAGCAAGTGATGTGCTATGGTATGTGTTTTCCTTTCTCGTGCCGTTCCACAGATCGGACTCCCTGCGCCTGCTTCGCAAGGCGCCCGTGCTGGAGCCAAAACACATCGGAAATCTATATCAGACAATGGCGGTTGCGGCCGGAGTGCGTGTGCGCCGGGCCCGGGGCGGAAAGGAGGTAGACGAACGTATCGTTGTCACTGTGATGCAGGATCTAAACCGTTACTTTTTGTGAGGTATAGGATGATGTGCAAAAAACTGATGTGTCTCATGAGCATCATGACCGTCCTGGGACTGGTTTCCGCCAGCTTCGGGGACACCGTGGTGGTGGGTGACTTTGAAGGCGATCTCGACGGCTGGCTCGCCGATGCGGCCACCCTCTCGCTGAGCACGACCGGAGCGACACTCGGCGCCCAGGCGATGCAGGTGGATGCTGAGGGCGGATGGAAACTCGATGCCAAGCTGGACGTGAAGTCTCATCTCGCCGCACTGGGAACCAACGGTGTGAAGATCACCGCGGACGTGACTGCCTTTGATGCCGACATGACCACCGGCTGGATGCAGGTCGAGATGATCATCAACGGGCAGAACAACGACGATAACGGTGCCAACAACAACATCGGCTGGCAAGGCCTCGGCGCCCAGGCCATCACACGTGACGGACAGCCCCACACGTACGAATGGGTGCTTCCGGATGAGCTAACGGCCCAGATCGCCGGAGCCGACGATGCCATCGCCTGGTTCGAAATCGCGCTGGTGTCGAACCTCGACGGCGCCTCGGTGACCAAGTTCTACATCGACAACATCCAAATCTCGTATGAGGAACCGACTTTGAGCGTCCTGGTAAGCGATTTTGAAGGCGGTCTCGACGGCTGGTACACGGATTCCTGGACCGCCGGCACCGTCGCATTGAGCACCACCGGTGCAACCGAGGGCGCAGAGGCGATGCAGGTCGAAGGCCCCGGCGGATGGCAACAAATGACCAAGGTGGACGCCAAGCCTCACCTGGCGGCACTGGCGACGCCGGGCGTGAGCGTTACAGTGGATGTGACGGCCTTTCCCGCCGACATGACCACGACGTGGATGCAGGTCGGGATGGTCATCAACTCCACGGAAGGCGTCGGCTGGATTGACCTCGGCCTCCAGGGCATCACCCTTGACGGGCAACCCCAAACGCTTACGTGGGTGCTTCCGGAGGATGCGACGGACAAGGTCGCCACAGCGGACGAGACCATCGGGTGGTTCGAGCTCTTGCTGATCTCGAACGTGGACGAGGCCTCGGTGGCCAAGTTCTACGTCGACAACGTCCAAATAGTCGGCCTTCCGCTGCCCACCGGCAAAGGCACCGACTTCATTCTCGGCAACTGGGAGCAGGACCTGGACAACTGGGTCGTGGGCGGCGACGCCGACGTTCGCTACAGCGATACCAACGGCGTGACACTCGACGATTACAGTCTCGACGTCTACACGCCCACGGGCGCCTGGAACACGGACGTCCTTATGCTGAACCTCCTCGATCCGAACCAGGCCGCCGCTCTGGAAGCGTTCAAGACCAACACTAAGATCACCGCGGACGTGACGCGTTTGGTGGTCGACTGGCCGGCCGACGACATTCCCGGCTGGAACGAGATTCTCATGGTCATCAACGCCGGCGGCGACGGCTGGAGCCTGTGGCAGCTCCTGGGGAAAGAAGTAAGCTGGAACCAAAACGACGGCGACAGAACGGACACCGCCACGTGGGACTACGCCCCGTACCTCAGCCAGATCGATTTCGACAATCTCACGTGGTGCGAGTTGCGCGTGGGTATCAACGCCAACGACGACACGTACGACGGTTGGGTGTGGTTCTACCTCGACAACATGAAGCTGACTGGCGGCGGCATCCCCTTGAATCCGCAGCCGGCCGACAGGGCCATTGACGTCAACGTCGAGACTTTGCTCAGTTGGAGCGGAGGCATGTTTGCGGCTTCACACAACCTGTACTTAGGCACGTCGCGCGGCGCGGTCGTCGCGGCTGAAGGCGACAGCGACCCGGACGTGCTCTTTGTGCCGCTCGATGGAACCAGCTTCGATCCGAACGGCCTGGACTACAATACGAAGTACTTCTGGCGGATCGATGCCGTCAACGACGTGAATCCGGACAGTCCGTGGAAGGGCGCGGTCTGGGAGTTCACGACGGGCAATTTCCTGGTCGTGGACGACTTCGAGCGCTACGCCAATGACTCACCCGACCGGATCTTCCAGACGTGGATCGACGGCTATGGCTTCTCGGAGGATGACTTCTACCCGACCGGCGACCCCGGCAACGGCAGCGACGCGGCCGTCGGACACGACATCTGGTCGGCGGGTACGCCATATGAGACGCTCATGGAGACCGAGACGGTCCATGGCGGCAGCCAGGCGATGCCCCTGTACTACGACAATCAGGCCGCCGGCTTCTCCGAGGCCACGCGCACGTGGGGCGAGCCGCAGGATTGGACGATCAACAGCTTCAACGCGCTGATGCTCTTCATTCACGGCAAGGCCGGCAACGTGGCCGATCCGCTGTACGTCACGCTGGAGGACGCCGCCGGCAACTCCGCAACGGTGACGTACGATGATCCGGCCGTCTTCACCAACGAGCAGTGGTTCTGGTGGCAGATTCCGGTTGCCGATTTTGCCGGCGTGGACATGGCGTCGATCAAGAAGATGACCATCGGCGTCGGCAGCAAGACCGCCGTATCCGGCGCTGCTGGAATGTTGCTGATCGACGACATCCGCGTGGGCGCCCAGCCGATCGGCCTGGTCGCGCATTATGAGCTCGAAGGCAACCTGGCGGACAGCTCCGGAAACGGCCATGACGGCGTCTTCGGCGGCGATCCGAACTTCCCCGCCTCGTACGTGACCGGTCCGGCCGGCCTGGGTCAGGCCATGCTCTTCGACGGGACCGGCGGCCACCAGAACGTCGAGCTGGGCACGTTCAACCCTTCGGGCGCGACAGGTCAGCTCACGGTTGCCTTGTGGGCCAGGTGGGACGGGCCGAGCGACCAGTGGCAGGGCCTGATCGGCAAACGTGACAGTTGGGCCCTGGACGACATGCTGTGGGATATTGAGATCCATCGGGACGAGGATACGATTGCCTTCCGGCGTATCGACAGCTACCCCGGCAGCGGCGGCAGAATATTGCCGACAGGCGTGTGGACTCACATCGCTGCCACGTTCGACGGGACGACCGCAAGGTTCTACATCGACGGCGAGGAAACCGGCAACGGCAGCTTCTCGTTCGGTCTCGACGAAGAGGCGACCTTGCACTTCGGCTCCGGCGATCCCAACGGTGGCAATGCCTTCAACGGTACGCTCGATGATGTCCGCATCTACGATATCGCTTTGTCTCCGAGCGAGATTAGCGCGCTTGCCGGCAAATAAGGAGGAATTCTGCTTGCGGGTCCGCATGGCCCGGTAAGCATGGCAGTGGCATATCGGGGCCCGCGCCGAAAGAGACGGCGCGGGCCCCTTGCGTTGCGCGGCGGTTTTGGGTAAATACAAATCGTTGCTTTGTCGATAGAAAGCATAGCCGAGAGCGTTGAACGTGAATCGCGAAGGGTATCTCGTGAGAATATTCGCTTCATGCTTCACGAGATACGTTTCACGAGTTGTGGTTTCGCCGGACCTACGAATCGTGGCCCCCCACGGCGGGCGGCCCGGATGAGAGGGGCTCCGATGCGGACGAAGGCCATAGGCGCAGGGGGGATTGCCGTCGCCGTCGGGTTGGGCGCCGTGGTGTTGGTCTACGCGCTTCTCCAGTCGGCGGCTCCCGGCGTGCAGGACGTGCTGGCCGTTTATCAGGAGCAGGCGGACTACGAGGTCATTGCCGTCGCATATCCCGCCGACGGGACCGTGTTCCCGCCAGAGATGGTCGCTCCGACGATGCAGTGGCAGGACGAGAACCCGCGTTGTGACGGGTGGCTGGTTCGCATCGAGTTCCTCGACGGGACAGCGCCGCTGAACCGCCTGACGCGCGAGCCGCAGTGGACGCCGCCCTCGCAGGACTGGGAGCTTATCAAGCAGAGATCGCTCGAACGTGACGTGCGGATCTGCATCCTCGGTTTTGCCTCGGCCGGCGGGGTCGAAATCCTCTCGCGTGCGAAGGTCTCCATCCGGACGTCCGGCGACGAAGTGGGCGCGCCGCTGTTCTATCGCGAAGTCAATCTGCCCTTCATCGACGCGGTCAAAGACCCTTCTCGCATTCGCTGGCGCTTCGGCCCCATTTCGTCGCCGCAGCCGCCTCCGGTGGTCTTGCAGAACCTCCCCGTCTGCGGCAACTGCCATTCCTTCGACGCCGACGGCGCAACGCTGGCGATGGACGTGGACTACGCCAACAGCAAGGGCTCCTACGTCATCACCCGCGTCAAGGAGGAAATGACGCTGGCTGCCAGTGACATCATCACCTGGAACGACTACCGCAAAGAGGACAACGAGCAAACGTTCGGCCTGCTCTCGCAGATCTCGCCCGACGGCCGTTACGTCGTCAGCACTGTCAAGGACAAGTCCGTCTTCGTGCCCAAACCGGGGCTGGCCTTCTCGCAGTTGTTCTTCCCGATCAAGGGGATTCTCTGCATCTACGACAGGAAAATGAAGACGTTCAGCGCCCTGCCCGGCGCCGACGACCCGGAGCTGGTCCAGAGCAATCCCACGTGGAGCCCCGACGGCAAGACCATCGTCTTCGCCCGGGCCCGGGCCTACGATCTCAAGCACACGCTCGGCCGGGGCAAAGTGCTGCTGACCCGCGAGGAATGCAAGGAGTTCGTCGAGGGCGGAAAACCCTTTCTGTTCGACCTGTATCGGATCCCCTTCAACGAAGGCAAAGGCGGGACACCGGAGCCCATCGAGGGCGCCTCGCACAACGGCGTGAGCAATTTCTTCGCGCGTTACTCGCCCGACGGTCGCTGGATCGTGTTCTGCCGGGCCAGGAGCTACATGCTTCTACAGCCCGACAGCGAGCTGTACGTTATTCCGGCCGAGGGCGGTACCGCCCGGCGGCTCCGTTGCAACACCGCCCGCATGAATTCGTGGCACAGCTTCTCGCCCAACGGCAAGTGGCTGGTCTTCAGCTCCAAGGCCCGCTCGGACTACACGCAACTCTGTCTGACCCACATCGACGAGGACGGCCGCACCACACCGCCGGTCTGGCTGACCCATCTGACCGCGCCCGACCGGGCCGCCAACATCCCCGAGTTCGTCAACGTACGCCCCAATGCGATAGCCAAAATCCACGAGCAGTTCCTCAACGATTACTCCTTCGTCCGCGCGGGCGACGCGTTCTACCGGCAGCAGGAGCCGGACAATGCCATCGCAGAGTATCGCAATGCGCTGGATCTGAATCCCGACAACGTCAAGGCGCATCAGAAGCTGGGCTTTCTGCTGTATCACGTCAAGGGCCGTTACGAGGAAGGCATGAAACACCTCACCCGAGCGGTCGAGCTCGATCCCGGCGACCCCTATGCCCAGCACGATCTCGGCATGGCGCTGCTGCACCAGGCGAAAACCGATGATGCCATCGCCCACCTGACGGAGGCGGTGCGGCGACCGCCCGGGGGCCTGGACGACCAGTACAGCCCCGCGCAACTGTACTTTCATTTGGGCCAGGCCTTGCTGTTGGCGGCCCGCTCGGAGGAAGCGGCCGCCCGGCTGTCACAGGCGCTGCGTTTGGCTCCGGACCATCCGGCGGCGCACTATCGGCTCGCTCTGGCTTTAGCCGATCTCGATCGCCACGATGAGGCCCTGAAGCACTATGCCAAGGCCGTTCGCCTCCAGCCCGAGGTCGATACATCACCTACCCTGCACCACTTTCTGGCAGAGAGCTACGCGCAGGGACGCCGATTCCGGGATGCGCTGCGGCATGAAGAAAGAGCCCTCTATCTGGCGCGTCAACAACGCGATCCGGCCCTGGTCAAGAAGATCGAGGAAACCCTCGCGGTCTACCGCCGGCTGGCCAAACCCGTCCCGTAGTGGCAGCATGGGCCAGTGCTCTGTCTCAGTTCATTAGAGGTTGTCATGCTGAACGAAGTGAAGCATCTGGGCTGAGAAGAAGAAGTCAGCATCGCGTCAGAAGGGGCATGCGGTGGCGAGATCCTTCGCTTAGCTCAGGATGACAAACGACAGAGCACGAGCCCCGGTCCGACGCATGGTCTTGCTTGATTCTGCCGGAGTCTCCGCGTAAAATCCCGGTAACGCCGTCAACGATATACCAGGAGAACAACAGCATGGGCGACGATACACGGAGGCAGGACACCAGGGCCGGCCGCTCGGATGGGACGATCAACCGCCGGGAACTTCTCAGAGCCGCAGGCGCTTCCTTCGTGGCTCCGGCATTGTTGTCTCTATCCTGCGCGCGAAGCGGCATGTCAGGGCGGCTGCGCCGCCCGGTGCGGTTCGGCCTGGTCACGGACTGCCACTACGCCGACGCCAAGCCGGCCGGCACCCGCTTCTATCGCGAGTCTCGCGACAAACTGGCCGAGTGCGTAGCGCGAATGAACGATGAGAGAGTCGACTTCCTCATCGAACTGGGCGACTTCAAGGACCAGGGCAGACCGCCGGTGGAACGGGAGACGCTGTCCTATCTCCAGGCGATCGAGACCGTATTTCAGCGGTTCAACGGGCCGACCTATCACGTCCTCGGCAATCACGACATGGACAGCATCTCCAAGGCGCAGTGCCTGGCGCGCATGGAGAATACGAATGTACATGCCGGCCGCAGTTACTACTCGTTTGACGTCAGGGGGCTCCACTGCGTCGTGCTCGACGCGAACTATACCAGCAGCGGCAAGGACTACGACCACGGGAATTTCGACTGGACCGACGCCAACATTCCTTCCCATGAGCTCGACTGGCTCCGGAAGGACCTCGCTGCAACGTCGGGGCCCGTCGTTGCGTTCCTCCACCAGCTCCTGGACGGGACCGGCTCGGTCTACGTCAAGAACGCCGCCGAGGTCAGAGACATCCTCCAGAAAGCAGGCAACGTGCTGGCGGTGTTTCAGGGCCATCATCACGCCGGCAGCTACAACGGCATTTCGGGAATTCACTATTACACGCTGAAGGCCCTGATCGAAGGCTCGGGACCGGCGAGCAGTGCCTACGCCATCGCCGAAGTGCAGCCGGACGGGAATATCGTCGTGACGGGCTACCGGAGGGCCGAAAGCAAACGATTGCCGCCGCCTCAGATCGCGTAGGATGGGCTTTAGCCCATGCGTTTTTCTACGGGCCGGCTTTCTCGTCCGGTGGGTCTGACGCGGGGTATCGGGTAGCATTTGCGTGGCACGTCCTGTATGATAAAGGCCGTATCCGGGCGGCCGGAAATCGTTGCATAGGGGAAGATCATGCAAAAGAAAGTAGATCGTCGCGACTTCATGAAAAAGTCGGTCGCCGCGGCGGCCGGCGCGGCCATGGGGATGGGGCTCGATCGGCAACCGGCCGGAGCCGTGCCGGGCCGTTCGCGTCCCGGCGCCGAAACCGGCGTCAACGGTATGCCCATGGGCAGGATCAAGAACCTCAAGATCAGCCGGTTGATCTCCGGCGGCAACCTCATCAGCGGCTGGGCCCATGCCCGGGACTTGAAATACGTCCATCACCTGATGAAAAACTACAATACGCCCGAAAAGGTCCTCGAGACGCTCGCTCTGCTCGAAGAGAACGGCGTCAACACCATCATCGCCGACCCGCGCAAGAAACCGATGGACATCTTCAAGGAGCATTGGAAACGCGGCGGCAAAATCCAGTGGATCGCCGAAGGGCACCCCAGCCCGGAAGACCTCAAGACGAATGTGGCCAAATCCATCGACTGGGGCGCATCGGCCGTCTATATCCAGGGCGCGATCGGCGACCGCTGGCTCAAGGAGGGGCACGTCGAGAAGCTCGGCGAGTGCGTGGAGTTCATCAAATCGCAGGGCGTTCCCGGCGGGCTCGGCGCCCACGTGCTGGACGTAATCATCAATTCCGAGGCCCGCGGATTCGAGCCCGACTTCTACGTCAAGACGCTGCACCACACCGACTACTGGTCCGCGCGTCGGCCCGACCAGGGGACGGACGTCGTGGGCAACTCGGCCGACAATTTCTGGGAGCCGACGCCGGAAAAGACCATCGCATTTATGAAGACGGTCAAGAAGCCGTGGATCGCATTCAAGACGCTGGCCGCCGGGGCCATTCATCCGAGCAGCGGCTTTTCGTACGCCTTCGCCGGCGGCGCCGATTTCATCTGTGTCGGCATGTTCGACTTCCAGGTACGCGAGGACGTCGTCATCGCCAGGAAGACCATCACCGAACTCAAGGACCGCAACCGCCTCTGGTTCGCGTAAGCCATCCAGACAAAGAATAGGAGTGTCCCAAGTGAAGAATCGGCCCCCCCTCATCTCCCGCCCGTGGTTTCTTGTCTTTGTGTGTGTCCTGGTTTTGCCAGGCGGGCTGTGTTGGCAGGTTCGTCCGTGCACCGCGAAGCAGGCGTCTTATCGCTCGCCTTTTGACGTGGCCTTCGCGCCGGGTGGTGACACGCTGGTCGTTTCGGATCGTACGGCCGGGCTTCTTTACGTGGTGGACGTGGAGGCAGGCGAGGTTGCCAGGTCGATTCCGCTTCGCGGCGCGCCGATGGCGGTGGCCTGGGGGAAAGGCAGCCGGGTCTATGTTTCGGAATACGACAACGGGACGGTTGCCGAGGTTCAGACGCGCACGGGCAAGGTGCTGCGGCGGTTTGCCGTCGGGCCCAAACCGGTGGGAGTCGCGTTCGCAGCGAAGAAGAAGCTCTTGGTTGTGAGTAACTACGGCCTCAACAACGTTTCGATCGTTGACGTGACCAGCGGCAAGGAGCGCGGACACATCGCCGCCGGTCCGCGTCCCTACTTTGCGGCGGTGACGCCGGATGAGACGATGGCGGTGGTGGGCAATCTGCTGCCGGCCGGACCGGCCACCGATCCGCGATCTGCTGCGGTCGTTAGTCTGATCGACCTGGACAAGACGCAGAAAATCCGGGACATTGTGCTTCCCGACAGCTCGTCCTGCGTGCGGAAAGTCGCCATCTCGCCCGACGGACGGTGGGCCTATGTCACGCACACTCGGGGACGCACGACGCTGCCGACCACGCAGCTCGAACGAGGATGGGTCAATACCAACGCCCTCAGCGTGATCGACCTGCGCGCGGGAGAGCTGTATGCCACCGTTCTGCTCGATCTGGTCACCGAAGGGGCGGCCGACCCGTGGGGAATCGCTCTGGCCGCCGATGCGAGCACGGCGTGGATCAGCATCGCCGGCACGCACCAGATCGCCAGAATCGAGCTGGCTCGCCTGCACGATTTCATGGCCGGCCGGGGCGATATCAAGAGCCTGGGCCTGAGCGACAGCTACGCCAGTCCGGCCGCGATCTGGCAGCAGATCAAAGAGGAACCCGCCAAGCGGGATCAGTTGTCCTATCATCTGAGTGCCTTGTACGCCGCCGATCTTCTGTCGCGCATCCAGATCCCTGCTCAATGCCCGCGCGGCATCGCCCTGGCTCCGGACGGAAAGTGCCTGGCGGTGGCGAGCTACTATACCGGCGAAGTGCTCCTGTTGGACCCGGATCGCTGTCGTGTCATGAAAGCGATTGACCTCGGCCCGCAGCCGGAGCCGGACGAGGTCCGCCACGGCGAATTCGTTTTCCACAACGGGTACCACAGCTTCCAGCATTGGCTCAGTTGCGCGACCTGTCACCCCGACGGGCGGGCCGACGCCATGAACTGGGACCTGCTCAACGACGGAATCGGCAATCCCAAGAACGCCAAGTCGCTGCTGTGGTCGCACAAGACTCCGCCGGCGATGGCGCTGGGCGTGCGCGCGAGCATGGAGGAGGCCGCCCAGAAGGGCTTCCAATTCATCCAGTTTCGCGAAGTAGCCGAGGGCGACCTGAACGCCGTCCAGGCGTACCTGCGTGCGATGCAACCGGAGCGGAGTCCCCACCTCGTCAACGGGCGGCTCTCGGAAAAGGCTCTCAGAGGCAAAGCACTCTTCGAGAGTGACGCCGTCGGCTGCTCGCACTGTCACCCGGGGCCCCTGTATACCTCCATGGAGCCGCATGACGTTGGCACGAAGCACGAGCTGGACCGCAAATCCACTTTCGACACGCCGACGTGCGTCGAACTGTGGCGGACCGGCCCGTACCTGCACGACGGCAGCGCCGTGACGCTCGAACAGATGCTCACGACCATGAACCCCGATGACAAGCACGGGAAAACCTCACACCTCAGCGCCGCCGACGTCGAGGCCCTGGTCGAATACCTCCTGTCGCTTTAGACAATTGGGCCCGTCCGCGGCGATCTATGTCACCGCCAAAGAACCGGATAAGGACATCGACAGCTCGACGAAGCTCGTGATCGTCGCCGTCGCCCGCGCGCGCAACACGGCAATGATGCTCAGCAGCTCCGGGGACGAAATCATCGAGCGAGGGCAGGCTCCCATCAAAATGGAACCGGTTCGGGCGCGGATCACCATCGCCCGGCCGGCTCGCCCGACCGTTCATCTGCTCGATCACGACGGGCGGCGCACGGACCGAACGCTGTCCATACAAAACGGCGCCTTCGAAATCGAAGGCGCCGTCGATAAGACTCCGTATTACCTCGTCGAATTCTGACGATCGCGCAACAGGCGATGCATCAGTCGGGAGGACTTAGTTCTTGCTGGCCTTGTTCTTTGCCTCCTGCAGCAGCTTCCTGGCCCGGCTGGCCAGATTCTCGTTCGTGGTCACCTGTGTCACTTTCTCCAGCGGCGCCACCAGCTTTGCCGCATGGCGGGCACCGTTGCGGCTCTTCAGGAGCTTCTCGGCCACGCCGGTTGCGGCCATGGCGGCTTCCTCCCGCGTGCCGGCGTTGTCCATATGCGGCGCGATCAGAGTCAGCGTTTGGGGCGATTCGATGCTGCTCAACGCGCCCAGAAGGAGCTTCTTCTCATCATCGCGTTGGATCATCTTGGCGGCCTCACGGCACATCGACAGTCGTTGTCCAACCGGCAGGTTGCCGCGCCGGGCGAAGTTCAGATAGCCGCGCAAAAACAGCGTCCTTTCGTTCTGCTTGCTCGTGCTCTTGGCCAGTTCGAGCAGATGCGGCGCGGCGTCCGGTGTTTTCCAGGTGGTCAGCGCCCGAATCGCCGCCGAACGCACCTGGGCGTCGGAGCTGTCGACCGCGGCGCGAACCGCCTTCAACGCATCAGCGCCGCCGATGGCCCCGAGCACGCGCAACAGAGCGGTCTTCTGGGCGGATTTGGCGCGACCAAGCAGTCCGGTCAGCTTGCCGGCGTGCGCTTGCGGGTCCTCCGATTTCATGCAGACCGCCGCTACGGCTTGTTCGGCCGCCGCCAAATCGTCCGCTGCCTCCACGTCCATGAGCAAATCGAGCAATGCGGGCAATTGCCCGGCGTCACCCAGCTCGCCCACCATCTTGATTACTGACGCTCGGAGGGTCGCCTGGCGCGCGGCCCTGAGCAATGTGGGGATACTGTCCGTCATGCGGCGACGTCCCATGAGATCCAGTGCCGTGGCTCGCTTGTTGATGTCGTCGCTCTTGAACATGGCGATCACGGCCTCGTCCGCCTGGCGGTTGGGCAAGGCGCCCAGCCCCTCCTGTGCGGCCTTGGCCACCTCGGCCTCGGGCGCGTCGATCAGCTTCACCAGTACAGGCACGGCGGATGCCTTTTGCATCTCGACGACCGCCTTGATCGCGGCAACGCGGACCGCCGTGGGCCCGTTCTGGGCCGTCTCGAAGAGGACCGGCAATGCGGCCGGATCGCCGCGCTTGCCCAGTGTCTGGATGACCACGATCTGGTTGTCGGCGGGCAGCTTGTCCAGCGCCGCCGTCAGGACCTTTGTCACCCTGGCAACCGGCATCTCCTGCGCTGCCTGAACGGCGGCGGAAAACAGGATGTAGTCGTCGCTGCGCAAATTCTTGCGGAGCAGCGGCAGCCCCTCTTTGCCGCGCACGAGGATCGCGCCGCGGAGGGCGCCGCCGCGCACCTGATGCGGCGCATCCTGCTCGCATAGCTGGTCGTAGATCTCCGTGGCTTTGTCACGATGACCCTCGACGGCCATCAGTTCGGCGCAGCGGAAGAGACCCTCATAGAGGCCGAGTCGACCTTCCGGCGGCGCGTGGTCCAGACCGCTCTGGAGCACCTCGGCCGCCGCAGGCGTGCCGATGCTGCCCAGCGCCCGCACTGCCGCGTGCATGACCGCCGGGCCGGCCTGGTGCTGCCTGAGCAGTTCCCGCAGCGGCGCAACGGCTTTGGCGTCCCGGCGCACGCCGATGCTGCCGATGACGCCGACGAGCGGCTTTCCTTTCAGTGTGCCCAGCGCTTTGCGAAAGGCCTCGTCCACGGCCGGCTCCGGCATCGGCTCCAGGGCGTAGCGGGCCATGTGCGAGAGTTTCTCGTCGCCGAGCAGCGCCACCAGCGGCGCGATGGCGTCTTTCGTGCCCGTAATCGCCAACTGCCGGCAGGCGTCGGCCTTAGCCTTGTGAGATGCATCATCGGACTTCAACACGGCAATCAGTTTGCCCTCGTCAGCCTTGGCCGCCACCGTCTGTGCGAACGACGACCCGGTGACGCCCAGCAACAGGGCGATCGTGACAGCAAGATATAGTTTCGACTTTGACATGGCTTGGTATCCTTCTTGCGTAAGTAGGTTCTCAGATGATCCACGGCTCCCGCATCGCGCGCGAGCGGAACCGATTGGCTTCCTCGTCGTTGACGAACTCCTCTTTGACCGGGTCGTAGCGCAGATCGCGTTTGAGCCACATGCAAATGTTGGCCGCGTGCACCGTGGACATGGTCCGGTGCATCATCACGGGATTGGCCACGGTCTGCCGGCGGGACTTGATGCAGTCGAAGAGGTTGCGGACGTGGCTCATCGGGCGCCCCGTCCGGGCCATGTAGTTGCGAACGATTTTTTGGAAGTCCTGCAGCCAGGCCGGGTTCGACACCTCGCACTGGGAGTAGCCGTCGGCGACGGCAACCCAGCCCTCGGTGCCCTCGTAGCGAACGCCGCACGAGCCGTGCCAGATCTTCCGGTCCATGTCGCGCTCGAGGACCATTTTGACGCCGTTGGCGAACCGCGTCACCATGCCGTCTCCGCTGTCGTTCTTGACGTAGTTGTACTCGACCGGCGAGGTGTCCCACAGTCCCAGGGCCACCTGGCACTGGGCGAAGGTGTGGGCGCCCCATTCGCCGATGCAACTGGTGTGGAAATCGTAGAAGTTGCGCCAGCCGCCCCGGCAATACGTCGGGTTGTACGGTCGCCAGGGGCAGGGCCCGAGCCAGGCGTCCCAGTCCACCTCGTCCTTGGGCGGCAGCGGCTCGCCCGGGAGCCAGTCGTGGCGCATCTCGGCGGCGTCCCACGGTGCGATGTGGGCCCGGACGGTGTGCACCTCGCCGAGGTAGCCGAGGCGCAGAAGCTCGTTGGCGAAAGTGAAGTTGCCTTCGCTGAGCCGCTGCGTGCCGGTTTGATAAATGCGGCGGTAGCGCCTGGCGGTCTCCACCACCCCCTGGCCTTCCGCGATGGTCATGCAGGACGGCTTTTCGGAATAGACGTCCTTGCCCGACCGCATCGTCAGGATGGCGGAAAGGGCGTGCCAGCGGTCGCCGGTGGTGCTCAACACGGCGTCGATGTCCGTGCGTTCGCCGAGAAACTCGAGAATGTTCTTATAGATGGCGCAATCCTTGTTGCCGTAATGCGTGTCCACTCGTTGTTTGACCTGCTCGCGGCGGGATTTCTGGGCGTCGCAGATGGCGACGAACTGGACGTCCGGCTCGCGCAGCATCCAGTTGAACAGGACGTGCGAGCCCCGACGGCCCACGCCGATGCCCCCCAGGATAATGCGTTCGCTGGGCGGGACGGCGCCGTTGCGGCCGAACACGGTGGCCGGCACGATCGACGGCACCGCGGCCCAGGCGGCCGTGCGCTGCAAGAAGCCGCGCCGGGAAAGGTGGGAGTTCTTCTTTGACATGGCAGTCTCCTCTGTCTTGTGGCGAGTTGCGTTCATTCGAACCTCTCGTTGGCGCCGCCCCGGCCAGACATCCTTGCCGGACGGAGCCGCAATCCCGAAGGCTGTACGTCACATCTCAATGGCCTGTCATTCTACCGCCTCGGAGACGCCGCGCCCACCCCATTCAAGCAAAGAACCGCGCCCTTCCCGGCGAAGCCTCGTACCTGCCCGCATCTCGTTTATCAGCCTGAGAGCGCCCGGGAAAATATCCTGGCATGCGCGTGGCACCGTCAAGCGGCAGCTTGGCGATGGTGGACTGCTCCACCTCGTACACCGCGGAAGGGGTTTTCGGCTTCGCGCCATCGCCAAGGCCTGCGGCCTTGACGCTGCCACCCCAGAGGCCGACGCCGGACAGTACCAGGTTCTGCAGAACTCTCGCACATACACTTGAGAACCGCATCCGGGTAGGGCTTGGCGGACGGACGGGCGTCGGGTAGACTCATTTGCATGCGAAAACTGCCTGCACAACTCGTTTCGTTGGTCGTTCTCTCGCTGATTCTGCCGGCTTTCGGCGCCGAGACGGGAACATTGTCGGTACTCGTGCACGAGCCGGGCGGTACGTCCGCACGTATGCGAAACTGCAAGGCCCGCTGACCGAGGCGAACTACCTCAGGGCCATTCGCGCCGGCCGCACGTTCGCCACGAGCGGCCCCATGTTGACTCTGACCGTCGCTGGAAAAGATGTCGGCGCCGAGATCCGACATTCCATAGAGCGCAGCGATTCGCTGCCCGTTAAGGCGCTGCTGCGCAGCATCCAGCCCATCGACCGGCTCGAACTCATCTGCAACGGCAAGATCATAAAGAGCCTCGACCTGCGAGACCGCCGCGCTGCGCCGATGCTGACCGAGTCGGTTGCCATGGAGTTCGTGCCGACGCGCAGCGGCTGGGTGGCCGCACGTGCGATCTTCACCGCGCCCGACGGACGCCTCCGGCAGGCACACACGAGCCCGGTCTATATCACCGTGGACGACAAACCCACGGCCTCGAAGCGAGACGCCGAGCACATGATCCGCTGGATCGACCGTCTTGCTGAAGTCGCCCGGCAGCCCGGGCGGTACGAGACAACAGAGCAGAGATCGCACGTCCTGGCCGTCTTTCAGGAAGCCCGAACAGTCTACGAAACCATCGCCTCAACCGCCGCTCAAATCTGGGGCGACGAGTTGTAGCCTCAGGATCCCGCCCGGAGGCCGCGCAATACCCGTCGCCGGCTGAAATCGACGATAAGCACTTTCACAGCACAGGCTTACATAGACATCAGAATGTCGCCACGGCAGAGAAGACGCACACTTTTTTGCTTGAGTTGCCTGGGTGGATGTGATAATTATATAAGCGTAGTGTTTGTCTTTGCTCTCGGCCGTTATGGGCCTGACATTTCTGCGTTTCAGGAGTAGGCACGAGATGAGCAGAAGCGCACGGACATGCTTGAGGGTTTCTCCCGTCTGCCTGGCGGCAACCTGACATTTTCCCCGGTTTCTGTATGCTCTCTTGGCAGGAAGGAGGTAAGGAACTTTTCCCAGGAACACGCGTGCCGCACGAACGCAATGGAACAGGTGTACGCGGCGAACGTGCAGCCACATCGTCTTATGGTGGGGGGGGTAAGGAGGACTACCATGTATCGAAGAGCAATTCTTGTGTGTGCGGTATCGGTTTTTTGTCTGAATGTGGGGGCGGCTCACGGCGGCGTGAAGGCGACCAATCCGGACCCCCCGAACGGGGCGACCGGCGTGAGCAGTCCGCTGTTTCAGTGGACCGCCGGCGACACGGCCTTCTTCCACGATGTCTATTTCGGCACCAGTGAGGAGTTGACCGAGGCCGACCGCGTGGCGACCCGGCAACCCTTCACCATGTATTACCGCATCGAGGGGCTGGAGGCGGGGGTGATCTACTATTGGCGCGTGGACGAGATTGAAATCGACACGGTCACGACCCACACCGGTGACGTCTGGACGTTCACCGCCGCACCGCTGACGGCGTATCAACCGCTGCCCCGGGACGGCGACAAATGGATCGCCACCGACACGTCGCTGAGCTGGCAGCCGGGCATGAACGCATCGACGCACGACGTGTATCTGGGGACCGACGCCGACGCGGTGGCCGCCCGCGATGCGAGCGTGTTCCTCGTCAATCAGGCGACGGCGAGTGTCACTCTCGAAACGCTGGCGGAAGACACAACGTACTACTGGGCCGTCGATGAGATCGAGCAGGGCGGCGCGACGCACGCAGGCGCAGTCTGGAGCTTTACGACCATCGGACCGGCCGCCGGTCTCAAGGCCGAGTACTTCAACAACATGACGGCGACCGGCGAGCCCATCGTCACGCAGACCGAGGACCAGATCGACTATCAATGGAGCGACGGAGAAATTGCCGGCGGTCTCAGCGACAATGTCTCGGCCCGGTGGACCGCGGATCTGGAGATTGCGGTCACCGATGCGTATACCTTCATCACGCGGACCGACGACGGGGCCCGTCTCTATCTCGACGGACGGCTGATCGTCGACCAGTGGGTGGATCAGGGGCCCACCGATGCGTTTAGCAGCCCGATCGAGCTTGCAGGCGGCTCGTTTCATTCGCTCGTGATGGAGTACTACGAGAACGGGGGCGGCGCCGTCGCCCAGCTCTTCTGGCAAACGCCCACTCTGGCCCGCACGATTATCCCCGGCGGCGCTTTGCACGCGCCGCGCAGGGCGCGTCTCGTGTATCCGGAGCCCGGTTCGCAGAACCTCCCGCAATCCGTGACGCTGGTCTGGAATGCCGGGGACGAAGCCACCGGACACGACGTCTACTTCGGGGAGGGCGCCGAGGCCGTGGCCGATGCCACTACCAGCAGCGTAGGTGTCTATCGCGGCCAGCAGGCTCTGACAACCTACGATCCAGGCCCGTTGGAATGGAACAAGACATACTACTGGCGCGTCGATGAGATCGGGGCCGCAGGGCCCGTGAAAGGCAGCGTCTGGAGCTTCACCACCGCGAACTTCATCGTGGTCGATGACTTCGAGTCTTACACCAACGAGGTCGGGCAGCGAGTCTTCGAGGTCTGGGTAGACGGGATTGGCTTCACGCAGCCCGAGCCGGGCCATCCGGGCAATGGCACCGGTATGGCCGTAGGGCACGACATCTGGTCTCCCGAGAGTTCTCATTATGAGGGCACCATTATGGAGACCGGCATCGTCCACGGCGGGAACCAGGCCATGGCGCTGTACTATGACAACACGACCGCGTCCTTCATCTCCGAAACCGAGCGGACCTGGGCGACGCCCCAGGATTGGACGATCAACGACGTCAACGGCCTGACGCTGTTCCTCCACGGCAACTCCAAAAACGCACAGGACGGGCTCTACGTCGTGCTGGAAGACAGTGCCGGCAACACCGGCGCGTCCGTCCACCCCGATCCCAGCCGCCTGGCGTTTCCCGGGTGGAGTCGCTGGCGGATTCCGCTGAGCGAGTTTATCGACGCCGGTGTGAACGTGACCGCCGTGAAGAAGATGATCCTCGGGATCGGCAACCGGAACAATCCCGCGCCGGGCGGAACGGGCATGGTCTACGTGGATGACATCCGCGTCGCCGCTCCCGGCGGTCCCATGACCGCGGCCCTGTTCGCCGAGGACTTTGAAGGTCTGACGCTGGGCCCGAACGTGGACGAGGGGTTGGCCGGTGAGGAGGTTTGGACGGAGACGCCGCCGCCCGGCTGGGTGATCGACGAAAGCGGCATCCCCGGCATCGGCGATCCCACCACGGACGGCGTGACCGAGTGGGCCGGCTGGGCCTTCACCAACAAGGATTGGTGGGTGCAAACCGCCGGCGATCAGAATCGCTCGCAGTTCAGCCTCGGCGTCGGTACCGTGGCGGTCGCCGACCCCGACGAGTGGGACGACCAGAGCCACACCGACTCGGCCAGCGCCGGCTGGTACAAGACCTTCATGAGTACGCCGGCAATTGACATCTCCGCCGTCGAGCCGGGCACGCTGGTGCTGACGTTCAGTTCGAGCTGGCGGCCGGAGTACGACAGTGATTACCACCAGACGGGGAATCTGACGGTCTCCTTCGACGGGGGAGACGAGACGGAGCTGTTCCTCTGGGAATCGAACACCGCCAGCCCCAACTACAAGACGGACGCGACGAACGAGACGGTCACGGTCCCCATCGATGCGCCCGCCGGGGCTGAGAGCATGGTCCTGACCTTCGGCCTGTTCGACGCCGGAAACGACTGGTGGTGGGCTATTGACAACATCGAAGTCACCGGCCTGCTCACCGAATGAGGCGCAGAATCGCTCTCGTACGGGCGATCTGATAACCCATGTCAAGCGGGGGCTCGTGTCCGAAACACGGGCCCCCGTTTTCATACAACGAGCCGATGCTCGGAGCCCTTACCTTATGCGGATTAGGGAAAGTCCTTGCGCGGCATGTCATCCCTTCGTTCGCGCTCGGGGCAGGCTCTGAACGAAGCGCAGCGTAGCGGAGGTCTGGGCTGCGCTCTCATCGCTTCTACTGTTGGAGCGCGCGACTGACCTGCCCGACCCGGGACCAGACGCGCAGGAAATTCTCGGCGCAGATCTTCTTGAGGTCCTGCTCGTCGTAGCCCTTCTTCAGCAGTTCGTAGATGAGATTGGGATAGCAGGAGACGTCCTCCAGGCCTTCGGGGACATTCTCGATGCCGTCGAAATCGGAGCCCAGGCCCACGTGCTCGACGCCGACGAGCCTGGCGACGTGGTCGATGTGTCTCGCCACGTCGGCGACGTACGCCGGGCCGAACCGCACGCCCACCCAGCGCTCATGGACGTACCGGTCTCTCTCTTGCCCCTGCAGGTTCCGGGCCTTGACCTGTCGGAGGATGTCCCGGTGCAGCTCGGCGAACTTCCGGTTGGCGACAGTGTTGACGAAGATGGACCCGAAGTTGATCTGGATCACGCCGCCTTTCTCGGCGAGCAGCCGAATCATCTCGTCGCTCATGTTGCGGTGCCATCCGGGCGTGAAATGCCGGCAGCCCGAATGCGTGGCCACCACCGGGGCCTGCGAAAGCTCCATCACCTCGTAGAACGCCTCGTCGGAAACATGCGAGACGTCCACGATCATCCCCACGCGGTTCATCTCCGCGATGAGCTTCCTGCCAAAAGGGCTCAGGCCATGCCATTGGGGGCCTTCATCGAATGAGGAATCGCAGATGTGGTTGTTCTTTGAATGGCACAGCGTGATGTACCGGATGCCGCGGGCGTAGAAGTGCCTCAGATTGGCCATCTCGCCCTCGAGCGGCGAGCCGTTCTCCATGCCCAGAACGATCAAGATGCGTCCCTCGCCAAACTGTCTTCGCACCTGTCCGGCGGAAAAAGCGGGAGTGAATTTGTCGGACCATTGCCGCAGGCACTCGTTGACTCGATCGATTGTACGGTCGGCAAATTCGCGGGCGCCGCCCTCTTCGTAGCTGGGCGGCACGTACACCGCCATGAAGACACCGTCCAATCCTCCCTGTCGGGCCCGGACGTAGTCGAAGTGCCCCGACTCAGCTCGCACCGAGAGATCCACCATCTCCTTCTGAAGCTGATAGGGCGTGTCCATGTGCGTGTCGATCAACAGGAGCTTCTGCGCCAGGCGGCGGGCCCTGGCCCTGAGCTCTGCCTCCGTCTCACCAAACACCGGCCGCGCAGACCACCCGCCAAACGCAACCAACGCGAATCCAATTGCAACGGACTTTCGCAAACTCATATTCGTACCTCAGGCACATAAATAAGAGTGCAAAAAGCAAAAATCAAAATGGCAGAGTGCCGCTTCGCGGGCGTCTCTCCATTACTCCTTCTCTTGCGCCAGGATCACGGCCATGGCCTCCAGGGACGCCAAGTACACACCCTTCGAGTAATTCTCCAGCAGGCGCGCCGCGACCGGCCGGTCATCTTCCTGTCCCCACAATCAGCTACGATGGCCCGCCACCGCCCGCGTCTGCGTCGAGTTGTCCCTCGGTGGAGGCGACGACCACGGCGCAGGCGGCGTCGCCCGTGATGTTCACGGCGCTGCGGCACATGTCCAGGATGCGTTCGACGCCCATGATAATGCCGATTCCTTCCAACGGCACCCCGATGCTCCGCAGGACGATGGCCAGCGTGATGATGCCGGCCCCCGGGGTGCCGGCCGTTCCGACCGAGGCCAGGGTCGCCGTCAGGACGATGGCCAGTTGCTGGCCCACGCTCAAATCGATCCCGTAAAGCTGCGCCAGAAAGACCGCCGAGACGCCCTGGTACAAAGCGGTTCCGTCCATATTCATCGTAGCTCCCAGAGGCAAAGTGAAGCTACAGATATAGCGCGAGACGCCCAAAGCGCCGGCCGTACAATCGATGGTCACGGGCAGCGTCGCCGAGCTTGAACCCGAGCTGAAGGCGATCAACTGCGCGGGACGAATGCCGCGAAAGAACCTTCGCACCGCCAGCCGGCTCAGGCCCCGAATCGCCGAGGAGTACACCAGCACAACGTGGACAATCAGCCCGACCACAACCACGAGACAGTACTTGGCCAGCATCAGCAGTATATCGAGGCCGAAGTCGGCGACCACGGCGGCAATCAGTGCGAAGACGCCATACGGTGCGACCTTCATAATGACGTGCACCATGGCGATCAGGGCGTCGTTGACTCCCTCGAAGAAACGGATCACCGGCCCGCTGCGCTCGGGCGGGATCAGAGTCAGGCAGATGCCCGTCAGCAACGCGAAGAAAATGATCTGGAGCATGCGGCCTTCCGCGAAGGCCCGGATCGGATTCGTCGGAATGATATCGAGCAGGACGTCTTTGATCGAGGGCTTTTCCTCGGCGGCTCTCGCCGAGCCTTCCTGGCCCGGGGTCGCCTGCATCAGTTCGCTTCGCGCCTCCTCCGAGAGACCGGTGCCCGGCCGCGTGAGATTGGCCAGCAGCAGACCGATGCTGATGGCAATGGCCGTGGTGCACAGGTAGAACGCCAGCGTCTTGACGCCGATCCGGCCCAGGCTCTTGAGATCCTTCAGACTGGTCGTGCCCACCAGCAGCGACGCGAAGACCAGCGGCACCACCACCATGCTGATCAGGCGGACGAAGCCCGTCCCGAACGGCTTGACGTACGCGATAACCAAGCCCGAGAACTGCAAACGGTTCGCCAGCAGCCCGAAAATCGTCCCCAGCGCCAACGCCAACAGCACCTTCGTGTACAGTTTGAGTCTTGGCAATGCCATTCGGTTTCTCAGTTACGGTCGAGAGTTCTGCAAAATGGAGATTAGGCTTATATTCTTCAAGGAAATCGTTGGTTTGATTTCCT
>CAYPZL010000048.1:0-32659 GCA_964415045.1 uncultured Pirellulales bacterium | reverse complement strand
CTGGCCGCCGAAAAGAAGGCTGCATAGTCGTGAAACTTATGAAATGCGGTACTAGCCGACCGCAGCACGTCCATCAGAAGGGTCAGGGCTAACCACTGCCGAGAGTGGTTCTTCAGGGGCGTGGGGGTTTTGTCGATAGAACTGTGGTGCAATCAGAGTTCGCAGGAGGACCGTATGGCACGGGAAACGCGGGGAATCTCGCTTCTGAAGCTGGTGATCGCGCGGTTGCTGCTGGCGGCTGGGGCGGCTCTGAGCAGGCCGGGCCCCGCGGGCGAAAACGTCCGGAATTTTTGCAAAAAAGGGGTTGTCAGGATTTTGGGGGCAGCGTATAATCTGGGTTGTATTTGCGGGCGTAGCTCAGTGGTAGAGCGTCACGTTGCCAACGTGAATGTCGTGAGTTCAAATCTCATCGCCCGCTTTGGCGCTTTCCTACGGACGGGAAGGTTGACGCCCTTCCGCAATGGGGAACCCAAATAGTATCGGCGAGGTACCGGCTAAGGGTAGTTTGGCGTTGGTCGCCGATATGCTAAGTCTCGCGGCAGCCGGTCGCGGGGCCGGAAATCACAATCATTTGGCTAAGGGAGGCTTCTCCCTGATGCCTTTTTTATTTATCGGAACTTAGCCGCAGTAAGGAGCATATGCATGAGCGCCGAGATGGAGGAAGACAAACAGCAGGATCCGACCCCGGAGACGACGGAAGAGACGCAGGACGCCGCGGTAGCGGAGGAGGCCGCCGAGACGCAGGAATCCGCCGAAACGCCGGAGTCCGCTGCCGCCGACGAGGAGGAGTTGACCGAGGAGCAGCAGAAGGAAAAAGCCCGCACGTCCAGGAATACGGTAACCGTCGAGGACGCCGGGCCTTGCAAGAAAAAGGTCGTCATCGAGATCCCGGAAGAGAGCATCAAGGAGCTGACGGACGAGCAGTACCGCGAGCTTCGTCGCGATGCGATCGTGCCGGGCTTTCGCAAAGGCCGGGCCCCGCGCCGGCTGTTGGAGAAGCGGTTCGGCAAGGAAACCAACGAGCAGACCAAGCTCAAGCTGCTCGCCGAAGCCAGCGACGCGGCGATGAAGGACAACGAGCTGGACGCCCTGAGCGATCCGAATATCGACATCGAGAAGATCGAGCTGCCGGAGACGGGCCCGATGAAATTCGAGTTCGAGGTCGAGGTTCGGCCGGAATTCGAGCTGCCCGCGCTCGAGGGCATCCCGGTAACGCGTCCCAAGCTGGCGGTGACCGACGAGCAGGTCGATCGCGAAGTCGACCAGATGCGCCGCTGGGCCGGCGTCTGGACGCCCCGCGAAGAAGACCAGAAGATCGAAAAGGACGACCAGATCATCGCGGACGTCCACCTGAAATTCGAGCAGACGGAGGAAGAGAAGGAAAAAGCCGCCCAGGAAGTCGAAGAGGGCAAGGAAAAGGAAGCAGAAGAAGGCCAGTCCCTGGAGCTGGACACCAAGCTGGACAACGTCGAGGTGCACGTCCGGCCCAACGGGTTTGTCGGGGCCGTCCCGGTCGAGAAGCTCGACGAGCTGCTCATCGGCGCCAAGGCCGGCGACGAGAAGACCATCACCGTCGAGATTCCCAAGACCTACTTCCGCGAGGAATACCAAGGCCGCAAGGTCGAGGTCAAGATCGACATCAAGGAGGTCAAGTACCTCAAGCCGGCCGAAGTGGACGAGCATTTCCTCCAGCGCTACCACGTCGAGAGCGAAGACGAGCTGCGCGAGAGAATCCAGGACAACCTGCAAACGCAGCTCGAATCGCGCATTCGCAATGAGATGAGCGAGCAAGTGTACCAGTATCTGCTCGACAACACCGAGTTCGATCTGCCGCTGGACATCGTGGGGCGCCAGGCCGGCAGCATCCTGCAGCGACAGTACATCAGCCTGCTGCAGCGCGGCCTGGGCCGCCAGCAGATCGAAGAGCAGATGGAGCAGCTCCGGGCCGGCAGCGAAGAGCAGGCCAAAGAGCAGCTCAAAACCTTCTTCATCATGGACAAGGTCGCCGATAAGCTCGAAATCGAGGTCAGCGACGAAGAGATCAACGGGCACATCGCCCAAGTGGCGATCCAACGAGGCCAGCGTCCCGAAAAAATGAGGGAGCAAATGGAGCGGGACGGCTCGCTGGCGCAGTTCCGCCTGGAGATCCGCCAGAACAAGTGCATCAGCAAGCTGCTCGAATCGGCCCAGATCACCGAAGCGGAGCCCGAAAAGAAGACCAATAAGAAGGCGAAAAAGAAAACCGCCGAAAAGTCGGACGAGAAAGACGCCGATAAGCAAGAGCAGTAAGTCAAGTTAACCGTCCATGGAGCACAAGATGCGACAGAGCCAGTGGAACCGTGACATTTTCAATCAGTACGGGCAATATCAGCGTTTTCGCCAGATGAGCCTGGACGACATGCTGCTGGAGAACCGGATTGTCTTTCTCGTCGGCGGCATCGACTACGCCCGCGCCTCAGAAGTCATCATGAAGATGCTGTACTTGGATAACATGAAGCGAGGCCGGGAGATCAGCCTGTACATCAACTCGCCGGGCGGGACGGTGGACGACACGATGGCGATCTACGATACGATTCGCTTCGTCGGCTCGCCGGTGGCCACCTACTGCATCGGACGGGCCCAGTCGGGTGCGGCCCTGGTCCTGGCGGCGGGCACCAAGGGCAACCGGTTCGCCCTGCCCCACGCCAAGATCATGCTGCACCAGCCCTGGGGCGGCGTCACCGGGCAGGCCTCCGACATCCAGATCCAGGCCGAGGAAATCCTCAAGGCCAAGAAGACGATCAACGAGATCCTGGCCAGACACACCGGCCAGCCCCTCGATAAGATCGCCGAGGAGACCGAGAGGGACCGCTACATGAGCGCCGAGGAGGCCAAGGCGTACGGGCTCATCGACGACGTCCTCCACGAGGAGGAGAAGAAGCCCGACGAGAAGAAAGACGAAGACAAGAAAGAAACCAAGGACAGCACCGACTCACAAGAGAGCAAGTAGGCGCAGGCAGCGACGACGCGAGCCGGCTTTGGCAGGCAAGGAACTACGCAGATGACATTGAATCAGAACCTGGTACCGATCGTTATCGAGAAGAGCGGGCGTGCCGAACGGGCGTACGACATCTATTCGCGGCTCCTGAAGGACCGGATCGTCTTTCTCGGCGGGGGCGTCAACGACGAGGCCGCCAACCTTATCATCGCCCAGATGCTCTTCCTGAGCAACGAGGACAGCAAGAGCGACATCCACTTCTACATCAATTCGCCCGGCGGTTCGATCACGGCGGGCCTGGCGATCTACGATACGATGCAGTTCCTGCGTTGTGACGTGGCAACGTATTGTATCGGTCAGGCCGCGAGTATGGGGGCGGTTTTGATGGGCGGCGGTGCGGCCGGCAAGCGGTATCTGCTCAACAACAGCAGGGTACTCCTGCATCAGCCGCACGTGATGGGCGTCCTCGAAGGGCCCGCCACCGACCTCGACATCGAGGCCAGAGAAATTCTGCGACTGCGCAGCCGGCTGTATCACATCCTGGCCAATCACACGGGGCAGCCACCCGAGAAGATCGAAAAGGACTGCGATCGCAACCTCTGGCTCAACGCCGAGGAAGCCCTCAACTACGGGCTGGCCGACCGGATCCTCCAGAAGGCGCCGGAGATCATCAAGGACGACGGACAGGAAGAAGAACAGCAGTAGCAGCGACAAGCAAGGCGGGGAGACGCGCAATGAGCGAACAGCACGGCAAGAGTTGGCTGTTGGGCGTCGCCGTGGCGACACTGGCGGCAATTTCACTATCCGGCTGCGGTATCGGATCGGCGCGAGACCCCGAACTCCAGTTGGAGGTCGAGAAGCTCGAGCGCCAGCGCGCCGAATTGCAGGCACAGCTCGACCAATCCCAGGTGGAGATCAAGCAGCTCGAAGAACAGATCCGGGCGCTGAGCGGCCTGCCGAAAGACGGACGTGACAATCCGTACCCGCTCAAAAGCATCAAGATCACCCGCTACACCAACTTCTACGACAAGGACGAGGACGGGCGCAAAGAGAAGCTCATCGTCTACGTCGAGCCCGTCGACGTCGAGGGCGACACGCTCAAGGCCGCCGGCACCGCGCACGTACAACTCTGGAACCTCAACAAACCGAGCGACCAGGCCCTGTTGGGTCAATGGGAAGTCCAGCCGGGCGAGCTGCGCAAGCTGTGGTTCGAGACGCTGGTCAGCACGAGCTACCGGCTCACCTTCGACGCCCCGGCCGGCACCGAGATCGTCAGCGAGCCGCTCACGGTCAAGGTCAACTTCACCGACTCCCTCACCGGCAAGATACTCAGAGACCAGCACGTCATCGAGCCCGGCAGCCAGCCGTAGCAAAACCTGCCTCTTCCCGCCTCAAAAACGCGGAGGGCTTGTGTCTGCGCAGAGTTCGGGGCACTGCGTCCTGGAGCCGCTGCCCGCCCTCCACGGCAACGCCCCTTGTCATTCCCGCGGAGGCGGGAATCCAGAATGCTTCGGGCGTTTCCTGGACCCCTGCCTCCGCAGGGGTGACAAAGTCGGCCTTCTACACTGCAAACTGCAATCGCCAGGGTGTTTTCACACACAAGAGGGACTCTGCAACGATGGCGCCTCCTAGCGGCGCATCCCGTTACCGGGGATCGGCGCCGCCGGGCAGTCCGATCACGGCGGCGAAGCGGCCGGCGGAGTCGCCTTCGCGGCGGTGGCTGGGAAACAGGTCGTTGCGGCACATTGTGCAGATGCCGGCGGGTGGCAGCGTCAAGCGCCAGCTTGGCGATGGTGGATTTGCCTGTTGCGTGTGGTGCTATACGAACCTCAGGCGTTGCGCCATCGCCAAGTCCTGCGGACCTGACGCTGCCACCGGTAGCTGTCCAGGATCCAAAACAATGGTGCCCGAAAGATTGCCCACACACTTCGGGCCCGCCGGCGATTGGCACTTGCCACCGGCGCGAAAGCCGATAGAATACCGCCATGACTGAGCTCAAGAACAAGATCGTCGAGGGCGACTGCATCGAAGTGCTGCAAAAGGTCGAGGAACCGTTCGCAGACCTGGTCTTTGCCGACCCGCCGTACAACATCGGGTACAAATACGACAAGTACCACGACAAGAAGAAAAAGCAGGACTACCACGAGTGGACCGAGCAGTGGATGACCCAGTGCTATCGCGTCCTGAAGCCCCACGGCTCGTTTTACGTCGCGATCGGGGACGAGCACGCCGCCGACGTCAAGGTGATCGCCGACCGGCTCAAGCTCGTGATGCGCAACTGGATCATCTGGCACTACTCTTTCGGCCAGCAGTCCCCCAATAAATTCGCCCGCGCCCACGCTCATATTTTCTACTTCGTCAAAGACAAGAAGAACTTCGTCTTCAACGACGATCTGGTCCGGGTACTCTCGGACCGGCAAAAGAAATACAACGACAAGCGGGCCAATCCGGACGGCAAGATGCCCGACGACGTGTGGAACGAGTATCCGCGCGTCTGCGGCACCTTCCGGGAGCGAACGGGTTTCCCCTGCCAGATGCCCGAGAGCCTGCTGGCGCGGATTATCCGGACCAGCTCCAACGAAGGGGACTGGGTGCTCGATCCCTTCTGCGGGTCCGGCACGACGGCGACCGTCGCCTACAAGCTCCGGCGCTTGTACACGACGATCGACATGTCGGCGGAGTACGTGGAGGCGGCGCGTGGCCGCATCCGCGAGGCGACGGGCCTGCCCGTGGAAGGCAACGGATCGCCGCGCTGGCCCGAGCACGCCGACCTGGAGCTCAAATGGCTCTACAGCGAGAACAGGACCCCGGTCGCTCAACTGTGCGAGCATCGCCTGCTTTTGTCGCTGGTAACAGGGAAGCTCAACGGTCGGCTGCGAAAGAACGAGCCTTATACACCGGAAGAAGTCCGCGAGCGGCTGTACGAACTTGACCGAACCGCCAAGCTCAGCCCGCTCGATAAAATGAGCGCAATTCAGCCGGGAGACTCGGCATTTGAAGAATAAGGCGTATCTTCTTGCAGCATCGCTGTTTGTCGCTTCCGCCGTGTTGCAGACGGTGATTCAGGCGCCGTTGGAGGGGGCGTTTTTGGCCTGGGTGGCGTTTGTGCCGTTCGTTTTGGCGTGCGGGCCGCAGATGAGGACGCGGACGGTCGCTCTGACGGTCTACGGCGCGGGCTTTTTCTACTGGCTGGGCAATCTGTACTGGATCATGCCGATCACGGTCCTTGGCTGGATCGTCCTGGGTCTGTACATGGCGGTGTTTTGGCTGCTGCTGGCGCTGGCGGTGCGTTTCTGCCGCCGCAAGGGCGTGCCACTGTTTTTAGCGTTTCCCGTCCTTCTCGTCGGCGTCGAGCGCCTTTTCGGCTTCCCTCTGGGCGGCTTCTACTGGCGGTTCCTGGGCCACAGCCAATACGCCAGCACCACACTCATCCAGGTCGCCGACCTCGTCGGCGCCGCCGGCGTGTCTTTCGTTCTGGCCATGGTCAACGGACTCGCGGCCGATTTAGTCATTCTGGGCGTGAGCCTCAGCCAGCGCAAAAACGCCGCGTCCTGGCAGTGGCTGAGCCCGCTCCTGGCGCCCCCGTCGGCAAGCACAACTTGCCGCCGCCGCCTGGGCGCGGAAATCGCCTTTCTCGGCATCGTCGTAACAAGCGCGGTCGTCCTGGGCACGGTCTTCTACGGCCGGTGGAGAATCCGCCAGGGCCAGCAGTGTATCGAACAGGGCCCGCTGGTGGCCGCCCTGCAATCGAACGTGCCGCAATCCGTTAAGCGCAGCTTCAAGGCCAGCGAAGTGCTGTTTTCCGAGCTCATGGCCAGGAGCAAGGCCGCCGCCGAGGCCGGCGCCGAGCTTATCGTCTGGCCCGAAACCATGGTCCAGGGCATCCTGCAGCCCGATCTCTGGCCCTACCTGGACCCCGAGCCCGAGCAGGACAAGGCCTTCCACAAGGCCCTCAGCGAGCATGCTCGAGATACGGCCCACGTGCTCGTCGGCGGTTACGGCGCCGAGGTCATGAGAGACTTCGAGGGAAAGCCCTACCTGGGAAACTACAACTCGGCCTTCTTCTACCGAGCCGACGGCTCGCTGGATCCGCGCCGCTACGACAAGATTCACCTGGTCCTCTTCGGCGAGTACATCCCCTTCCGCAAGCGCTTCCACTGGCTCTACCGCCAGCTTCGCCGCTTCGCGCCGAAGGAATACAACTTCGACTATTCCCTCGAGCACGGCACGAACTACACGATTTTCGAGATGGCCCCGGCCGCTAATCCGCAATCGGCAATCCCCAACCGGCAATCCCCAATCGGCAATCCCCAATCCCCGTATCGCTTCGGCGTCATCATCTGCTACGAGGACACGGCGCCGTACGTGGCCCGGAATTTCGCCCTCGACGAGCAAGGCCGCAAGCGCGTCCACTGGCTCGTCAACATCAGCAACGACGGCTGGTTCGTCCGGTTCCTCGACGGGTCGGCCCGGGTCATCCCCAGCACGGAACTGCCTCAGCACGCGGCCATCTGCGCCTTTCGCGCCGTGGAAAACAGGCTGCCGATCCTCCGCAGCGTCAACACGGGCATCAGTTGCCTGATCGACTCGGCCGGCCGGATTCGCAACGACTACGCAGCCGCCGACGACGGTTTTCCCGCCCGGGCCATGGACCGAACCGGTATGGCTGGATGGTTCGCCGACAAAATGCCGATAGACACAAGAGTGACGTTCTACAGCCGGCACGGGCAGTGGCTCGACACCGGCTGTGCGATTGCCTTCGGCGCCGTGGTGATCTTGCCGGGCGGGGCCGGGCTCATCCGCCGGCGACGCAGGCACGCAAAGGAAAAAGACGCCCGATAACAAATCCCCGATCAGACCTCGCAGAGGTGTCTGTATGATTCGTATCACCTGGCTTGCCGGCGCGGTCGCTTGTCTCTGTGCGACGCTGACGATCTCCGGCTGTGAGCAACCTGCTCCGGTTTTTCTCTCCGACGGTCGCCCGCCTGAACGACCTGCGATTGACGGGGGCAACCTGGAATCTCAAGCCCTGCGCGTCGTCATCGAGGGCCTGGCCGATCCCGACCCGCGTATCCGCACCAACGCCGTTGAGGTGGTCGCCCGGACGAAAGAAGTTCTCCTGATGCCCAAGGTCCAGCGTCTGCTGCACGACCCGATCGCTCCCGTGCGATTTCTCGCGGCCGTGGCCGTCGGTGACTTGGAGTACGCCCTGGCTCGAAATGACATCATACAATTAGCCAACGAAAGCGATGTCAACGTCAAGATGGCGGCCGCCTACGCGCTGATGAAACTGGGCAATGCCGACTCCTTCAAGGTCTTCCGCGACGCCATCGCCAGCGAAGACCAGACGGTGCGTGCCAACGCGGCGCTGCTTCTGGGCAAGAGCGGCCGCAGGGATGCGGTCCGTTTTCTGTACTGGGCCTTGCGCGACGACGCCTCGGCGGACAAGGTCGTCCTCCAGGCCGCCGAGTCCATCGCCATGCTCGGAGACGACCGCATCTACCCCAAGCTCTGGAGCCGCCTGATCAGCGCCTATGCCGACGACCGGGTTCTCGGCATACGAGCGATGGGGGCTCTCGGGACCGAAGAGGCCAAGAACGCCCTGGTAACGATGCTCGACGACCCCGTCCTGGAGGTGCGTCTGGCAGCCGCGGCCGAGCTCGGAAAGATGGGCGATCCCATCGGCGAGCCCGAGGTCCTGCACGTCTTTAAGAGCGATGACCTGGCCGACATGGACCCCCAGGGCCAACAGCGAGTCAAGGTCCTGACGGCCCTGGCCATTGGCGAGATCGGCTCCAAATCGCTGACCAAACATCTGCCCGAGCTGATGGCCGACCCGTCCCGTCAAGTCCGCCTGGCCGCTGCCAAGGCCGTGCTGCAATCGGGCGGCAACGGCCGATAACCCGCTCTAACGGCCCCTACGCCCCCTTGCAGGCTGTTCTATTTGGGCTGTTTAGGAAAAATAACTTGACCTTTTGCCCCGCTAAGCGTAAAATTACAGTACGCAGAAACAGTGTTGGGACGTGGGCGACAGCGTGTGACGTTTCACATGATCGGGTCCTCGCAGATCGCGTGGTGAATACCGACTCAACGTCCTATATAACAGAGTGTTTGATTTCTGGAATAGTACCGTAATTGCTGAAAGGAGCCTGTCTTGAGCACGCTTACGAAGGTTCTGATCGTTCTGCTGACCGTTTTCTCGATATTCCTTTGCGGCATCGTCGTCACCTACGTCGCCAACGCGGAGAACTACCGGGCAACGGCGGACAGCCAAAGGAGCCAGATCCAGAACATGCGGAACGCGCGCGATGCGGCGGTCCGTTCCGAGGAGCAGCAGAAGCAGGCCAGCGAGCAGTTGAAGGCCGAGCTGGACCGGCAGATCAACGATCTCAAGGTCGCGATGACTGAGCTTCAGGCCCAGCTCGACGCGGTCAAGAGGGACAACACGCTCAAGGAACAGCAGGTCGCCAACCAGACCGCCGCGGTCAAGCTGGCCAACCAGGCAGCCGCCGAGCAGACGCGCCTGTTCGAGAACGTCCAGCAGGAGATCGAGTCGCTGCGGGCCGAGCAGACCAAACGCACCAAGGAGCTCAACGAGACGACCCAGACCCTGCTGGAGAAGATGGCCGTCATCGCCCAGCTCGAGGAGAAAAACAGGCAGCTCACCGAAGCGAAGCAGGAGGTCGAGACCCGGCTCAACCAGATGCTCCAGCAGTACGGACGGGTGGCGGCCCGGCCGCAGACGGTGACACCGACCCGCGCCGTGGCGCAACCGGCCCCGCAACGGGCGGCCCAGAAGATCGGCCTGGACGGCAAGGTCACCGGCGTCGATCCCAAAAATCGCCTGGCCGAAATCTCGATCGGAGCGGCCGCCGGGGTGCGGCAGGATATGAAGTTCCATGTCACGCGCGGCGAGCAGTTCGTCTGTGACATCCTCATCTTTGAGGTCTACCCCGACAAGGCGGTCGGCATCCTGGACCTGATCCAGGTCGAGCCGCGCGTCGGCGACGCCGTCACGACGAATCTTTGAGCCCTTCCCGGCATCGGGTCTGCGGCAAGCTGTGCGGTTAGGAGGTTAGTCCTACATGAGTCCAATGCCTCAAGCTCGCGGGGGAAAGATATCACCCGCCAACAATCTCTACACGGCGATCCTCGCCGTCGCGCTCGGCGTCGTCATTGCCAGTGCCGCGTTCGTGGCATTCAAGTGCTACACCCAGTACGCGACGATTTTTGGCACGCCGTAGCGAAAAATCCTCTTGACGATACCGCCTTGCGATACTCACAATAGCCAATGGCAATCTGAGAAAGGAGTCGATTGTGCTATTGGACTCGGTCCTCGGCTTTTTCAGCATGGATATGGGTATCGATCTGGGTACCTGTACGACGCTGGTATGCGTGCGCGACAAGGGTATTGTCCTGAACGAACCCTCGGTGGTCGCCGTGCGCAAGGGGACCAACAAAGTTCTCAACGACGGCGAGGCGGTCGGTCTGGTGGCGCGCGAGATGCTGGGCAAGACGCCCGGGTCGATCAGCGCGATCCGCCCCATGAAGGACGGGGTCATCAGCGACTTTGAAGTCACCGAGGCGATGCTGAACTACTTCATCCGCAAGGTCCACGGCCGGGGCGGCCTGGTTCGCCCGCGCGTCGTGATCGCCATCCCCAGCGGAATCACCGCCGTCGAGCGGCGCGCCGTAATCGACAGCGCCGAGCGGGCCGGTGCCCGCAAGGTCTACCTGGTCGACGAACCCATGGCCGCCGGCATCGGCGCCGGCCTGCCCATCACCGACCCGACGGCCTCCATGATCGTCGATATCGGCGGCGGAACCACCGAAGTGGCCATCATGTCGCTGGCCGACATCGCTACCGCCGAGTCGATCCGCATCGGCGGCGACGACATGGACGAGGCCATCATCAACCATCTCAAGAAGACGTACAACCTGCTCATCGGCGAAGCGCGGTCGGAGAAAGTCAAGATCCAGATCGGCTCGGCGGCGCCGCTGGAAGAGGAGCTGACGATGGAGATCGCCGGTCGGGACACCATTTCCGGACTGCCGCGCAAGATCGTCATCACGAGCGAAGAAATCCGCGAGGCGTTGAAGGACCCGATCGCGGCGATCATCGACGCGGTCACCGGCACGCTGGAAAAGGCCGAGCCGGAGCTGGCCGCCGATTTGATCGACAACGGGATTCACATCTGTGGGGGCGGCTCCCTGCTGCGGAGCATAGATACCGTGCTGGCCAACGCCACCGGCCTCAAAGTGCACGCGGTCGAGGACCCGCTCAGTTGTGTCGCGCGGGGCACCGCCGTGTATCTCGAGAACCTCGAGTTGTGGAAGGACACGATGGACCACAACGAACGGGGATGGGAGTAGTCGCGCCGGGATGTGCGACGGACCCCGCTGCGGCGCGGGTCGTTGCCGTCTTCACGATCCGCACGGTACATCGACGATTATGGTACAGTGGCCAACCAGAATATCGAGGCGGATGCTGTTCACCTGGTTCATGCTGGGCGGGCTGATCTTCCTGTTTGCGCCGCCGCGCGTGACCGGCAAGCTGCAGTTGGCGTACACCCGGCTGTTCCGGTGGCCGCTGGCGACGAGTCGAGGCCTGACCATCGCCGCCCGCCCGCTGCCGCAGCCCAACAGGCCGGGCGCCCCGGACTACGACAAGGTGATCGTGGCCCAGCGTCAGCTCCGCAACCACGTAGCCAATCTCGAGGCCCAGTTGGAGGAGGCGCACAAGGAGATCGACCGACTGGCGCGTCTGCGCACCATACCGCAATGGAGTCGCATGGGTTTCCTGTTGGCCGAGATCATTACGGTGACCGGTCGGGCCCAGAATGAGCTGTTCGTCGATCGCGGCACCGACGACGGGGTGGCGCCGGGCCAGTTCGTTCTCGCCGACAACAGCATTATCGGAACGGTCAGTGACGCCGGCCCCCAGACCAGCAAGGTCAAGCTGATCACCGATCCCACGTCGAAGATCCCCGTGCACATCGGGACCAAGGATGTGCCGGGCGTGATGGAAGGACGCGGCGGAAACGTCGCCCGCATCCCCCTGGTCTCGGCGGCCACGTACCAGGTCCGCAAGGGAGACCTGGTCTACGCCAAGAAGACGCCCGGCCTGCTGGCGGTCCCGGTCATTACGGCCGAAGTCACGCAGTGCGAAATCGACGACGCCGAACCCCTGCTGTGGGATATCACCGTCCAGCCCGTCTGCGACATCACGAAGCTGGCGAACGTTTTCATCGTGATGCCGGCGCCAATACCCAAGTGACCGATGCGTAGTGGGAGAATGCTTCAAGGCCAAGGCACGACGTTGCGGAGGAATCGTTGAATGCGCTGGATCCGCTTTGCGGTGCTGATCGTCGGGACCACCATTCTGCAGACGACCGTGGTCGACGTCATGGCGTTGCGGCGCGCGGATATTCGGCCGGACCTGCTGCTGATCCTGCTGGTCTTCTTCGCCACCCGTTGCCGGGCCAACGATGTCGTCATCACCTCGTTCACCATCGGCTTCGCGGCCGATTTAATCAGTCCGACCATGGGTCTGATGGGGCCGCAGATCATCAGCTTCGGCATCCTCGGAACCGTCCTCTCCGACCTGCACAACATCGTATCCATCCGGAAGGTCCCGCACCAGATCGCCACGATATTCGTGGTCGGGTTCCTAACGGCGTTGCTGGGACACCTGCTGACCTTTCTCCGGGCCGAACCAGTGGCGCCGAACCTCGTGGCCGAGTTGCTCTGGCAACCGCTCTACTCGGCAGCCCTCGGCCCGCTTTTGTTCTTGCCGACGGCCTGGTGGATGCGTATGAATATGGCTGGACGCTGGCGCGGCCGACCCGGCTCGGAATCAGAATGAGGGACGACGTAACGCCGGCAGCAACAGGATCGAAGTTGCGATCAACGAAACAACCGGGGTGGTAGGCAGGGATGTACACCAAGAGAGTCAAGATATTCATCTGTATCAGCCTGGCTCCGCTGCTGGTCTGCGTGCTGAGGCTGGTACAGATGCAACTGCTGGCCGACTCGCGGCTGCGAGAGGAGATCGAGCGGCTCCGGGAACAGCGCAGCCTCTCCACACAGCTCCGGACGATTCGCGGTCGCATTCTCGACCGCGAGGGCCGGGTCCTGGCCCTGGATGTCCCGCGATTTCAAATCTGCATCGATTATCAACTGACCCGCTTCCTCGACGACCGCGTCCTGGACATCCTGTGGAAAAGGGCCGTCGCCAAAGCCACCAACCCCTCCATGGTGGACTTCCTCGCCCTCGTAGACGCCAAGCGAAAAGACCTCGAACAGATCATTGCCAAGTGCACCGGTTTCGGCCTCAGCGCCGAGGAGGCACGAAGCCGCATCGAGAGGGTGAACGACGCGATCTGGGACCTGCGGACGTTTCTGGCCTGGGCCCGCAGCAACCCGGACCCCGACCTGATCGCCGAATACGGCGGGCTCGTCAGCGTGCCGCTGTCCCGCGCCGTCCGCGATTTCGAGCGGCAATTCCCCGACAAGGCCGAACGCGACAGCCGGATCGCCAAGGTCGACGATCTGCCGGAAATGAGCAAGATGCACTCGTTGCTGGAGCTTCAAACCGAGGATGACATCTTCCGCGCCCAAGTAGAGTTCATCGACATCAACGACGTCGAAATCCTGCCCAGAGGGCACCGATTCTACCCCTACGGGCCCGTCGCGGCGCAGACCATCGGCTGGGTCGGCCCGGCCACACAGAAGAGCGACACAGAGCTCTTCAAGAACGACCGCCTGGCGCGTTATCTCAAGGGCGAACTCTGCGGGCGAGAGGACGGCGTCGAGTACGTCTGCGAGCCCATCCTGCGAGGCCGACGGGGCGAGCTGGTTATCGACATCGACGGCCAACTCGTCCGCGACACCGAAGCCGATTTCGGAGACGACGTCACGCTCACGCTGGATATCGAGCTGCAACGGCAGATCGAGGAGTATCTCACGAACCCGCAGCTCAACCCGAATTACGACGCCCCCAGCGCAGCGGTCGTCATACAGATCGGCTCCGGCGACATCCTCGCGATGGCGTCCGTACCGACCTTCGACCTGAACCGGGCCCGGTACGATTACGGCAAGCTGCTCAACGATCCGAATCGCCCCCTGTTCAACCGGGCCATCAACAGACAATATCTGCCCGGATCGTCCGTCAAACCCATCATTCTCGTGGCGGCCCTGGAGGAAGGGCTGACCACCCCCGACGAGGTGATCCCCTGCCCCGCCCGGCCGGCCCCGAGCGGCTGGCCCAACTGCTGGGTCTGGAAACAGCACCATGCCGGTCACGACTGGTACTGGGAGAACAACGCCCGCAACGCCATAAAAGGTAGCTGCAACATCTACTTCTCCCAGGTAGCGAATCGGTTCGATCCGCTGGTGCTCCAGCGCTGGCTCTTCGACTTCGGCTACGGACACCCCCTGCCGCTGGCCTGTCCGGCCACCGAGTCCGACGAGTGGGAGCCCCGCCGACTGCGACAGGCCCCGGGGCAGATCAGCAGCGAGCGCGTCCGGACGAGAGAAATTCATTCGCTGGCGGACCTTCCGCCTCTGCGACCCGCTGACCGGCCCCTTGCGGGCATCGGCCACGGCAACCTGTGGGCCACCCCGCTCCAGGTTGCCAATTCCTTCGCGACCATCGCACGAGGCGGCCAGCACAAACCGCCGCGTCTGTTCCTGCGTCCCCGCGCCTCGGTCGCCACGGAACTGATCGACCTGGAGATTTCCCCTGAAACGCTGACAACCATTTACGACGGCCTGGACGCAGTGGTCAATGAAGAACGCGGCACGGCCCACAAGGAGTTTGCCCCCAGCATGCTCTCTCGGCAGGGAGTCAAAGTCTACGGCAAGACCGGCTCGACCGAGCGGCCCTACGACGCCTGGTTCGCCGGATTCGCCGAGGACGACGAGGGAGCCAAGATTGCGATCGCCGTGGTCGTCGAGGGCGGCCAGCACGGCTCCAGCGACGCGGCCCCACTGGCCCGAGACATCATCCAGTTCTGCATCAACGAAGGCTACCTGGGAACTCCACCGGCCACGCCAATCATCCAGCAGGAACCGTCCGACACGCCGTAGCACCAACCGGAAACCGCATTTCTGGTTTATGGATCATCCGGTTCTTGCGTACTCCCGTATCTCGTGGGGGCTCTGCTGACAACCACTCCGAGCGCCGCAGCAGCCCAGTGGCACGGGCGATGCGATCATTCGCGGTGGTATCGCCTTGCTCCCATCATGCTACTGGCATAGGGCGAATCCGTCGATTCAAACGGAATTGGGCACGAAACCACGGCCTACCAGCCGACGCGGGCGACGGGTGCTTGAGCGTCGCGCGTGGCGACGGTCGGTTCGGTTCTGGGGGGGACCTGGAGGTATTGGAGGGTTTTTTTGAGGATGGCGGCGGCGACGGGGGCGGCGACGGTGCCGCCGGTGTAGCCCTTACGCAGGGCCACGTTGGGTCGGCGGATGGAAACAAGGACGACGACTCTGGGGTCCTCGGCCGGGGCGCCGCAGATGAAGGAGGCGATGTAGGCCTTGTCCTGGTAGCCTCGGCCGTCCGGCCTGGCGATCTGGGCGGTCCCGGTCTTACCGAAGACCTGCCATTGCTCGAGCTGCGCTCGTTTGCCCGTGCCCTCGTTGACCACGTCGGCCAGGGCCTTCTGGACCACCCACTCGGCCACCTCACGCTTGATGACGTACCCGACGCGCAGCGGCGACGGGCGCATGTCCTTCATTGAGCCGTCGGGCTCGACCAGGGCCTTGATCAGGTGAGGCTGGACGACGCGCCCACCGCTGGCCAGCATGCAGAAGGCGCGGAGCATCTGGAGGCCCGTAACGGAGATTTCCTGCCCGAACGGGATTCGGGTCACGCTGTAACCGGTCCACCGTGAGGGCGGCCAGAGGCGCCCGGCGGCCTCGCCGGGCAGCTTGACGCCCACGGGCCGGCCGAACCCGAAAAGCGTCAGCCCCTCGTAGAGCCGCTCGGCGCCGAGCCGCTGGCCGATCTTGGCCATCCCGATATTGCTGGAATTGATGAGAATCTCCCGTATGGTCAGGTCGCCGAAACCCCGGCGGTATTCGCCGATCCGCCCGAAACCCCGCCCGTGGTAGTTGCCGTTCTCGCAAAAGATCGTCGTATGCCGGCTGACCACGCCGGTATCCAGGGCGATGGCGGTAACGATCGGCTTGATGATGCTGCCGGGCTCGAACTGATCGGTGAGCACCCGGTTGTAGAGCCGCTTCGGATCCGTGTTGGCCACGTGACGCGCGTCGGCCGGATCGAAATCGGGCAAGGAGACCATCGCCAGGATCGCCCCGTTGCGAGCATCGACCACGACCGCCATGGCCCCCTCGGCTTCGTACGCTTCGTACTGGCCGATCAGCTCCTCCCGGGCAAACTGCTGGATCGTCGCGTCAAGCGTCAGGATCACGCCCGCTCCGTGGGTCGGAATGCCCCTGTCGTCCTCCCCGTCCAGGCAGAAAGCAATGGGCCGACGGTGCACGTCGACGAAGAAGGTGCTTCGCGCCCCTTTTCCACGCAACTGGCGGTCGTACTCGAACTCCACGCCGGCCAGACCCTGGTTGTCAATACTGGTAAACCCGACGACGTGCGAAGCCAGCGCCCCGGTCGGATAGTGCCTTCGCCAACTGTAATGGACGCCGATCCCGGGAATCCGCCGGGCCTGCTCGCATTCGCTGGCCCTGGCCTCGGTCTTGATCGCAACGTAGCCCGGATGCCGGGCCTCTGTGATGATCCGGCAAATCTCGTGGGCCGGCATGTCCAAAATCGGCGAGAGCCGGCTCGAGACCTCCTTCGGCTCGCTGATGATGCGGGGCTCGGCAAAAACGGTGCGGATCTGGTTGCTCGCCGCCAGGACCCTGCCCTGGCAGTCCAGGATGGCGCCCCGCTGGGGCTCCAGCGGAACGAAGGCCTGCTGCTGGTCCGCGCATTTCTCGGCGTAGAGCTCGCCGCAGCAGCATTGCAGATAGTAGCAACGCCAGCCCAATCCGAAAAAGGCCAGCACCACCAGGGCCATCATCACGATGATGGTGATCAGCTCTCTGCGGCCGGTGGGGCCGCTGCGAGATTCGGTGCCGCCGGAAGAATGGACTACTCTTTTGGATTGCATGCCAGCCATTGCCTGTTTGTACCGTTATCTTGCCGAAAACGAACGCCGGCGCGAACTGCCGCCGGAGATTCGCGTCGAAGAGCGGCCTGTTTTACCGGTCGAGCCGTTCGGAGATCGCCGCCGGGTTGATCAGGCTCTCCACGCGAAGCTGCTTCTGCCAGAGCTCCTGCCGCAGCCGTTCCTGCTCGATCTTACAGCGGCGCAGCGTATAAAACGTGCTGTTGTTGGAGTCCCGCAGGTAGACGGCCAGAATCAGGGTGGCCGCGAAGAAGAACACCACCAGGACAATACAGAAACGTGAACGCATGAAAGCCACCGAGCGACCGTTTGACATCAACCGGTCCGCCTGCTACTTGGACGGCAAACGCAGCCGCACCCCGATGTCCAGGACTTCCTTGCCCTTGAGGATATCGGCGTTGAGCTTGGCGATTTCTTCGTACCGCGCCCCGCTTCCGAGCTGGGAGGAGGCGATTTTCCACAGATTGTCGCCGTCCTGGACCACGTAGTAGCGTTCTTTCGTCTCCTTGCGACCGATACCGGCAAGCTGCTCGCGGCCGATGGACTCGACCTTCTCGAACATGCCGTCGGGCAACGCGCTGTCCACCCTGTTCTTCGGCGGGGCGGAACGGGGCAGCGGCGGAATGATCAGCTTCTGCCCCACGTAAATCTCGTCGGGAGAATCGAGCACCCGGCGATTCGCCTGGAAAATGCGCTCGATGTTGGCTCTCTTGTTGCCCTCTTCCGGGCCGTACACGTTCCGGGCCACCGAGGCCAGATTGTCTCCCTCGGTCACCACGTACACCTTCGGTCGAGCGGCCACCCGGGCCGGCGGTTTCCTGAGCGCCTCGGTGATCTGCCTGGCCTGCCGACGCGTGGTCGGCTTCGGCTCGGGCGTCGCGACGACCGGCGCCGGCTCGGTTGTCTCTTCCTGCGCCAGGGCCGGTCTGGACGTCTCCGTGAGGTCCTTGAGGATGTTACCGAGCCCCTGGGTCAGCTTCTCCACGGTCTCGGCACTGGGCAGTGGCAACACGGCACGGACGTCTTCGCTGTCGGCGACCGCCACGGGCGTCGGCGGAGCCTGCGTCACCGGGTCGGAGTCCCCGCCAGTCAGACCGGGCTCGGCCGCCGCCTCGTCAAACTCGGCCAGGACGCCGCCCTGCTGTTCCAGCAGTTCCTCCCAGTTGAGCACCTCCTGGGCCTTCTGCTCCTTCTCCGCAATCCCCATGTTCTCCTCGGTGAAGGCCGGCCCGTCCGTGGTCACCTGCGCCTTCGTCGTCTGCGGCCTGAGATTCGGTAGCCCGTTGATGATGAAAGCAATGATGAAAATGAATACCAGCCCCAAGAGCAACCCAATTTTGGCGTCCGACGTCATCGTTTCACTCCATTCCTGATGTTCCGCCCATTCTCGTGAGTCAGCTTATGCGTATATTTGCACCTCAGTTTTTCTGCGCGATCCTCAATTTGGCGCTTCTGGCCCTGTGATTGGCGGCGATCTCCTCTCGGCTGGCCGTGATGGGCTTCTTCGTGACCAGCCGGTAGAGCCCGTCGCGCTCGTTTTGCTTGAAATCCCGTTTGACCGTCCCGTCTTCCAGGCTGTGAAAGCTGATGACGGCCAGGTAACCACCCGGCGCCAGCAACCCGGGCGCCGCCGAAAGCAGCGACTCGAGGTTGTCCAGCTCGTGATTGACAGCAATCCGCAGCGCCTGAAACGTCCTGGTGGCCGGATGCTTGCGCGGTCGGTGTTTCTTGCCCGGCGGGGTGAGTGCTGCCGCGACGATCTGTGCCAACTGCCCCGTCGTCGCAATCGGCTCACGCTGTCGTCGCCGGACGATGTACCGCGCGATACGCCGGGAAGCCCGATCCTGACCGAACCGGTAAATCAGGTCCGCCAGGGATTTCTCATCCAGGCTATTGACTATATCGGCTGCCGTCGTCTCCAGGCTTGCGTCAATTCTCATATCCAGCGGCATATCCGCCCGAAAACTCAGACCCCGCTCGCGATCCACCAGTTGTGCCGAGCAAAGCCCTAAGTCGGCCAGCACGAAATGCACCTCCTTGATGCCGAATTCACCCAGACGTTCCGCAAGCCGCGAGAAATTGGACCGGATCAGGACCACCCTGCACCCAAGGCCCGCCAACCGCTGCCGGGCCCGTTCCAGCGAGTTGCTGTCGACGTCCAGCCCGACCAGCGTCCCTGCCGGACCCAGCCTTTGGCCGAACAGAAAGCTGTGACCTCCATGCCCCATGGTCGCATCAACCATCACCCCATCCTGAGGTAAGCTTATCTGCTCGGTCAAAGATTCCGAAAGAACCGGAACGTGTTCTGCCTCTACCTGGTTCACCCTTCGTATCTGCGAGCCGCCTCCGGCACGACGTTACCGCCGCGCCGAAGAGAGCACCGCTGCCCCGTTAGCTCACCGTCATGGCCGGTGTGTGCCGCCTCAGTGCCTCCACGTCCGGCGAGAACTCGATACCGGCAAACAAACCGCTGTGTTTCTTCAAATGCTCCAAACGCTCGTTCAGAACCGCTACGGAAGCATGCGTCTGCTCGTCCACCGGTCGCTCACCGCTCAGGCTTCGGCCCAAAATGCAAAAATGACCATCCATCCCTGTCATGACACCTCCAACGCAGCCCTTAGAGTTCCTTTATTTGCTTCTGCAGGACAAACTGCCGTGCTTCGGTCATCTGTTTCTGATACTGCCCCATGTGGTCGCTGAGATACTGTTCCCAGTCCTCGGTGTTCCACAACTCCACGTGGTCCCTCACACCGACCAGCGTAATATCCGCCTTCAGGCCCGCCCGCTTGCGGAGTTTTTCGCCGATCAGCAGCCGGCCCTGGTTGTCCAGCTCCACCTTGCTGGCCAGGGCGAAACTGATCCGCTCGAAAGCGACCGCCTCGTCCGGAGCCGTCGCCCCCGGACCGACCGAGAGCACAATCTGCTCGAAATACCGCTCCGGATACAGGCAGAGCACCCCGTTGGACCCCAGCACAAGGTAGAAATGGCTGCCATGCTCGTCCGAGTCGATCTGACTGCGGATTTTGTTCGAGATGAGCACCCTGCCCTTGCCATCGACAACGTGCTGGTACTCCCCTGTTAATAACAGCATGACAACTGCCCCACTGGGTCAACAAAACGTGGGAAATCTTACCACTTCTCCCCACCAAGTCAACCTTGAGCTCCACATTTTCGGGAAAATTTAGGATATTTTCTTATGGGACTGTCACTCGGCCGCGGCGCAATCCCAATCCAACACAGCGGTTATGCACATCTCGCCTATTGTATGTCCTATAATCCGCGGTCCGCAACATCCAACCTATTTCACAATCGATTGTGAATTCCGCGTCGCGCTGCCGGCGGCGACGACAGGGTGCGGCCCCTGTTGCCCCACAGGCCCGGCACCGGCACGGTCACACCCAATTACGGGTGTAAAACGCCACTTTCGCGGCCTTACGTTGCTTTTGGCCCCGCTCCAAAGAATCCACTGCCGCCTGGGCGTATCCCCGGGACAGGCGCGGCATCGGCCGAAAAGTTTGTCCCCGGGATGTCACAACCTGCCTGTGAGTTCCCCGCCGTGGCGCTTTCGGCCGCAAGTGGGGATCTGTGGTGATACTTCCCTGCCCGTCGTCCGGCGTGGGTTTCGCTGCCTGCGGCGTCAACTGGGCCAGGCCCTGAGCCGCCACGGGCACGGGCCAGCAGCCAGAGGCCGAGAACCGCCGCACAGATCAGGCCCAGCGGAACGGCCCACACGAAGGCTGCGATCACGATTGATGGCGCTTCAACGCTCGCTGGATCCGCCGGCGGTGGGCTGCAATCCGACGCTCGCGCTCGGGATCGCCGTTGGGATCGTACTCATCGAGCCGGAACCTGTGCTTCCGCGTTGCTTTGATCGGCTTCATCCTCTTCATCACTCTCACTCCATATGCCGGGGCGCCGCCTACCCACGCGTGAAACGACGGGCCGGCACGCCCTTCTCCACCCTCGACGAACGCCCCTGCCGACAAAAGCGGGCTTCGCCATTACCTTCATCGGCCATTCTGCCCGCCAAGTTCACGCGCCCGACACCGCGGCGAGCCAAAATACGGAAAACTACGTATCCGCCCGCCCACGACCGATATGACGCGGGAATCCGCGCGGAAACCTCTGCGCGGCCCACACAAGACGAACGCTGCCCCACCGCCGCCGGATCCGGAGAAATCGAAGGCGCCCTTCGCTCCTGTCTGACGGCGCCAGGCGACGAAAAGGATACCGTGACACAACCCCGAATCCTCCCCATATGTCACGAGGGACCGACGCGGGGACGCTGCGCGACCATCACCGGCTGACGTCGCAAATGCCGGTGTACCCGTTTGTGCTCCGATTTTCGCTTTTTTTGCGCCATTGTCACTCTATCCTGGACATAGTGATATCAATACGTTATACTGAGTAGTTGCTGGTGTGCCCAATGCGGGTGGGAGCCGCGTTCGGCACGGCGCAGTCACAGGCTCGCAGGTCAGGAGGAGTGTCCTTACATGCCTTCCGAACCCTCGGGACATGGGTGCGCCGACACTGTCGAGTCCTCCAGCGACCGGATGATGGCCGATCGCCTCCGGGGCCATCCTCCTCGTGAGCACGTCGAGAGTGACGGAGGCTGGTTTGCTTTGGAGTAGGAGAGCGTTATGAAGAGACACACTTGGACTGGTCTGGCCGGCTGTCTGCTGCTGGTCGCAATCGTGGGCGTGGCGCAGGCGGCGCCGGCCTATTACTACAACGACCCGGTGACGGACCGCGCGGCGTTCCAGGCGGCCTCGGGACCGCTCGTGACCGAATCGTTCGAGGTTCCTTTTGCCTCCGCTCCGGTCCTGTCTTTCCCCATGGGAGGGCCGCAGGCCTTCACCGTCGCCATCAGTCCCGGGGCTTTGAGTTTCCGCGACGATCTGTTCGTCCGCTTCGCCGACGACGGAGTGGGTGCGCTGTGCTTTCAAGAAGCCGGCACCTCCATGGTGACATTCACTTTCGACGCCCCGATCAACGCGTTCGGCATCGCCGTGAATGACATGAACTTCGGCACCATGTCGTTCGCGGACGACCTGGGCAATTCTCTGCCTGATGTCCTCTTGGGTGACACTGTCAACAACACCATGATCAATCACCAGTTCTTCGGTGTCACAAACGCCAACGCCTTCAGTTCCGTTGCTCTTACTTTTGTGGTGACCGATCCTACAAAAGGCGGGACGCTGGCTCTGGATTATCTGCAGTACGGCCAGTGCAACGCGATCCCGGCCCCCGGAGCCGCCTGGCTGGTCGGCGTCGGTCTCGTGGGCGTCTTCCGCATGAGAAGGAGAGCGAAAATCTAAAGGTCCCGATACCGCACAGGAACGAAGCGGCCCGCAGCCAGAGGCCGCATGCAACAAACGAAACAAGTTCTCCCCGAGCCTGCCGGTCCCCACGCCGGGAGGCTCTTTTTCTTACCGGCCGCCGGATCCTGTTCGAGCCGTGCGTGGGTCAAGAACGTTTCGCATCCGTTCGCTGTTCGGTATCTTCTCTCAGGAGGTAAAGGATGCCGCCGGCAACGAGGCCCGCGACGAAACCGGCATACATGTAAGTTTCGAGGAATTCTCCCCTCGCCCATGTGAGCTCGATCGAGACCCCGACCAGCAGGCCGAGCAACGCGCTGACGAGAACCGCCAGCCAACTCCGGCCGAAAACGCGCCAGACCACAAACTCCATCAAGAAGGAATGGACAATGAACTGCACTCCGCCGGCGACACATGCAACATGAAGAGTGACCACATAGGCAAGGACGATGGCGAGGAGGCTCTTTTCGACGATCCCAAAGAATACAGCGGGAACCAGGGCCGCTACCGGACAGGGCACGAGTATCCCCACGAGCAATCTGATGCCGGCACGCCTGAACGCCCCGCCCGGCGGCGACGGCGAAGCAATGGCCGCATCGTTCCTGGATACCGATTCGCTCATAACAGATAATCTACCCGGCAGAACGGGCATTGTCAAGGGGGTATATGGTTCTTGCCACGCGTCGGGGCAGCGGAGATAATCGCGGGGAGAATCTGATCGATCATGTTGCGATAAGGAGAAAGGGCTGGGTCATGGGAAAGCTTGCGTTCGTTTTGGGGACGGTCTTGGCGCTGGGCGTTTCGGCGCTGGCGGCGGAGCCCGACATTTTGGTAGCGGACTTCGAGGGGACCACGTACGGGCTGTGGCAGGCGTCGGGCCAGGCGTTCGGGCCGGGACCGGCGCCGGGTACGCTGCCGCAGCAAATGCCCGTGACCGGGTACAAGGGTCGGCGGCTGGCAAACAGCTTCTACGGCGGTGACGAGTCGATCGGAACGCTTACCTCGCCCGCGTTCAAGATCGAGCGCAAGTACATCAACTTCCTTCTCGGCGGAGGCAAGCACCCCGGCCGGGCCTGCATCAACCTGCTGATCGACCGCAGGATCGCGCGCACCGCGACCGGGTCCAACGACCGCCCCGGCGGCACCGAGCGGCTCGACTGGCACACGTGGGAGGTCTCCGACCTCGCCGGCAAGGAGGCACGCATCCAGATCGTGGACCGCGCCACGGGCGGCTGGGGGCATATCAACGTCGATCACATCGTACAAAGCGATACCCGCGAACAGATCGACCAGAGCAAGGACATGATCCTGACGAAGCGGTACGTGAATCTTCCCGTCAAGAACGGCGCCCCCAAGCGGCGGATGAAGCTGGTCGTGGGCGATGAGGTCGTACGCGAGTTCGAGATCGAGCTGGCCGATGCGGACCCGGATTTCTGGGTCTTTCTGGACGTCACGGCGTTTCAGGGCCGCAAGGCCACGCTCGAGGTGGACCACCTGCCGCGTTTTTCGAGGGCGTTGAGACTCATCGCTCAGGACGACGAAATCAAGGGCGGCGAGGATCTGTACCGGGAGAAATACCGCCCGCAGTTTCATTTCACCTCGCGACGCGGCTGGAACAACGACTCCAACGGCCTGGTCTTCCACAAAGGCGAATACCACCTGTACTACCAGCACAACCCCTACGGGATCAAGTGGGGCAACATGCACTGGGGACACGCGGTCAGCAAGGATCTGGTGCACTGGAGAGAGCTGCCGATCGCCATTTACCCGCACCGGTTCGGCGACTGGGTCTTCTCGGGCAGCGCCGTGGTGGACAAGGACAACACCGCCGGCTTCAAGACGGGCCGCGAGGATGTGATCGTGGCGGCCTACACCAGCACGGGCCGGGGCGAGGCCATCGCCTACAGCAACGACCGGGGCCGGACGTTCACCGACTACGAGGGCAACCCCGTCGTCAAGCACAGAGGACGCGATCCCAAGGTCATCTGGTACGAGCCGGGCGAACATTGGGTCATGGCGTTGTATCACGAGGCCGACGGCAAGCGAACGATTGCGTTCTACACGTCGCCCGATTTGAAGAACTGGGAATACCGGAGCCTCATAGACGGCTTTTACGAATGCCCGGAGATCTTCGAGCTGGCGGTCGATGGGAACGCGGGCAACCGCAAGTGGGTGCTGTACGCCGCCGACGGGGAATATATGATCGGCTCGTTCAACGGCAAAACGTTCACACCGGATTCGGGCAAGCACAAGTTCAGCCACGGCAACTGCTTCTACGCGTCGCAGACCTACAACAACATCCCACCCGAAGACGGGCGGCGGATTCAGATCGCCTGGGGCCGGGTCAACATGCCGCAGATGCCGTTCAACCAGATGATGCTGTTCCCGGTGGAACTGACGTTGCGGACCACCGACGACGGCGTGCGGATGTTCGCCGAGCCGGTGCGCGAGATCGAGAGGCTGCACGAGAGGCGGCACAGCCTCGAGGACGTGACCTTGCAGCCGGGGCAAAACCCGCTGGCTGACGTCGAGGGCGATCTGTTTCACATCCGCGCCGAGCTGCGCCCGGCCGGCGCCGAGCGGGTGGGTCTGAAGATTCGCGGCACTGCGGTGACGTACGATGCGAAGGCCGCGCAGCTTTCCTGTGGCGACAGGACCGCGCCGCTGGCGATGCGCGACGGGGCGCTGCGTCTGGAAATCCTCGCCGACCGAACCTCGATCGAGATTTTCGCCGGCGACGGGCGCCTCTATATGCCCATGGGGATCATCCCGCCCGACGACGACCGGTCCCTGGCGGTCTTCGCCGAAGGTGGCCCCGCCAAAATTGAGACGCTCGAAGTCTGGAAACTCCGCTCCGCCTGGCCGTGATTCACCGCGCCGCCCCGTCGCGGCCACGCGGCGCGCTCAGTAGTCCTTGAAGCGTCGCATCCAGGGGGGGCCAGCGGTCGGGTGTGACGCCGCCGGCTTTGGTCCACCGCCCGGCCGTGTTGAAAGTCTCGTACCATTTGAGCGTCCAGAGCTCCTTGAGTCCCACCTTGCGAACGGACCAGTCGAGGAACAGGCCGTTGACGTGCTCGCTGTGGCGATTCATGCAGACACCTTCCATGCCCCCACCCCGGGCCTCTTCGTCCCTCCATGGCGGGTGATCGTCCTCCGTAGGCAAAAGGGCAGGCTCGGCGCCGTCGAGAAGCAGGGGTATCCGGGCGGGTTGTCGCAGCATGAAGATGTTCGTGTACGACGGTCGCGGGTCCGGGCCATCGTCACGCAGGAACCGCCCCTCGTTATCCTCGGCGATCGCAGCCAGCGCGGTACCCCATTGACGCAGGTTCCCCTGGCAAACGGCACCACGCGCCTGCCGCCTCACCTTGCCCAGGCACGGAATCAGAATCGCCAACAGCAACGCAATGATCGCGATCACCACCAACAACTCAATCAACGTAAACGCCCTTCGCCAAACCATAATGCAACCCCCTATTCTCGCCCCCGGTCATCCGCCGGCAAAACCACGATGAGTGCGGCGCTGGGGATGAGGTGGTGGGCAGGTCCCGACTGGTTTTTGGGGGATGGCTTCGGGGCGGGCGCGGGGTCCGTCCGGGTCTCGGCGCCGATGAGGCGAACCGATGCAACGCGCGGTGTCTCGATTTGTGCCGGACGCGCCATCCCTTCCGCTCCCATGCATGCGTCCGTACATCGGCCGGACGTGCTGGCAAAGCGCAGTTCGTCACAAGGTCATGCTCGGGTCCGTCTCAAAGAAGCATTCGCAGGGCAGTCTCTGGCATACCCACCGCAGCATGGCCAACCACTTTCCATGCAACTCTACAGGGTATTATCCTCAACCGCACGAAAGCGACACAAGGAAAAAACCGAAAAAATACGAAAAAAACGCAGGGTCTACAGGTGTACAGGATTGCCGGGTTTTATGAGGCGGCCGGCCCCGGAGAGCCACGGCACTTTCGCAGGCAAAGACGGGAGATCCGGGCGCAGAAGAAAAAGCGGGTGGCGGGAATCGAACCCGCGTGGCCAGCTTGGAAGGCTGGAGCTTTACCCCTAAGCTACACCCGCGTAGTACCTGTTGCCTGCCGCCGGCGCATGGCTTATAATCGGCGACCTTCAACAACGATGACAAGATTAAGCATTTGAGAGCCAGATGTCAAGCAAAATGACGATCACTGAGCGTGCCGCGGCCGCAGAGTCGGCGTCCATCCGGCTGGCAGCGACGAAAACCGAGGCCAAAAACGCCGCACTGAACCAGATCGCCAAGGCCCTTCAGGACCGCAGCAGTGAGATCGTCGCGGCCAACCGGGAAGACCTGGAGGCGGCTCAGCGAGAGGACCTGGCGGCCCCGCTGCTCAAGCGGCTCAAGTTCGACGAGGCCAAGCTCGCCGACGTCTGCGCCGGCATCCAGAGCCTGATCAAGCTGGACGAGCCCGTCGGCAAGACGCTGGCGGCGATCGAGCTCGACGAAGGGCTGGAGCTCTACCGCGTCAGTTGCCCTATCGGCGTTATCGGCGTGGTCTTCGAGTCCCGCCCCGACGCCCTCGTGCAAATCTCGACGCTGTGCCTCAAGAGCGGCAACGGCGTCCTGCTCAAAGGCGGCAGCGAGGCCGCCCGCACCAACCGCATCCTGGCCGAGACCATCGCCGAGGCCAGCGAGGCCGACGGCCTGCCCGCCGGCTGGATCCAACTGCTCGAAACCCGACAGGACGTCACCGAGATGCTCGCCCTCGACGAGCACATCGACCTGATCATCCCGCGCGGCTCCAACGAGTTCGTCCGCTACATCATGAGCCACACCAACGTCCCGGTCCTGGGCCACGCCGACGGCATCTGTCACGTCTACGTCGCCGCCGACGCCGAGCTGGAGATGGCCACGCGTCTGGTGGTCGACAGCAAATGCCAGTACGTGGCCGTGTGCAACGCCGCCGAGACCCTGCTGGTCGATGCGGCCATCGCCGACGAGTTTCTGCCCATGGTCAAGGGCGCGCTGGAAGAGAACCAGTGCCGGCTCAAGGGCTGCCAGCGGACGCACGCGATCATCGACGTCGAAGAAGCCGGCGACGACGACTGGGCCGCCGAGTACCTCGACCTGGTCCTCTCGGTCAAGGTCGTGGACGGTCTGGACGAGGCCATCGACCATATCAACCGCTACGGCTCCGGCCACACCGACGCCATCGTCACCGCCGACCGCGACAAGGCCGAGACCTTCATGAACCTCGTCGATTCCGCCGACGTCTTCTGGAACGCCAGCACGCGCTTTAGCGACGGCTTCCGCTACGGGCTCGGCGCCGAGGTCGGCATCAGCACCAACAAGATCCACGCCCGCGGCCCCGTCGGACTCGAGGGCCTGGTCATCTACAAATGGAAACTCTACGGCAAGGGCCAGACCGTCGCCCAATACGCCGGCCCCAACGCTCGCAAGTTCACACACAAAAAGCTGCGATAGAGCAGACACCAATGAACGCGGATTCGCACGGATTCATCGTCAAGACCGAAGGACTTGGCGATGGCTCAACGTCCGGAGTTCGTGTAGTGCCACACGCGACAGACAACTCCCCCATCGCCAAGCTGGCGCTTGACGCTGCCACCCGCATGCCAGAATCTTTTCAAAGACACTCTGCGATGAGAAATTCTGGGGGGAGGGCGGTTACGGTTTGAGGAAGAGGTAGTAGAGCCGGCCTTCCTGGTAGGTTTGTCCGGCGAGTTGTCCGGCGCGGTCGCCTTCGCCCATGTAGATGTCGCAGCGGCCGGCGGCTCGGATGGCGCCGCCGGTGTCCTGATCGAGGACGAAGCCGTCGTAGGGCCGGGTTACGATAAGGCCGCCCTCGGGACGCGGCAGGGTCGTCGAGACGAAAGCCAGCGCGGCGCGCGGGAAGATGGATTTGTCGGTGGCGATCGTACGCCAGGGCGTCACCGGCTCGTTGAGACTGCCGTGGGGCGTGCCCTCGCTGAGGCGGAAGAACACGTAACGGGGATTCTGCCGCACGTAGCGGTCGACCTGGCCCGGATGCCGCTTGAAGTAGTCGATCATGGCGGCCAGACTCATCCGGTCGCGGGGAATCTTCTCGTCGTCGACGAGCATCTCGGCGATGCTCTGGTAGTCGTGTCCGCTGCTGGCGGCGTAGCCCACGGTGATGAGGTCGCCGTCGGGCAGGCGAATCTTGGCCGAGCCCTGCACGTGGGCGATGTAGACCTCGAAGGGGTCGGCGAGCCAGACCAGCTCGGTGCCGGCGAGCATGCCCGAGTCTTCGATGGTGGCCCGCGTCGGATACGGCGTGATCCGGCCGTCCGCGCCGCGCCGCCCGAGCGTTTGGCCGTCCGGGCCTTTCACTAAATCCGCAGGCATCTTGTAAAGCGGATAGCGGAACCGCCCCGTGCGCTCGAGGGCGCCGTCGAAGATCGGCGTGTAGTAGCCCGTGAACAGAACCGTCCCCCGGTTGTCACAGCCGACCGACTCATACACGTCGAAATAGGCCCGGACCAGGCCGTTGATTTCGGTACTCAAAATACCCGACTCAACCAGGGTCAGAAACGTCTCCAGGCTCTTGACGACGCGGTCGTGGTTGACGTCGCCATACGGAAAATACTGCTCGCTGGACGGTTTGGCGAGGTAGCTGAGGCTGTTCTGAACGGCCGCTTCCAGGCTGTCCAGATCGCGCCACGCCCGCGTGAAATCGGGCAGCTCGTTCGGGTCGGTGATCTTGCGCAGGGCCAGTTGTCCCGGGGGCAGCGGCCGGTCGTACTCGATCGTAGCCTTTCCCTTCGTGCGACAGCCGACCAGAACGGCCGTCGTCAGCAACAACAGTGCGAGCAGGGCTGCATGTTTCATCCTGTACCTCTCTATGCGTGCAACGGCAAGAATCGTCCTACGTACCCTTCTTCTGCGCCCCCTATTAGGCAAATCGAAACGCGAATTGTAAAGGGGACAATCGCAGTTTTGGGAAAGGAAAAACGCCACGGCCAGTCGCGCGGTGACCTGCCGTGGCGTCGCGGTGCTCTCCCCCGCCGATCTGTACTACTAACCTCAAACATCGTTAAGTTTTTGACAAAGATTCGACGTAAATCAATGTAACCTCCTGTCGTTGCAGTAGTTACGATAAGGCTTAGAAACGGAGTTTTTGGTTGCGGCCGAGCGCAGCGAGGCCGCGCTGGGTGTGGTCGTTACGGCTCGGCCGGTGCGCCCCCCTGTCCCGGTGCCGGTTCACACGCCGGGGCACAAGCGACCTCGGTATTCGGATCGGCTCCGGTATCGTCGCAGCAGATCATGATGCACCCGCCGAGAACCGCAGCGACCAGGATCAATACTCCCGTCAGCAGTGCCTTTTTCATGGCTGATTCTCCTAACGTCATCGAGTTGCTCTCACCGAAACACACATGCCTTTCATCGGTAAAAGGCACCTGCACGTGGGACGGTAACGCCTCGCTTGCCGGCAAGGGCGACATTATCGCACCCTGGCGGTGCTGCTGCGGAAGATCAAGCACATCGCCCGTTACCGGTTTGGGGACGATGAGGCCCTTCTCAGCGAGTTTGAGCAAACGGTCAAACGCGTTGACGCGATGCGCGACCTGCGTAACCTGCTCGTACACGGGTACTGGCAGGTGGACGAGAGCCGTGACACGTGTCCCGTGCGGGTGCGGGACTTCAAGATGAGACAGGAAGGCGGCCAGTGGCAGGACCTCACGGAAACGACCTTCACCGAAAGGAAGCTCACGCACCTGGTCGAGCGTCTGCGGGAGATCGGCGCGGACGTGGATCGACTGATCGGCCGGCTACACGGCCGATAAGCCCGCGTCGATCGTGAAAGCAAGAGGGCCGCGAGACAGAACCCGCGGCCCTTGCAGCAGACTGGAAATTTCGTGTATGTCAGAAACCCGGCGATCTTCGTCGTCTCAGCCATCCCACCAGCACGACGCCGACACTGCCCATCAAAACACCGCCCGGGACGGGGACGAGCACCGTGGTCGAATCAGGAACCAGGACGTGGCTGTCGATGGAGCCGTCGGCGGGCGGGTCGGCCGGATCGCTGTCCGGCGCCGTGAAGCCGGCGTTGTAGAGGGTGTTGTCACCACCGCCCTTCGCGTAGAAATCACCCCAGACCGGTACGCGGTCCGAATCGAACGCGATCATCACCGTTGTTTCGTCGAAGGTATCTTCGGCGTTGAACTTGACGCCGTAGACGTTCTCCGGCATGTTCGGATTGCCGCCCTGCTGCCCGGCCTGGAACTCGTCCAGCTCGATGGGATCGTCGATCCAGCCGGTCGGTGCGCTCTGCGGATCGAACAGGTTCGCCAGCAGAAGAATCGGACCCGGGTCGTCGTCGGAGACTTCCACGATCATGTGGCTGATGCCACCGGTGGGCACGGACAGCGTGTATTCGTAGTGCCACTTGCCCGGCGTGGTCGTATTATCGACCGTCCAGGCCAGGGTGCTCGCCGGATCGTTCCAGTCACCGGCGGCGAGCAGCGCGCCGTCGGCGCCAGCACCGGTCACGGACAACGTGCCGGTATACGTGGTCGGAACCGCCTGCAGCGAAGTAACGCCCATGACGGTTATGATACTCAGTGTCAAAATCACCCGTGTCATTTTCGGACCTCTCTATTTCACTCTCCAATGTACATCCAGCGCGGCTCGTGCCGTCGCTGCGCTCAACCATGTATCCTGAAGGGGACATCGGCGAAGCGGCGTCCTGCCTCAGCATTCGCCGCGCCGACGCTGTTGCGTCATGGCGCCAGCCCCGTGATGGTCTTTGTGCAACCGTCCCTGAATTCGCTCTGAATTTGAAAAAGAGCCCTTCCGGCCCGACCTCGTTTCGGCTCGGGCCCTGCTTTGTACGGGAGCGGCACAATGAGGTTCAGTCATATTCAGGAGTGACTCCTATTTCTCGCGACTGTCTCACCCGGCGCAAGCGGGGGAATCGCGGTGATGGTTCCGAGGCGATGCGCCCCGGAACCGTGGACTTGCCGTAGCGGCGCGGACATGACATAATGCGAATCAGGAGTAATCTCTGCGCGAGTTGTCATTCGGAACACAGCGCAGCGTAGTGAAGGATCCGGGCCGCCTATGGAAGAAACTCTTCCTCCTCAGGCCACATCCTCCGCTGGAGTTCGGGATGACAGAGTCGGACCGCCCGGAATTCTCCCCCATCCGCATCATGCGGACTTCTTCACAATCAGAAGGATACAGAGGTTCAGAGGACAGGCCGCCATGCAATACCGAGAGGACCGCTTCACACTCAAGGCGTTCGACTGCCGACCGGACGGGCAGATCAAGCCCAACGCGCTAATGCAGTATCTGCAGGAGGGAGCCGCCCGCCACGCCGAAGAGCTCGGCTTCGGCTTCGCCGACCTCAACGCCCAGGACTGCTTCTGGGTGCTGGCCAACCTGCGTCTCGACGTCACGCGTCTGCCTCGATGGAACGAGTGCTTCACCCTCCGGACGTGGCCCAGCGGACACACGCGCGTCGTCGCCTCACGCGAGTTCGTCGGCACGGACGAACGGGGAGAGGAGCTGTTTCGCGCCGGCAGCGAATGGATGGTGCTGGACAGACGCAAGAGCCGGCCCCGGAACCTGACCCGTCTGAAACTGGCCCTGCCGGCCGACGGCCCCAGGGCCCTGGCGACCGAGCTGCGCCGCTTGCAGCCGACCGGCGATTACACCCGGTGCCACCGCCTGCGCGTGCCCCTCAGCGCGCTCGATTTCAACCGGCACGTCAACAACACCGAGTACCTGCGCTGGGGCTTCGACGCCATCAGCTTCGGATACCCGCGGGCCGGCTCGGTCCGGTCCCTCGAGGTCACGTATCTGGCCGAAGTCTTCGAGGGCGACGAGATCGAGATTCTCATCCGCGCCGCCGGCGAGCGATCCCTGCACGTCCTGGAACGCAGAATCGGCGAACCGGCGGACGTGTTCGTTATGGAGGTCGCCTTTTGACGTGCGGCACAAGGTGACGTATCCGGGAGCACGAGCGGGGGCTGCTCCTGCAAAGGTCTCCTCCCTGAACCCTGGATGGGCTGCCCGGAACAGTGCCCCCACCAATCCATGGCTTCACCAATCAACACAATTCTACCGTATGGACCGTCGCAGCGCTATTGGGGAAAATACGTATTTTTTGCAGAAGGCCCTCGCGTATATAGAGAGAAAGAGGAAACAAAATGGCTCATCCGGTTTTCGGGTACTTTTTGAATCGACACCAGGCAAAGACCGGGGA
>CAYPZL010000047.1:0-32723 GCA_964415045.1 uncultured Pirellulales bacterium | reverse complement strand
AATCGCAGCATGAAAATCACGCATAAAAAACAAGAACCTGAAGGATTGTAGTACGTAATCGCCCCCGTTGGGATCGGGGCAGCGGAACAGGCGGGAATTTCCGCTCCAGTCCATCAATTCCTGCTGGCTGTCCGGGAAGCTGCCGTTGCTGATGGCATACATCTGCAGATTCTGCCCGATGGCGCGAAAATTGGCCTGGCAGGCTATGGTGGCGGTCCGGTTGCTGGTCTCGATCATTGCATCGGTATATTGCTGGCCCGCCCGGCCGCCGACCTTCATGATCCACCAGATCCCCGCCGCGATGAGTCCGAAAAAGATGATCGCGGTAATGGTGTTAATGATGGTCCCGCCTCGCGTACGTTTTCGCGTGACTGGCGTTGGTGCCGCCGTGAGGTGTTTTGTGCCAAGCGTGGCCATTCGCAGCGTAGCGGGGATGTGCGGTTGCAGAGTATGCCGGTGTGCGGTAGCATCCACCGGAGAGTTTTTGAAATTGTGGCTGGTGACCTGGAGACACGAGTATGAGCACGATTCTGATTCGAAGAGGTCTGCTGTGGTCGTTGCTGTTGCTGCAAGGTGTACCGGCGTCGGCGGCGACGCTCTGGCAGATCGGCAAGGCGGATAATGACACGCGGGAGTTTGCCCTGGCGCCGAGCAACTATGCGGGTTTTAGCGACCGCTTCGGCTATCACGATCAGTTCTACGTCGTGGGCCGGTCGGCGGACGGGGAAAACTGGCCGTACTGTCTGGCAGGGCCCGCCGACGGATGGGGTGGAGGCAACAACAAGATCAACACCCTCCCGATTCATTTCCACCTCAAGCGTTTGCGCCGCCGGAGTCAGTGCCGACTGGTGATCGATTTCGCCGGCATACACCCAGAGCGACCCCCGCTGCTGCGCGTTTCAGTTAACGGGCATCATCACGATTTCCAACTGCCGCCTGGCGCCGAAGGCCCCATCCAGGGCCGTCTCGACGAGGGCAAAGAGCACATCCTCAGTATTGACATCCCCGCCGGCGAGCTGCGCGTCGGGCTGAACACGATTGAACTGGTCCATCTCACTGGTAGCTGGGTCGTGTTCGACGCACTCAGATTCGAGGGCAGCGACGATGTTCGTCCCGGTCCGGCCCACGAGACACTGATCCACAGCGTCCGGGCGGCCCCTTTCCAGGTACGCCGCGAGGGTCGCGCCTATCAGCCGTTGCTGGTCGATGTGACGCAGCTCGACAGCGCCGCGGAGCTGACGTTTCGGATCAAGGGGGCCGGCAGGACGACCAGGACCGTCGAACCCGGGCGAAGCATCCTCGAAGTTGACATGCCGCCGGTTGATGAGCCGACCGTTGCGTCCGTGGGCATCCGAAGCGGCGGCACCACGCTGCTTCGGACCGAAATCACGCGCGACAAGGTTCCGATGGTCACGCCGGCCGATTACGTCGATCCCTTCACGGGCACCGCGGATTCGCGCTGGATGCTCACCCCGGGACCCTGGATGCCGCTGAGCATGGTCAAGATCAGCCCGATCAACGAGGATTGGAAGTGGAAGGCGGGCTACGAATACCGCATCGAGAACATCATGGGCTTCGATCACATCCACTCGTGGACCATGGCGGGCCTGCTGCTGATGCCGACGGTCGGCCCGCTGCAGACCCAGCCGGGCCCGGCGGACGATCCGGACCAGGGATATCGCAGCCGCATCGACCACGACGAGGAGAAGGCCGGCATCGGCTTCTACGAGGTCATGCTGAAGGACTACGACGTCAAGGTGGAGCTCACGAGCACCACGCGTGCGGCGTTGCAGCGCTACACGTTCCCGGAAACCGACCAGGCGCGCGTTCTGATCGACCTGGAATTCCCGTCCGAGGAGCCGTACCACAACGAAATGGTCGAGGGCCGAATCACCAGAGCCAGCGACCGCGAGATCACCGGATATTCCCGGTTCGAGGGACGCCGGGGCAGCAAGTACCAGGACTACACGCTTTATTTCGTCGTGCAGTTCAGCAAGCCGTTTGCCTCCATGGGCGCCTGGAACGACGGGCAGATCGTCCGCGAGGTCTCGCAGGCCTCCGGGCCGGGCGACCTGGGGGCGTTCTTGAACTTCAAGACCCGCGCGGGTGAACATATTCTGGTCCGCAGCGGCGTGTCGTTCGTGAGCATCGCCAACGCCCGCGAGAATTTGATCCGCGAGCTGATCGAGCCGTTCGACTGGGATTTCCAGGCGGTCGTGGATCACCAGCGCAAGACCTGGAACGACCTGTTCCGGCGGATCGAGATCGAGACCGACGACCACTTGCAGAAGGTCAAGTTCTACACGAATTTCTACCGCGCGTTCTGCGCCCGGACGATCATGAGCGACGTTAACGGGCAGTACGTGGATATGTACGAGCGGACGCAGCAGTTGGACGATCCGGACTGGCCCGTCCTCGGCTGCGACGCGTTCTGGAACACGTTCTGGAACCTCAACCAGCTCTGGAACCTGGCGGCGCCCGATGTGTCGGAGAAGTGGGTGCGTTCGTTGCTGGAAATCAACGACAAGGGCGGTTGGCTTCCCAAAGGTCCGGCCGGCGTCGAGTACACCAGCATCATGGTGGCCGAGCACGCCATTCCACTGATCGTAGCGGCCTATCAGCATGGAATTCGCGGCTTCGATCCCGAGGAAGCCCTCGAGGCCATGGTCCACACGCAGACGGCGCCGGCGCAGGCTCATCCCGGCGGCGGGCACGTCGGCAATTATCAGCTCAAGCCCTATCTCCAGTATGGCTACATTCCCATCGGGCAGGGGGCCGCATCCAACACGCTCGAATACGCCTACGACGACTGGTGCGTCGCGCAATTCGCGAAGGCCCTGAACAAGTCGGACATCTATGAGCAATTCAGCAAACGGGGCGCCTACTGGCGCAACATCTTCGATACCGACTCGGGATTCGCCCGCCCCCGTTACGCCGACGGACGTTGGCTGGAAGACTTCAATCCCTACAGCGGCAAGGGCGGCTGGGTCGAAGGCAACCCGTGGCAGTTCACGTGGTTCGTGCCCCAGGACGTCAAAGGGTTGGCCGAGGCCATGGGGCGCGAGCGCTTCATCGAGCGTCTGAACGAGGGACTGGCCAAGTCCGAGCCTTCGCGCTTCAATGCCACCGGCGACCGCATGGCCGACTATCCGATCAACCACGGCAATCAGCCCAGCATGCAGGTGGCGTGGCTGTTCAATCACGCCGGCGCTCCCTGGCTGACGCAGAAGTGGACGCGGGCGATTCTCGAACGCTACTACGGCGTCGGTCCCAGCGACGGCTACCCCGGCGACGAAGACCAGGGACAGATGAGCGCCTGGTTCCTCATGAGCGCGCTGGGCCTGTTCCAGACCGACGGGGGCTGTCGCATCGATCCGGTCTACGAGATCGGGAGCCCGCGATTTGAGAAAGCCACCATTCGCCTGCATCCGGACTATTACAAAGGTGGCGCCTTCACCATCGTCGCGCGCAACGCTTCCCGCCTGAACCAGTACGTCCAATCCGCCACGCTCAACGGAAAAGCTCTCGATCGTTGGTGGATCTCCGCGAAGGACCTCCAGGCTGGAGGCACGCTGGTCGTGGAGATGGGTCGCGACCCCAACAAGGATTGGGCCGCTCGGGGCGGTGATGCGGGCGCGTCTGTAACGGGGCGGTACGATGTCACTACACCTGTTCCCGAAGCGATTCGCAGGAGACTGGACCTGGCGCCGTTCTACCAGAAGTGTCTCGATATGGACGGATTGCCCGTGGTCGGTTCGGCCTACGTTTCCGACCATGCCCTGCGTGAGGCGGCCTGGATTCTGCGACACATGCTTGCGGGACGCAGCGACATCATCAACGCCATGGCCGAGAGCAAGGTCCGCGTCGCGGTCATGGCGGCCACCGAGTACACGACCGACGTGCCCGAGCATAGTCGTCTCAAACCCAAAGTTTACTGGGATCGGCGGGCCCGCGGCTTGGGCGCGACGCCCCACGCACCGGCGGTGAGTTGCGGGGAGGAAAACCTGCTCTGCCATCCGGGCGATCCGTACTCCACGGAGAATATTCTCATCCACGAGTTTGCCCACGCGATGCACGCGATGGGCCTGCCGGCGGTGGACCCGGCCTTCGACGGGAAACTCAAGGCGGCGTACGAGAAGGCCAAGGGTCGCGGTCTCTGGCCCGACACCTACGCCATCACCAACCGCCACGAGTACTGGGCCGAAGCGGTCCAGTGCTGGTTCGACAACAACCGCGAGAACGACGCCCTGCACTGCCACGTCAACACCCGCGCCGAACTGAAAGAGTACGATCCCGAATTGGCGAAGCTGTGCGCCGAGGTCTTCGGTGACGGTTCGTGGCGCTACCGCAAGCCCATGGACCGCCCCGCGACGGGACGGGCCCACCTGACCGGCTGGGACCCGGACCGGGCACCGCACTTTCGCTGGCGCCGGGCGCCCCTGACCGACAAGCCGCGCGTGCTGATCCAGACGGCGATCGGCGATATCGAGGTGGAGCTTGACGCCGTTCGCGCCCCGGTCACGACCAAGAACTTCCTGCGCTACGTGCTCGAAGGCTTCTACAGCGACGGGGTCTTCTTCCGCACGGTGACCGCCTCCAACCAGCCTGAGGACCCGGTGAAGATTGCGGTTGTCCAGGCGCAGGCGAATCCATCCTGGGAAGAAAAGGCGTTTCGACCGATTGCCATCGAGCGCACGCGGGACACGGGCCTGCGTCATCTCGACGGCACGATCTCCATGGCGCGGTCGGACCCGGATACGGCCACGCACCATTTCTTCATCTGCGTCGGAGACCAGCCGGAACTGGATTTCGGCGGCAAGCGCAATCCCGACGGGCAAGGCTTCGCCGCCTTCGGTCGCGTCGTCAAGGGGATGGAGGTCGTACGGAGAATTCATGAGTCGCAGGCCGAAGGCCAGACGTTGACGCCTCCCGTTCGCATACAGCGGGCCGTCAGGGTTCACTGATTGGTGTATGTACGGAAAACCGTGAAATCGAAAGGGCAGATGCGATGAAGACGATCCTAATCAGCGGTGTAGTCGGACTGGCAATGGCCACAGCGATTCCGGCTCCGGCGCAAGCGCGGGTCTCGACCGTGCGTGTCGACCTGGCCGAGCAGGGCGAGCCCATCTCGAAGTACATCTACGGGCAGTTCATTGAGCATCTGGGCCGGTGCATCTACGGCGGCCTCTGGGCCGAGATGCTCGAGGACCGCAAGTTCTACTATCCCGTCACCGGGGAAGCCCCCGCCTGGACGATGTACAAGCCGGGGCCGCGCTCCTGGGACGGGGAAGGGCATCCGTACGAGCTGTTGACGCGTTCGCCCTGGATGATCGTCGGGGACAAAGAGGCCGTCTCGATGGTGACGCAGGATTCGTACGTCGGGCAGCACACGCCGAGGATCGCACTGCCCGGTGACGGCAAGCCGGGCGGACTCTTGCAGGAGCGGCTCGGCCTCGTCGACGGCAGAGAGTACACGGGGCGCATCGTACTGGCCGGCAGTGGTAATGCCGGTCCGATCAACGTGAGTCTCGTCTGGGGTGGCGGTGCGACCGACCGCGATACCGTGACGATCGAGAAGATCGGCAAAGCGTACGCCACCTTCCCGTTGCGATTCACCGCGCGAGGCTCCACCGACAACGGCCGGCTCGAGATCGTCGGCGCGGGCAAGGGACATTTCCTGATCGGCACGGTCTCGCTCATGCCCGCCGACAACATCCTCGGCTGGCGCGCCGATACGGTGGCGCTGCTCAAGCAGCTCAATGCCCCGGTGTATCGCTGGCCGGGCGGGAACTTCGTCAGCGGGTACGACTGGAAAGAAGGCCTCGGCGATCCGGACCGGCGCCCCCCGCGCAAGAATCCGGCCTGGAAGGGCATCGAGCACAACGACGTGGGGCTCCATGAGTTCCTGGATCTGTGCCGCGAGATCGGCGCCGAGGCGTTCATCGCCGTCAATACGGGCCTGGGAGGCGCCGAGGCCGCGGCCGAGGAAATGGAGTACGTCAACGGCGCCGCCGATACGCCCATGGGCCGCCTCCGCGCCCGCAACGGCCACCCCAAACCCTGGGGCGTCAAATGGTGGGCCATCGGCAACGAGATGTACGGGGACTGGCAGCTCGGTCACATGCCGCTGGAAGAGTACGTCAAGAAGCACAATCGCGTCGTGGACGCCATGCGCAAGGTCGATCCCACGTTCAACCCCATCGCCGTGGGCGCCAAGGGGCGCTGGAGCGAGCAGATGCTCACAACGTGCTCCGACCACATGAGCCTGATCAGCGAGCATCTCTACTGGCAGGACAGGGACGACGTGGTTTCGCACGTGGCGCAGATCGCCGCACGGATTCGTGAGGTGGCCGAGGCGCATCGCGGCTACCGCAAGAGCATCGCATCGCTGGCGGGCAAAGACATCCGCATCGCCATGGACGAGTGGAACTACTGGTACGGGCCGAACGAATACGGGGAGCTGGGCGTTCGCTACTTCCTCCAGGATGCGCTGGGGATGGCGGTCGGGCTGCACGAATTTTTCCGTAACAGCGACATCTACTTCATGGCCAACTATGCCCAGACCGTCAACGTCATCGGCGCGATCAAGACGACGAAGACCGATGCGGAGTTCGAGACGACCGGGTTGGTGCTGAAGCTCTATCGCGAGCGGTTCGGGGATGTCCCGTTGGAGGTGTCAGGCGACTTCAAGCCGCTGGACGTAGCCGCGGCGTTGTCGCCCGACCGCACCGCCGTAACGGTCGCCGTGGTGAATCCGACCGACGATCCGCAGCGTCTGACGCTGAAATTGAGCGGCGCAAAGCTCACGGGCCGGGGACAGAAGTGGACGCTCACCGGCGCCGGCAAGTGGTCGCACAACGCACCGGGCAAGCCGCGTCAGGTGGACGTCGTCCAATCCTCGTTCAGCGAAACGACCGGCCCGCTCGAAGTCGTTCCTCTGAGTGTCACGCTGTATTCCTTCTTCCTGCGGTAGACCCGGCGAAGCGCAGCACCCGTAGGGGCAGCCCCCCGTGGCTGCCCTTCACCGGCAAGGCATAAAGGACCGCCCCTACGATGACAGAGTGCCGTTGCGCAAAAGGTTTCCCCAATTCGCTCTATTCAGCGGGTCGTTTGAAGACGACGATCACGTCGCGCGTCTGTCCGCCGCCCTGATTCGTGTCGAAGGCGGCGACCAGCTCCCATCCCTGATCGCCGAGATCATTGAGATGGTCTGTGAATGTCTCTTCATCGAGCTTGCCGCCGATGAAGCCGGTCGTCGCCATTTTGAGGGTGTTGTATTCCCATCTCATTGGTCAGCTCCGGCTAATTGGTGAAGAGGTCGAAGATGTTGCCGAGCGCGCTGCTGTCGGCCTAGTACATCTCGGTATACCGGCACCGCGTGCAGGTGATCGTGGTGAACCGGCGGCTCTGCACGTCGAAAATCTTGCTCCAGAAGCCGCCGGCGGCGCGCATCTGGCCGGTCTCGTACTCGGTGTTCGAGCATTTGGGGCATCTGTAGTTGACCGTTTGCATGTCCGTTCTCCTGAAAGACGAAATGCGTGTCTGTCTACAGCAACAGACGCACTTGAAGGACAAATCTTCACCGGAAAATCCGCCGCTCATCGTACCGCTTGGCGAAGATTCCTGTCTTCGGCGTCAGGGCAATTTCGCGTCGCCCTCCTGCTCCGTCGCTCGTCATGTGACGATTGTCATCCTGAGCGGAAGCGAAGGATCTGGCCATCGTACGTTGCTTCCAGTGCGACGCTGACTTCTCTTCCTCGGCCCGGCTGCTTCACTTCGTTCAGCATGACAACCTTTTAGTGAGTTGAGACAGAGCGCTACGTGCTGATCCGCAGATCGACACCGGGTTTGAGCACTGCGGGCCTGGAGAAAGTAACGGACACTCGGCGACCCTTGTGCTTTTTGCGAAATGTCGCGGCGGCGCCGCCGACGGTGACCGTGATTTTATCGGCACTGCGCCCTTCGGCCAATTCGAAGGCGAACTCGTTCAATCGCAGCGCGCCGTGGGCGATCTGGACGCGCATCGTCTGTTTTTCCGGCGTGATCTTCTGGGAGAAACTGCCCCAGCCTTCGGCGGCGGTGAACGCTGCTTTGAAATTCTCGGGGCTGATCTTCGGGGCCAGCGCCAGATACCCGCGCGGGCCGTGGTATTCGTAGCCGCAGGCGGCGACGAACGCGCCGTAGCTGGCCATCGCGCGGGCGTAGTGGTCGGAGCACTCGATCTCGTTGTAGGGATTGCGCAAGGCGGCGGCGTAGCGGTCGTGTATGGCGCGGGCGACAGCCATCCCCTCGGTGATCATCCCTTCCCAGATCATATGGGCAGCGACCTGCCACTCGAAGCCGCTCATGCACTCGTTGAAGTACATGTACTGCCAGTGCTTCTTGAAGTCTTCGCGCAGGCCGCCTTTGGGCCACGTGCACATCAGCAGGCCCGCGTCGCCGGCCAGCGCGTACCACCGGCCCCGCGTGAATTCCTCGCGGAAGGGCCCCACGTCGGGCACGAAGTTGTACTTCCACAGGGCCCGCAGCGCGCTGCGGGTCTTCTGTTCGTCGAAGAGCCGGCCGAGACCGACCTGGAAGGCCCAGCTTTGCCCGAACACCTGGTCGATGTAGCAGCCGTTGCCGATGCCGATGGCGTCGAGGTGCTCGGGGTCCTCGATCTGGCGGAAGTACTCGCCGTTGTAGAGGGACAGAATGCTGCGGCTGCCGCGCTCGGCGATCTTGCGGCAGCGGTCGGCGAATTGCGTGTCCCCCATCTCGGTGGCCATGGCCTGTCCGGCCCGCAGCGTGGCGAGATAGAGCGAGGCCAGGAAGGAGATCTTGCCGAACCAGGCGGCGTCGAGCGTGTTGGGCTGCGAGCCTTCGATGATCCCATCCTCGTTGGCGTCGTGGGCGATGAGGTACTCGGCGGCCTTCTTGATTCGCGGCCAGAGGCGTTTGAGAAACGCCGGGTCCGCGGTCATCTGGTGTTCGCGATAGGCCCCGAGGATGCGGCCGCACTGCCCGTCGTGGGCCGGGTGGGCGCTCTGCTGAAGATTGGCCCGGTGGCCGATACCGCCGTCGGCGTGAAACGCGAGGCCGAAGTCCACGCGCTCCCGATGGTCCCGCTCGATCTCGGGGAACAGACGCCCAACCGCCTGGGCGTAGTGCCAGACGTGCGTGCAGGTCCCGTAGCAGCAGCCGATCCCCTCCCACGCCCAGAAGCGCCCGTCCTTGAAGCGGTAGCAGGTGCTGGTCGCCAGTGTGGTCGTGTTGGCCATCGTGCGGTCCAGGAACCAGTAGGGCAGCGACGAATCGTACCAGGTGTCACGCCAGAGGCGCGTGGTGGTGCTGAGCCTCTCGAACTCGGCCGCGACGTATTCGGCCACCGCGCGGGCGTCGGCGAAACGCGCCGCGTAGTAGCGGCCCACGTCGCTCATTCCCGCCACCGAGAGGTTCGGGAAGTGCCAGGTGACGACGAACGTCACCGTCTCTTTTTCCCCCGGCTTCAGCGACACCTTGCGGCCCAACGAGCCGATCAGTTTTTCACTCAACGGTTTACTTGCCTTGGCAGACGCGTCTTCGAATTGCTCGCCCTGCGCCGCGGCCGCACCGAAAACATCGTCGCCGTCGCCCAGCAAGGCCAGCGTCATCGTGCCGAAATCATACACCTCCTCCAGGACGAAGGATTCGACCGCCTCGTCGGAAAAAACGATGTGGTCGACGCCGATGTTGCCCCAGCCGCCGGACTCCTGGTCCACGATCTGGAGCCGGGCCTGCTGGCCCTGCCACTTCGCCACGTTGAAGGAGCCGGGATTCATGCGATTGTTGTTCCGCCCCGTCGCCGACAGCACCGCCTCGCCGTCGATGAGCAGATTCAGGCACGTCTTGCCTTTATGGGCGCCGCCGCCGATCAGGAAGTTGATGTACTTGCGCTCGATGGTGAAGGGCTTGCTGGTGAGGGTGCCGACATGCTGGTCGCCCGCGCGGACGTCTTCGCCCTGTCGGGTATTATGCGTGTTGACGACGCGTTTGCCCTTGCCCGCGACGTCGCCCTGGTAGCCGGGCATTTGGGCCGCCTCGATCGGTGCATCGCCGAACGCCGTACCGGTTGCGGTCCAACCTTCGTAGTTGCTCTTCTCGAAGTCTTCAAACAGGATCTCGGGACGGGGCGACGGAGCTTGCCCGGGCACCGGCTCGGCCGAGCAGACAAGCTGTGCCAGGCCGCGACCGCGCACGATGCGATTCTTGCGGACGCCGAGGACCTGGTCGCGATGATAGAGGGCTACGGCGTTCTCCAGCCAGCCGCCGATCTCGGCTGTAACAGGCCGATCGGAGTCGTTCGTAAGGGTGTAGCTCATGATCGTCGCCGGCAGCGAGGAATCGTCGGCGTTGAGCGGAATGAAAGGCGAGTAGGCTTCCAGTTCGACGGAAACGGGGCAATCCTTGTCACGGTAGGTGACACGGCCGATGGGGTACTGTCCTTCGAAGGAAATCTGCGCGAAGCCGGTCCCGTCGAGCGGGCGCGTCCGCCCGTCCACGCGCAGGGCGAAGCCCTGATCGATAGGGGATTGCGGGGCCGCCGGGGAGATGTAGTTGGCGCCGTTACGCGTGGGGACGGATTGTCCCTTGTATTGCACCTGCCTGGGCACGATGCCCTCGACGACGTGATTGAAGATGTCCCAGAGCCACAACCTGCCGTCGCCGCCCAAATAGAGCGTCCCGGTGCACAGGCCGCCAATCGGCATACCGATGTGCTTCAGCGCCTCGGGGTCGGTGACCACCGTCGGTTCTCCGCGCGCCGTCAGCGAGGCGAGCCAGGCGGGATCGAGCTTCTTGTCGGTTGGGATGATCTTCAAGTATTCGCTGGTCTCGAAGGGCCCGGCGATGACGGGCAGGGCGCTGCGGCTCAGGGCGATTCCCGCCGCCCCGGCTGCCGTCGCGGCGATGAAGTCGCGACGACTGACCTCACCGCAACAATGCGCCGCCGGCGCCCCTTCGTTCCCGCAACACGGCTGGCGTTCCATTTCCCGCTGTCCCATCGCTTGTCTCCTTTTTAGTGTTATGGTGTCCGTTATACGACTACTGTCATCCTGAGCCGCAGGCGAAGGATCCGGCCCGCGAATGGGGAGGTCTTCGAAGTCGCAGGCCGGATCCTTCACCGCGCTGCGCTTCGTTCAGGATGACAAACCGCGCAGAGATTCATCTGAATCCATATCACATGTCGTCGGCGAAGGCAAATTCTCCGTTTTCGACCGACCAGTCCGATCCGAAGAAGCCGGCGGCGAGGTTGTCTGAGCTGCCGGCGTCATCGGAATTCACGCGGGCGATCATGCAGTCGGGGTAGCGGACGAACGACCGGAAGAGCGACACGGGATAGGTGGACCGCATGCCAGCCGGTCCGCTGCCGCTGAGCACCGCCACGGAGGCCACGTCGCTGTCGCGGCGCGGCTGAAGGAACACGGCCGAGAGGTTGTCGCCGACGAAACGCCGCTTGCCGAGGCGCACCTCGCCCCGGCGGACCTGAACCGGGCTCCCGGCCAAAAGAACGGACCAGGCGGCGTTCGTATCGGCGTTGCCGTAGAGGACGACCGTGCGGTCGGCGTAGCGAGCAGGCTCGAAGGCGCGGTCGGCGAGCACGTCCACCGCGCCGTTGCCGCGATACCAGAAGGTCTCGGCGTCGTACCGCGCCTTGTTGAAGGCCCAGGCGTTCTCTTCCGGCGTGCCGCGGGTGCCGTAGACGAGCAGGAAGCGGTGTTTCAGCTCGTCCTTGATGCTGCCGTAGCGGTGGGGGCCTTTGTGCCGCAAAGGCGGTTTCTCGATGCACTGCCAGCGGTCGTCTTTCTTGCCGAGCCAGAGGGCGCCGGTTTGCTCGGGGTAGGGGATCTCGGCAATCTCCTGGCCGTCCAGCTCGACGGTGATCGGCTCGGCGGCGCGCAGATGCCCGACGTCGAGGCGCAGGACCGCCACGTTTTCCGTGGTTCCCTTGAAGAGGCGTTTGCCGGGCCAGACGTGGATTTTCACCTTGCTGAGGTCCAGGTGGCGGATTTGTTGCTCGATCGCCAGCCAGTGACAGCGGCTGGAGACGCCGGGATTGGCGGTGACGAACTCGACGTCGCGCACCGCGAAGGCCGGAGGCAGGGCGTGGCGGGCGAACAGATCGAACATGAAGGGCCAGTCCACGCAGGCGGTGCCGCCGTCGTTGTATTCGTTGCCCCACCAGTGTCCTTTGCCCGGCTCCTCGTGGTAGATCCAGTCGTGGTGGAGATCCTCCAGGACCTCCGCCATGCGTTGGGCCTGGGAGGCCGGCACGTTGTCGTCGTTGCCGCCGTGCAATATGTAGAGGCCTTGTTGCTTCAGATTGGCGGCCAGCTCGATTGTCTCGCCGGACTTGCGACAACGGCGCAGGATTCTCTGGAGGGCGGATTCTTCTGTTTCCTCGCGTTGCCGCCGGCCGTAGGAAGAGCGAGAGAGCCAGCCGGCGCTGGGGCCGACGGCGGCGAAGCGGTCGGGGTAGGTCACGCCTAAGTGCCAGGCACCGTGGCCACCCATGGAGTGGCCTGTGAGGTAGACCCGCGACGGATCGTGACGCAGCGATTTCTGCGCCAGCGCAAGCACCTCCATGGCGTCCATGCGGCCGAAGTCTTCCCAGTCGTATCCGAAGGGCCGGCGGTTTGTTGGGGCGACGATGTGGAACCAGCTCTTGGAAGAATAGGCGCCGCTTTGCCCATGGGCTTCGACTCCCGCCCCGTGACAGGTGAGCACGAGCGCCGGCGCGGGGCCGTCGGATTCTGTCGACAGGGCGGGCCGGACGCTGTAGTACTGAACGCTGCCGTCGATGTCGCTGACGAAGGTGATCTTGCGTCGCTGGTCGGCGCCGACCACCTTCAGGCTCAGCGGGATGCTGTGACATAAGGCCCCTGCCCGGTGCAATTCCAGCGTGCCGGCGACCGGGTCGGCCTCCACGGGGGCCGTTGAGAGGACACGAAATCCCACCTTGCGGACGCTCAAGGGGGGGATAAGAGGGACTGTTGTGGGCTCGTTTTTCAGGCCGACGGCGTTGACGGTCAGGGTGAAACCCTTGGCCGGGTCGGTGCTGGCGTTGATGATGACGACGGCGCCCCAGGTATCGGCGGTCTCGCCGGCGACCAGGTCGGGAAGGGTGGTATCGCTGGTGTGCAGAAAAACCGGCGCCGGGGGTTCGTGGAGGCGGACTTTGAATCGGCCTCTTCCGGCCCGGAACAGCAGATGGTTCGTCCCTTCGTTCATGAGGACCGGGAGATGGAGGTAGCCATGGTTGTAGATGTCGGCACCGCGCGGCTCCCCGTTGACGTAGGTTTCGCCCTGTCCGGCCGCGTGGAGTACGAGCGTTTGGGCCCGATCCGATGCGAACGGTGTATACAGATAGTACCCGCGCTCCTCGACGTTGCCGTTGTCGTCGAACTCGACGCGTTTCCATTGCCATTCGTCGCGCCCGGGGAGGCTTTCGCCTTCCTCGGGGCCGAATTGTGCCAGCGTGCCGTCGACAAGCCGGCGCCGCACGGGGTCGCTGCCGTCGAGGGAGAAGCCGCGCCGGCGCCCGCCGTCATCGGTTGACGCGGCCCTCGTCAACAGCAGGCCCGATTCAGGAACGATCCAGGTATTCTTCCCCTCGGCGCCGCCCGTCGACGCCGTGAGCGTCCCGAGGCTGAGAAATAAAAACAAGCTGATTAAACCAACCGGTGTGAAAGAACTCTTGCGCATGGAGACCTTCCTTTCGTCACACAAGCTCTCGTAATTTCATGAAAACCTGCCTCCGGTCGAGCTCTCCGGGAGGATCGAGGACGAGAAACGAGGCAGTTATGAAAAACGTAGATTCCAATGTAGCCTCTGCCGGCATGGACGTCCATGACAAATCCACTGCGATGAATCCCCAATCTCCAATCCCCAACCGCGGACCTCCCGCCGACCGAGATTGGCTTTGTTTTCTCGCGCGACCCTCGTTTTCGGCCCGACCATCGGCAAATTGGCTTCGTTTGGCGCGCCCGCCGGGATAAATTGGCTTCGTTTTGCGTTTCTTACGCGTTTCGATCATTGAGTAGATGATTTCTCCGGGCAGAGTTGGTATCTCAGTGGTGCTTGAATTCTGTTTGGGTGGATGATTTCTATGCCTTCGTCATTCGATGAGGAAATTTCGCTGGCTTCGGAGCAGAAGCGCAGTCGGTGGATGCATCGGCGTCTGCTGGTCTACTGCCTGGTCTCGATGACGATGGCCGGCGTCGAGCTTGCGGTCCGTCTGATCGCACTTCTATTTCAGAAGGGACCCTTGCTGGCGAATCTGGTGTCCCGCAGCGGTTACGACGTGTTGCCGGGTGTGGCGGCGATCGCGGTGTTCTACATTGGGTACAGGCGGGCCAGGGATCGCTCGCTCGACCGGGTGGCCGTGATTCGCTACAGCTTCGTGATGATTCTCGCCCTCGGGGTCATGGCCCTTCTGATTCGGCCGGTTTTTGCCGCCTTTCCCCTGCGGTCGCTCGTGACCAGCTCGGGGGCCGCTCCGATGCGCGGTCACCCCTCGATCTTCGGCCGCGTTCTGATGATCCATCTGGTTGGGGCGCTGTTTATCCCCTGGACCGTGCGCGAGGCCTGCGGCGTGTTGCTGGCCCTGTGCGGCCTGGGCCTGGTCTCAAGCGTGCTCTTCGCCACCGGCTCGGCGGGACATCGCGTCTTCGCCGTCGTGATCATGCCTCTGGCAGGCCTGCCCGGACTGCTTTTCTGCTGGGTCCGCCACAGCCGCTTTCGCAACAAGTTCAAGTTCGAGCACCTGTTGGGTCGATACGGGCAGCTCCAGCAGGAGCTCGAGCAGGCCCGGCGAATCCACGAGATGCTGTTTCCCAACGAGATCACGGAGGGACCGTTTCAGTTGCGGTATCGCTACGAGCCGATGCAGCAGATCGGCGGCGATTACGTGTACGTGCATCGCGATTCAGCGGGGCGTCTGAACGTGGTCGTTCTCGACGTGACCGGCCACGGCATCACCGCCGCTTTGACGGTCAATCGGATTCATGGAGAGTTGGACCGGCTCTTTGGCGAAAACGACGACCGGCCGCCGGGCGATGTGCTCAAGGCGGTGAACCGGTACTTCTGCGTGTCCCTGGCGCGGCACGGCATCTTTGCCACCGCCGTAGCGGCTCGCATCGATCAGGACGGCGACCGCCTGGAATGGGCCAACGCGGGCCATCCGCCGCCTTTCGTGCTGGATACGCAGGGGCAGTGCATCTCCCTCGACTCGAACGCCCTCATGCTCGGCGTGCTCGACGATCCCGCCTACGAATGCGCCACGCAGAGCCAGGGCTTCTGCGACGGCGATCGTATCGTCCTCTATACCGACGGTGTGATCGAGGCGCACGACGACCGGTACGAGATGCTCGATATCGAAGGCTTCCAGCAGGTGCTGCGGGAGAAGGCGTCGCGTCCGGCACAGCGGCATCTTTCGGAGGAACTGCTGCGCGAGGTCCAGCATTTTCGCAGGGGTCCGGCCGAGGACGACATTCTGATCGTGGAGCTGAGCAGGGCCTGAACGTCGGGCAGGCCACGGGCGAGATGCTCAGGAGGTCACCGTCCCGGTGAGAACTTCTGGGCCCGTCGGCCCTGGATGTCTCCGAGGTAGAGATTGCCGTGCGAATCGGTGGCGATTCCGTGCACCCAGTCGAGCTGGCCCGGTTTGCCGGGCGAGGCTGTGGCTTGAGGCAGCGGCAGCCGCAGCAGGACCTTGCCTTTCGCATTGAGCTTCATCACCATCTGGTCGGGCGGGGGAGTCACCATCCATTCGTCGGTCCCGTCCTTCTTCACGGGCGAAGACCCGCAGACCCAGATTTCGTCGTCCCCGGTCACATGGAGGCCCCAGGGGGTGATGAGGTTGGCCCAGACCTCGAGCAGCTTGCCCGTCGTATCGAAGACCTGGATGCGGGCGTTGTCGCGGTCGGCGACGTAGAGGCGGTTCTGCGAATCGGCTGCGATGGCATGGGGCAGGGCGAACTGCCCCGGCTCGGTCCCCTCGGCGCCCCACTGGTTTACATACGCGCCCGTCCGGTCGAAGTGGATGATACGTCGGTTGCCATATCCATCGGAGACGAAAATGTCCCCGCTCGGCAAAACCGCCACGTCGGTGGGCCTGTCGAAATGCTTCTCGTCCGTCCCCGCCCGGCCGACCCGGCCGAGCGTCAACAGGACCTTGCCGCGCCGACTGTGCTTACGCACGACGTGATCCGTGATGCTCGTGGTCCAGACGTTTCCCTTGGGACCAATGCGGATGTAGTGCGCGCCTGCGAAGCCGTCGATGTTCCAGGCACGCAGGAACGTTCCGTCGGGGCGGTAGAGCTGCACCGCTGGCTCGTTTCGGGTGAAGATATGCACGCGATCGCGGACGTCCACCGCAATCCCCGGCATCTGGCCCCACTCGAATTTCGGCGGTTTCCGCGGCCACGTCGGATCGACGACCAGGCGGACCGACGTATCGCTCGCAGAGCCCGACGGTTTCTCGGCCCTGCCGACGGGGCATGCCCACGCAACAACCATGACAGCAGCTACGACCAGTCTTGCCATCTTTTCACCTCCTTTGCTCAGGACACTGCAGCAGGTGGCAGCCTCAGCAAAGAGCAAAAATGAAAATTGCGGAATCCCGGCACGCCGGGATGACTTCCCTATTTTTGCATCTTGATATGTCTCCGGAAGCTCGCGCTGCACATGGTTCAACGCGGGTTGAGAACCCGCCCTACGATGCTTGGCGCCGTCACCCGCCGCTGCGGCGGTTTATTCGATGACCACCTCCTGGATCCCGGCGGACCAGTCTTTCTGAAGCTTGATTTCGAGCTGGATCGCATCGGTCGTCACCGGCTCGAACGCAACCTTGTTGAAGGTGTCCTTCTTGAGGCCGTAGGCGGTCTTGTTGCTCACGGGTACGAATCGGCCGGCGGCGTTGCGGTACAGCACGCGCCAGGATTCGGGCAAGTGGCAGGCGCCGCGGCCGGTGTCGTCGAACCAGTACACCTTCACGCTGGAAATCTCGTGCTTCCTGTCCCACTCGAACCGGACCCACTCGGTGGTGCCCTTGTGGGGCCAGAAATCGAGCTGGAGGGCCGAGGCGTCGGCGGAGTTTTCCGGGAGGTTCTGATCCTTGATGGCCTCCAGGGAAACGTGCACGAAGGAGGCGGTGGTCTTGCTGGTGTAGGTGAGCGTGTCGGCGGGCTCGGGTCGGGCCGCCTGCGGTTGGCGGGCGGGCCACACGGTCATCTGGCCTCGTCCGCGATGGGCCCAGGCGTAGTAAGGGATGGCCGTGAATTGCTTCGTGCCGCTGGTGACGATCTCGCCGTCGAGCGTGCGCTTGGCCACTTTAGCTTTGCCGGTGAGCACCGTGACGCCGTTGAGCAGGTCGGGGTGGTGCTTCGCCTTGAGCCTGGCGTCGTCCGGAATCACCAGATTGAGCACCTTGCCGTCGTTGTCGGGCCACTCCAGGCAGAAAACGATCGGCCCGCGCTGCAGGGCGACCCGCCCGCGGTCGGCCGAGATTTCCGGATGAGCGACGATCCGGCGAATCGGCATCGGCAGGCTCAGCCGGATCGTGTCACCCTTGGCCCAGGTGCGCTCGATGCGGGCAAAACCGCGCTCGATCTTCGGCGAGACGTTTCTGCCGTTGACCTTGATCGAGGCCTTCTCGCTCACCGTGTCCTGGAACCGGTACAGGTCGCTCGGGACCGCTTCGTTGCGGGCCCAGCCGGGGATGCGGATGTAGAGGGCGAACGATTCGCTCTTCTCCGGCTCGACCGTGATTTCCACGACGCCTTTCCAGGGGTAATCGGTCGCCTGGGTAAGCTTGACCTTGTTGGTCTTCGTCTCAATGGTGGCGTCGCCGCCGATGAACAGGTTCACGTAGACGTCATTGTTCTTGTGGGCGTACGCATATCCCGGCACGGACGGGATAAATCGCGCGACGTTGGATGGGCAGCAGGCACAGCCGAACCATGGGCTGCGGGCATGCTGGCCGGTGGATTCCAGCACGTTGGGATAGAAGAACCGGTCGCCCTTCATCGAGATGCCGGAGAGGGCCGCGTTGTAGAGCACGCGCTCGAGCACGTCGATATATTTGGCGTCGTCGTGCATCAGGAACATACGATGGTTCCAGAAGATGTTGGCGATGGAGGCGCAGGTTTCGCAATAGGCGGTCATGTTGGGCAGCTCGTAATGGCCTCCGAATCCCTCGTGTCCGCCGGCGGCGCCGATGCCCCCGGTGATGTAGAGCTTGGTGGTCAGGACGTCGTCCCAGATGGCGTCGATGGCCTTGATGTACTCCATGTTTCCGGTTAGGGCGGCCACGTCGGCCATGCCGGTATAGAGATAGGCGGCCCGTACGGAATGGCCGACGGCCTTGGTCTGCTCGGTGACGGGCTTGTGGTCCTGGGAGTACATTCCGTAGAGCCCGCGATCTCCGTTGGGTCCGCGATTGCCCTTGCGGCCGCGCTGGTCGAGGAAGAACTTGGCCTGGTCCAGGTACTTGCTGTCGCCGGTGGCGCGATAGAGCTTGCACAGGCCGATCTCAATTTCCTGATGGCCGGGCGGGTCGGTGCGCTTGCCGGGTCCGAATACGTCGCAGATCAAGTCGGCGTTGTCCGTGGCGACGTTCAGGAACGCCTTGTCGCCGGTGACGAGATAGTGGGCGACCGCCGCCTCGTACATGTGTCCCACGCAGTATTGCTCGTGCTTGCTGGCGATGTCGGTCCAGAGTTTTTCGGGCTGTCTGTCGGGGACCGAGTAGAAGGTGTAGAGATAGCCGTCTTCCCACTGGGCGCCGTCCATGATGGTGATCAGCTTATCCAGGTACAGCCGCATCATCGTGTCCGGGTTGACCTGGAGCGAGTAGGCGGCGCCTTCCATGATCTTGTATACGTCGGAGTCGTTGAAGTAGATGCCCTCGTGCTTGCCCTCCTTGAGGCCGGCGGCCTTCTCGAAGTTGCTGATGCGGCCGGTCTCCTCGCATTTCTCGAAGCAATACGGGATCGTGACCGTTCGGTTGGTCTCCAGTCGGGGCGTCCAGAAGCCGTCCTGGACGTGGACGTGATTGAAGGGCACCGGCTTGACGTTATAGTCTCGTTCCAGGGGCGCCTCGTCCGCTCGGACCGCGACGGACCCCACTGCCAGGAAGACTACCACAAACGCTGCGAGCACAGATCTTCGATTTTCCATAAGATACCCCGTTTATCAGATGTCACGGTTGTTCCGATTTCCCAGCCAATCATAACGACCGAATCGTTTTCTGCAACTCCATACTGTTGACACCTCCCCGTGCGGACGGTGTAGCGGCGGGGTGTCAATTACATCGGCTGGTGAACGCCTCAGCGGGTATGGCATCTTCCCGCAGACCGTCTTTTTTGCCTTGGGGGCAGTGTTAACAGGCAAGCTGTTACTTTTGCACGGCTGCCTCCAGGATCGAGGGAGAATAAATTCGCCCGGCAACACAGCCGAAAAGCTCGTGTCCCCAACCTGCACCGTTTGAAAGAAACCGCGTGTCAAAGTGTGGTTTCGGGGCCTGTTTGTGTTGACTTGGCTGGGTTTTGTCGTAGTTTATTTGCATCGACAGGCAGCGCGGGTCTGAGCCGACACGCACAGGTTGGAGGATGAGTTCATGACCGACAGGTTCGATCGACGCCACTTCTTCGGAATCGCAGGCGTGGGTGCGGCGGCCTTCGCTCTGCCTTCGGCAGGGCGGGCAGCGGCCGTGCAGAAGACTCCGCGTGAGGGCCTGGGGCTGCCCGGGGCGTGGTTCGATCCTCCCCGGGAATTTTCACAGGCGCCGTTCTGGTTCTGGAACGACGATTTGTCGGAGACGGAGATCGTCCGCCAGTTGGAGGATTTCCAGGCCCACGGAGTCCATGCCTTTGTGATCCATCCGCGCGCGGGATTGCCGCGGAGCATCGGATGGCTGAGCGAGAGGATGATCGAGTTCATGCGGTTCGCCATCGAAGAGGCGGCCCGGCGCGACATGTGGGTCATCCTGTACGATGAAGGCATGTATCCGAGCGGATCTTGCAGCGGGCAGGTGGTGGCAGAGAATCCAGCGTTCCGCACGCGGGGCCTGGTGTGCGTCGATCTGGACGAGGCTGAGCCGGGAAGCGAGGTGCGCGGCGTGCGGATTGGAGACGACGGGCGGGCGGAGCTGACGCCGGGCCAGAACCTTGTCGCGGTTGTCCGACGCAGGTCCAACGGCCACCGCCTTGCGGTTGTCGACCGGGCCGCAGGCCCGGGCTATTCGTACATTCGCGGCCTGCACTTTGTGGAGGAAGACCCGCCGCGCCGGGCCGACCACAGAGAAGTGGCGGAGAACCACCCACCGGCGGCCGATATTCTCAACCCGGAGGCCGTGGCCTGCTTCATTCGGCTCGTTTACCAACGATTCTACAATGAGTTCGGCAGCCACTTCGGCAAGACGGTCAGGGCGATCTTCACGGACGAGCCCTCGCTGCTGGCCAAGCGGGGCGAACGAGGCATGGTTCCGGGTACCACGGGCATCCTCGAGCACATCAACGCCTGTCTGGGCTATGATTTCACCGAACACTTACCTGCGTTGTGGTACGAGGATGAGCCCAATGCGCCCGTGCACCGGCGCAACTACCGTCGGGCCCTCCAGAAACGTCTGGAGCAGACGTTCTACCGGCAGATTTCCGCGTGGTGCGATGCGCACGAGATCGCCCTGGCGGGCCATCCCATGGGCCCGGGCGACATCGGGCATCTGCGCCATTTTCACATTCCCGGCCAGGACATTGTCTGGCGGTACATCGAGCCCGGCAAGCCCAGCGCGCTGGAGGGCGAGCAGTCCACGCAGGGCAAATGCGCCTCATCGGCCATGATCCATCTTCAACGCCGTCGCAACATGAATGAGTTCTGTGGCGCCTACGGTCACAATTTTACCTTCGACGAGATGAAGTGGCTGGCCCACTGGCTTGTCATCCGGGGCTGCAACCTGCTCGTTCCCCACGCGTTTTACTATTCGGTCCGGGGGCCCCGTGTCGACGAGCGCCCGCCGGATGTCGGCCCCAACAGCCCGTGGTGGCCGCAGTACGAGCCCTTTGCGCGGGCGACCGCGCGCCTCTGCTGGCTCAACACCGACGGCAAGCACGTCTGTGAGCTCGCCATCCTGGGGTCCAACGATTATCTGCCGTGGCGTGCGGCGAAGGTCTGTTTCCAGCGTCAGCGAGATTTTAATTACCTGGAAGCCCGCCATCTGTGGGAAGATGCGCAGGTTGGGTCACAGGGCGTCTATATTGCCGGGATGCACTATCGCGCCTTGATTGTCGAGGGTGACATCCCCGATGATGCCAAACCTTCCGTAGACGTGCTCGCGAAAGCGGGCAGGGTCATTCGCTACGGCGAGGCGGTGAGCGACGAGGACCTGGTTCGGCAGATCGACCGGTTGATTGCCGCCGACGTGCAGGTATCCCCGCCGGCACCCGACCTGCGGGTGCGTCATGTGCGCAAGGCCGGGGTCGATTACTACCTGTTGTTCAACGAGGGGGCCGAGACGCTCAAATTCGAGCCGGCGCTGTCCGCCCCGGGCAGGCGGATTCTCATGGACCCGGTGAGTGGATGTCACGAGCCCTTGCCGGGGCAGGCCCCGGTGGCGCTGGCCCCCCACGCTCTACGCGTCGTGGCGGTCGTGCGCGGCTGACGTTTGTGAATCTCGGAAAGACAGCTCAAGGATGCCCGGGTGAGTGCGAAGAGCTCTTCCAACGGAAGTTTTTGTATTATATTTCGGCAAAAATTCTAACTCTTTATAGAACTGCGTCGTATGATGTATTAGAATACGAATGCAGTGCATTCCGCCTGTGTGTGGGAGGTTGCTTTTGGGTGCATTGGCTGGCGTAAACGGTCGCCGGCACCGAGTGGGAAGTGTGTATGCCGGCCACGTTGGGAAGTGTAGAAGCTCTGGGTGTACCATATGGTTGGGGCGCGGGTGATCTTTCGGAGTTGATTTTCTTTCGTCGTCGGGTAGTCAGTTGAAGCCTTGATAAGGGAGTACGGTTATGCCAGGCAAGGACGTTCAGAAGGCGAGTGGCAAAGGTCGTCGAGACGAGGTGCCGAAAAGTGCATTCCCGGAGGCCTCTCGCAGCGACAGCGTCGGTGCGGTGGCCCAGTTGACCCGTGAGAAAGAGCCGCCGGCGAAGCCGACGTCAGCGAGGAGTAGACCCGCCGCTACGCACGAACAGATCGCCGAGCGAGCCAGGGCCATCTGGCAGCAGCGCGGGTGTCCCTCGGGCGAAGACGAGAGGATCTGGTACGAGGCCGAGTCGCAATTGAAGAGCGAATCGGGGAGTACGTAAACTTCAGGGATTCAACCAAGGATCGGCAGGCGTGCACACCGGGCCGCCAAAAGGAGTGATCATGTGCGGGTTCTGATGTTGGGATGGGAGTTTCCGCCCTTTATAACGGGGGGGTTGGGAACCGCCTGCTATGGATTGACACAAGCGATGGAGCGCTTGAAGACGGATATTCTGTTCCTACTGCCGATATCCACGGATAGCTACGCGCCGTCTTCGGTGCGCGCGGATGCGACGGCGGATTCGGTGTCCGCCTCTGAGAATCCGGTGGCGGCCCGACACTTGATGCTGCAGCGGGTGCCCTCGGATGTCCCGGACCCCTATTACGGCGGCAAGGCGCCCCAGTCGAAATATGCGCGTGAGTACCGTTCTCTGCGTCTGTTGGGGACCGGTGCGGTCGGGGGTTACGACGGGGATCTGGTCGCCCGGGTGTGGGACTATGCTTCGCGTTGCGCGAGTCTGGTTCAGGATGAGTCGTTCGATGTGATTCACGCGCATGACTGGGTGACGTTTCCGGCCGGCATGGTCATCGCGGCCCAGTCGGGCAGGCCCTTGATCGTTCACGTGCACGCCACGGAATTCGACCGCTCCGGGCAGTACCCCAACGCCTCGGTTTTTGAGATCGAGCGTCAGGGGATTCAGGCCGCTGCGGCCGTCATTGCCGTGTCGCAACTGACCAAGAGGATCATTGTGCAACGGTACGGCGTGCCCGACGAGAAGGTGCGTGTGATCTACAACGGCGTGATCCCGAAGGCCCCTCTGCCGGCGAAGTCGGCCGAGCCCGGCGACGAGAAGATCGTGCTCTTTCTCGGGCGCATCACCATGCAGAAAGGGCCGGAGTATTTCGTGGAGGCGGCGGCCGCCGTACTCAAGCGGGTGAAAAACGTCAAGTTTATCATCGCCGGATGGGGTGACATGGCGCCACGCGTCGTGGAGAAGGTCGCCGCCATGGGGCTGGGGAACAAGGTGTTCTTCACGGGTTTTCTCGTCGGAGCCCAGGTCCAGCGTGCCTTTCGAATGGCCGACGTGTACGTCATGCCTTCGGTGAGTGAGCCGTTCGGATTGACCGCCCTGGAGGCCATCCAGCAGGGGGCGCCCGTCATTCTCTCGAGAACCACCGGGGTCGGAGAGGTGATTGCCCGGGGCGCGCTGAAGGTCGATTTTTGGGATGTGAATGAACTGGCCAACAAGATTGTGGCCGTTTTGCAGCGTCGCGAGCTCTCGGATGAGCTGCGGCGCAACGGGAGCAGCGAGATTCGCGGTCTTACGTGGGACGCGGCGGCGGAGGCATGCGTGCAGACGTATAAGGAGATCTTGTGTCGGACATGAACGAAGGCTCGATGGGCACACGGACGGCTTGCGTCCCTGAGAGTTGTATTAAACCTCTTTGCGAAAGGAGGAAAGGCTTGTTATATTGTGGCATGGCTTTGACAAGTTAAGGAGAGGTGCTCCATGAGAATTGCAATGCTCTCTTGGGAATCGCTTCATTCGGTAGCGGTGGGAGGGGTCGCGGCCCACGTCAGTGAGCTGGCGACAACACTGGCACGCAACGGGCACCAGCTCCACGTTTTTACGCGTCGTCCAGAGGGACAGTCCGCCCACGATTTCGTAGATGGCGTGCATTACCATCGCTGCATGTATGCGGCTCACCCGGAGTTTGTCGATGACGTCAACAACATGTGCCGGTCGTTTGTGGACCGGGTCTTCGAGGTCGAGGATTTTGTTGGCCCGTTCGACGTGGTGCACGCCCACGACTGGCTGGCTGCCAATGCCATGATCTGGATCAAGCAGGGGCGCCGTCACCGAACGGTGTTTACCATCCACTCCACGGAATATGCGCGCTGCGGCAACGCGTTCACGAACGGGCGTTCCGTCCGCGTCCGGGACCAGGAGCGCGCCGGGACGTATTGGGCCGACCGGATTATTGCGGTCTCGCAGGCGACCAAGGACGAAATCACCTGGATGTACGAAGTGCCTCCGGAGAAGGTTTCCGTGATTCACAACGGGGTCAACCCCGGGCGTTTTGATATTCGGACCGACCCGGGCGCGGACAAGCGTCGCTACGGGATCGGACCTTTGGATCCGACGGTCCTGTTTTGTGGGCGCTTAGTGTGGCAGAAGGGCCCCGATCTGCTCGTCGAGGCGATTCCTCACGTGTTGCGCGCTCATTCCCACGCCAAGTTCATCTTTCTGGGCGACGGAGAGATGCGCGGTGCCCTGGAAGCGCGGGCCCGGCAATTAGGTGTCATGCAGGCCGTTCGGTTTGTGGGCCACCGCAAGGGCGATGAGCTCATTCACCTCTTCAAGCTTGCCGACGTGGTCTGCGTGCCCAGCCGAAACGAGCCGTTCGGTATTGTCGTGCTCGAAGCGTGGAGCGCCGCCAAACCCGTGGTTGTCACTCACAACGGCGGTCCCGCCGAGTATGTTCGTCACGAGATCGACGGCCTCAAGATCTACCCCCGACCCGATTCCATCGCCTGGGGGCTGAACACAGCGTTCTCCGATTTCGAGCGGGCGCGGCGCCTGGGTCTCAACGGAAGGATTGCCCTGGTGCGGCGCTTCGGCTGGGATACCATCGCCGCCCAGACGGAAGAGGTGTATCGCAAGGTCTGCCCCGCACCATTTAGCCCGGTTTCCAGGACGAGCCGGTCGGACCTGGAAGCGGTCGAAGGGCAGGCGGCCTCGTCGATGGCCGGGCCGCGGCGGCGATTGGCCACGGATCGCTGGCGCAGCCGCAATGGCTCCATCGAGGTGGAAGCCCGGCTGCTGTTTCCCCATTCGACACATAACGGCAACGGTTCAGCCCGACAGGAGGCTTTCAAGAGAATCCTGGCCGAGCAGGGCCTTGACGTGGAGGAACGGGAAGACACCCTGGAAGTGAGCGGGCATATAGAGACGGTGCTGGCCGCCCTGGTCAAATCACAGCGAATTGCCTGCCCGCCGAAGGTCAGGATCGTTACCGGAACGAGAAAAAAGAAATCTGAGGTGCTTGCTGAGATGCTGGAAGGGTGATCCTGGCTCGGCGGTCTGTGAGAAGGAAGCAAACATGGCAATTGGCTCTTTCTGTTTGGTGTTGCATGGACATATGCCCTATGTCTTGCGGCACGGAACGTGGCCCCATGGCGAAGACTGGCTGTACGAAGCGGCCGCCGAGACATATCTGCCCCTGCTGTCCACCATTGACGAATGTGATTATCTCAAGGGCCACCCGAAGGTGACCGTGGGTCTGACGCCGATCCTGCTGGAGCAGCTCGGGCACGATGATTTCAAGGACGGGTTTGAGAAATACCTTCAGGACCGCATAGAGCGGGCGCAATCGGATCATCGGGCCTTTGAACGGGCCGGCGAATTGCATCTGGCCTATCTGGCCGAGCGTTGGGAGAAGTTCTACGGCGATCTGGCCAAGCAGTTTGCCTCGCTGGGTCGCGACATCCCCCAGGCGTTTGCCACGCGAGCGGAAGCCGGATTCGTCGAGGTTCTCACGTCCGCGGCCACGCACGGATATCTACCTCTTCTGCTGGAAGACTCCTCGGTCCGCGCCCAGTTGCGTGCCGGCGTGAGCAGCTCGGAGCGGGTGTTGGGTTTGCGTCCGCGCGGCATCTGGCTGCCGGAGAACGCGTACCGTCCGAGCGGCCCCTGGGCGCCCGCCACCTCGTGGGGAGACGCGGGTCACCGCATGGGAATCGAGCAATTCGTGGCGGATGAGAACCTGGGACACTTCTTTGTGGAGAATCACCTTGTCGAGCAGAGCCGGCCGTGCGGCCCGGGCTTCAACGGCGGGCCGAGCGTGCATGAGCCGGTGTGGGCCAACAGCAACGGGTATGACCGCAAGGCCGTGGCTGCGTTTGCTCGCGATCCGCATATCTGCAAACAGGTTTGGTGCGGGTTCGTAGGCTACCCCGCCGATGGTGTGTATCTGGAGTTTCACAAGCGCCAGGGCGAGCGTCGGGGCCTGCGCTACTGGAAGGTGACCGACCGCAAGTCGGGTCTGGGCGACAAGGACCCCTATTACCCCGATGACATACCGGGCAAAATACACGAGCACGTTCGGCATTTTTGCGATCAGGTCAAGCAGCGCCTTTGGGATTATCATAACCGAACGGGGCGCCACGGCGTCGTCGTTGCCTGCTTCGATGCGGAGTTGTTCGGGCACTGGTGGTTCGAAGGCCCGGCCTTCCTGCGCGACGTGCTGCTGACTCTGAACGCCGATTCGGACGTTGAGTTGTGTACCGCCGACGAGTACATGCGACGCCACCAGCCCGAGAAGCACGTGATCATGCCGGAAGGCTCGTGGGGCGACAGCGGCGACCATCGCGTCTGGACCAACTCCAAAGTCAATTGGATCTGGCAGATCGAGTATCGATGCGAGGTGCTGTTCGGCAAGCTTACCTACAATTTGCCCTGGCGGCACAAGCGAAAACTGCGCGAAATCCTGGAAAAAGCGGGACGCGAGCTGCTTCTTCTCCAGGCCAGCGACTGGCCGTTCGTCATCAGTCGCGAGCAGGCCGTCGATTACGGCATTCGGCGCTTCGTGCAGCACGTGGCGCGATTCGAGCTGTTCGCCGACATTGCCGAACGGCTCGCCGAAGACCCGAAATACATGACCAAGCTCAACGCCGTGCAGAAATCTGAAATCAAGGATGCCGAGATACATGATGTGGTCTTTCCCCAGATCGATCTGAACTGGTGGAACACGTAAGAAAGAGCAGGCAATGAGGATTGCTATTTTCGGTTGGGAGAGTTTGCATTCGGTCCCCGTGGGAGGAGTGGCCGTACATGTCACCGAGTTGGCGGCGGGACTGCAGCGTCGCGGCCACGAGGTGCACGTCTTCGTTCGGCTCGGAGAATGCCAGAACACCTACGACCTCGTCGAGGGAGTGCATTACCACCGTTGTCCCATCGACCTGCACCCTGATTTCGTTACGGAAATGAACAACATGGGCAACAGCTTCGTCTACTTCATGCGCCAGACGGAGAGCTATCAGGGCGCCCATTTCGATATCGTGCACGGTCACGACTGGCTTTGCGCCAAGGGGATCGTCCAGGCCAAGAACGACTGTGGCAGGCCGGCGGTCCTGACGCTTCACTCGACGGAGTTCGGCCGGTGCGGCAACCAGCGTTACAACGGTCAGTCCGACCGCGTCCGCGCGGTGGAAGCCGAAGGGGCCTACTGCGCCAATCGTGTGATCACCGTCTCCGGCGCGCTGGCTGACGAGGTCAAGGCCCAGTACGCCGTGCCCGACTGGAAGCTGCGCTGCGTCCACAACGGTGTCAACTGCGCTCGTTTCGACGGATTCATCGATCCGTCCGTGTGCCGGCGAACCTACGGTATCGGTCCGCTGGATCCCATGGTGCTGTTCGTCGGACGCATGAGCGTGCAGAAAGGTCCCGATCTGCTGCTGGAGGCCGTTCCCGGAATCCTGGCCGCAAGATCCGACGCGAAAATCGTCTTCGTCGGCGACGGCTATATGAAATCACAGCTCGAACACCGCGCCCACCAGCTCGGCGTGGCCCATGCCGTTCGTTTTCTGGGCAGCATGGGACCCACCAGCGACCTTGTCAATCTGTACCGGAGCACCGACGTGGTCTGCGTGCCCAGCCGCAACGAACCGTTCGGCATCGTTGTGCTGGAGGCATGGGCCGCCGGCAAACCGGTGGTCGCCACGCGGAACGGGGGGCCCGGCGAGTTTATCACGCACACCCAGGACGGACTGCTCGTATACGACAATCCCGGCTCGATTTGCTGGGGGATACGTGAAGTGTTTCACAATTTCCAGCACGCACGCTGGATGGGGGAACGGGGGCGGGTGAAGGCGGCGTATAGCTTTAGCTGGGATATTGTGGCCGCACAGACCGAAGGTATTTACCACGAACTGGTTTGAGAGCAGTCATGAACATTGCTGATCGACTCCGCGAGCTGAGCCGCAATCTCTACTGGGCCTGGCATCCCGAGTTCGTCCGGGTTTTTCGGGACATTGAGCCCGGCCTCTGGCGTCAGGTCAACCACAACCCGGTGGAGTTTCTCGAGCGTTTAGCGGAAGAGGTCGTGGAAGACAGGTATCGCGATCCGGGCATGGCCAATCGCCTCACGCAGGCCTTTCACAAGTTGCAGGGCTATCTTGAGGCCAGCGAGGTCTGGGGCGCCTGGCACGCCGGGCCGTTGCGGGCCAACCCGGTGGCCTATTTCTCCGCCGAGTTCGGTTTGCACGAGTCCTTGCCGATCTATTCCGGGGGGCTCGGCATCCTGGCGGGCGACCATCTCAAGGCCGCCTCCGATTTAGGCATCCCGATGGTGGGCGTAGGCTTGGCCTACGCGTATGGATACTTCGATCAGTCGCTCGACGCCGGCGGCTGGCAGCAGGAGCACTACTTTTCGCCCAGTGAGACGATCCTGCCGCTGGAAAGGGCTCAGGACGAGCACGGCCAGCCCATACGCATCGCTGTCCGGACCGAGTCGTACGAGATATGGGTGGGCATCTGGAAGGTGCGCGTCGGACGCAATCTTCTGCTCTTGCTCGATACGAACGTCGAAGGCAACTCTGAAGAGGACAGGGCGTTGACCAGCCGCCTGTACGGCGGAGACCGTCGGACCCGAATCCGCCAGGAGCTGATCCTTGGCGTCGGGGGCATGCGGGCGCTGGGCGAGCTGGGTATCACTGCCGGTGTCATCCACATGAATGAGGGCCACAGCGCCTTTGCCGTCCTGGAGCTTGTCCGCACCTTGATGGAGCGTGACGGTCAGTCCTTCCACAACATGCGGGAGATCGCGGCGGCCATGACGGTTTTCACCACCCACACGGCCGTCCCGGCAGGACACGATGTCTTCGATCCGGGATTGGTCGAACGGACCCTGGCGCCACTGCGACGGCAGTTGGGACTTACCGAAGCCGAGCTGCTGGCTCTCGGGCGGGCCGTCCCGGACGACGAGGAAGAACCTTTCTCCATGACCGTCCTGGCAATGAAAATGTCGCGTGCGCGAAATGCGGTCTCTTTCCTGCACGCACGGATCAGCAAGGATATTCTGCATCATCTCTGGCCCGGCACGCCCCGGCACCAGCTTCCCATCAACTATATCACCAACGGCGTCCATGTCGATTCCTGGCTGGCCGAGCCCATGGCCGACCTGTACAACAAGCATCTCGGTGCGGACTGGCGGGAAGGAATGGACGATCCGCGCGTCTGGGCCGGCATCGAGCGGATCGACGATCTGGAACTGTGGCAGAAGGACCAGGATCTGCGTGCCCACTTGGTGGAGTATGTGGAGCGCAGCATCCAGCGTCAGGAGCGGGCCCGGGCCGGGGGCGAGGACACCGACTATGTCCGGCAATGCAAACTCGATCCGAATGCTCTGACCATCGGCATCGCCCGGCGGTTCGCGACGTACAAGAGAGTGGACTTGTTGTTCCGCGACCCGGCCCGGCTGGATCGCTTGGTGAATCATCCCCAGCGAAAGGTGCAGTTCATTCTCGCCGGGAAGGCCCATCCCCAGGATGAGGAGGGAAAGCACATTCTTCAGAAGGTCTTTCGCTTCACCCGCGACCCGAGATTCATCGGGAAGATCGTGTTCGTCGAAAACTACGACATCAATGTCTGCCGGCACCTGGTCCAGGGCGTGGACGGCTGGATCAACACGCCGCGTCGCCCGCTGGAGGCCTGCGGGACCAGCGGCCAGAAAGTGGCCATGAACGGCGGACTCAATATCTCTGTGCTCGACGGTTGGTGGGCCGAGGCCTACGACGGGGCCAACGGATTCGCCGTCGGACACGGCAGCGAGCACTCCGACCTGGATCATCAGGACCACATGGATATCCAGGCTTTGTACAGCGTCCTGGAAAACGAAGTGGTTCCTCTTTTCTACGATCGCGACGACGACGGCGTGCCGCATGGCTGGGTGGCCCGGCAAAAGCACGCTCTTCGCACGCTTACCTGGCGCTTCAGCGCGCATCGCATGCTCATCGACTATGCCCTGGGATGTTATTTGCCGGCGGTGGGGGGGCTGACCTCCTCGCTGCGCGTCGATGCCCGACTGCTCAACGAGGCGTTCAGTCTGCCTCGTTTCGCGCAAGGGCCGTGGCTTGCCGGCCTGAAAAAGTGATCCCGGCGGCAGAGACTTTTGTGATTCTTTCCATGGTTGACCCATCCGAAGAAGAATGTAAGGTGAAATAGATGACAGATTTACCCGCGTACGTTGACGGTTTGCCCAATCTCTCCGGTTCTGAGAATGCGGTCGCCGAGGCGACCCGTGATGATAAACCGGTCTTCCTGCCCGAAAGCGGAATCGACTGGAACAATGTCAAGAGCGCCTACGCTATCGCCCTGCACATGCACCAGCCGTTGATTCCCGATCCGGACCAGCCGACCGAGCGGGCCGAGATCATCAGCAATCTCAAGCACATGATGGACCATCCGGATACGGGCGACAACCACAACGCCTCGGTTTTTCACTGGTGCTACAAGCGTATGGGCGAGTTCATACCGGAGCTCGTCGCCGCGGGCAAGCAGCCCCGCGTTATGCTCGACTACTCGGGGACCTTGCTTCACGGGCTCCACGCGATGGGGCTCAACGACGTCTTCGAGAGTCTCCGCACCATCACCTGCGATGCGCGCTATCGCCATTGCGTCGAATGGCTGGGCATCGCCTGGGGACATCCGGTGGCGCCTTCGACGCCCGTGCAGGACTATCGTCTCCACGTGCGGGCCTGGCAACACTACTTCGCCGGGCTTTTCGGATTGGAGGCCCTGGGTCGGATCAAGGGATTCTCGCCGGCGGAGATGGCGCTTCCGAATCATCCCGACGTCTTTTACGAGTTCGTCAAGACGCTCAAGGAGTGCGGCTATCGCTGGGTCATCGTGCAGGAGCACACCGTCGAGCACGTTGGGACGGGCCATGGGCTGGAATATCCGCATCGGCCGCACCGCCTGATCGCGAAGAACTCCAGCGGGGATAGCCTCAGTATTACTGCGATTGTCAAGACCCAGGGCAGCGACACCAAGCTCGTCGCGCAAATGCAGCCGTACTACGAAGCCTGTGGTCTGGGCCGCGTCGAGGCCGGCGGCAAGTCGATCCCCTCGCTCGTGACGCAGATCGCCGACGGCGAAAACGGCGGCGTCATGATGAACGAATTCCCGGGCAAGTACAAGGAGGTCGTGAACCAGAGCAGCGGCACCCCGACTCCTCCCGTCAATGTCACGGAGTACCTCGAATATCTCGACTCGCTCGGTGTTCGCGAGGAGGATTTCCCCGAGATCCAGCCGATCATGCAGCAGCGGATCTGGGAGCGTTTCGAGCCGGGCGCCGGCCCGGAGGCTCTGGAGAAGGTCGTCAAGCAGTTGCAGCAGGAGGACGACCGCTTCCACATGGAAGGCGGAAGCTGGACCAACAACATTTCATGGGTTCGGGGCTATGACGACGTGCTCGGGCCGATGGAGAAGGCCAGCGCCCTGTTCAACGAGAAGATTCTGAGCAAGGGCATTGACCCTGCGGATCGGCGGTATCGCAACGCCCTCTACCATCTGCTGGTGAACCAGACCAGTTGTTACCGCTATTGGGGGGAAGGCGTCTGGGCCGACCGGGGCCGCGAACTGTCCCGCCGCACGATAGATATCCTGGAGCACGACCTCTAACCACCGAAGCAAAATCAAAGATCAAAATGCAAAAATCAAAATTGCGGAATCCGCCTGGGTGGATGGCTTCCTTAATTTTGCTTTTTGCATTTTGCATTTTCATTTATCTGCTCGAGTCCGTCCAGGCATAGCTGCGACCATGTTTCCATGCTGTCGCGCACCTCGTGGAGCTCGACCGGGCTCAGGAAGGAAAGCTGCGTGATCATCTGCTCGCGGCGGGTGACCTTCGGTGCCTCCAGAGTCCAGCAGTGGACGATGCCGAGATGAACCTGTCCGACCTCGTTGGAATCGTCGTTGAGCAGCGCGACGACGCGGTCGCTGTGGCCTGTTTCCACGCACACTTCCTCCTCGACCTCGCGCGCGACGGCGGCAACGTAGGTCTCGTAGAAGTCGGTGTTGAACAAAGGCAGGTCATCGACGGGGTTGATGTGGCCTCCAATGCCGATGGAGCGGTTGCCTACGAGCCGGGCCTCGCCGGCCCGCTTGCCCCGCACGTAGTTGAGGTATTTGCCGTCGCAGGTCATGAGCACGTAGGGAATGAGCTGCTTGTAGGAAGGGTCGTGCTCCGCCTGCGAGCGGGGCATGAACCGCGGCACGCCCGAGACGAACAGCCGCTGCAAATACCGCTCCACGTCGAACATCAGCCCGTGGAACATCCCTTCGGCTTCCACCACTGCCCGCGGCACCACCAAAACCTGCTCTTCCTGCGCCATACCAATTCCTTAGTAGAGTTTTGCAAAATGGAGATTAGGCTTATATTCTTCAAGGAAATCG
>CAYPZL010000046.1:0-32840 GCA_964415045.1 uncultured Pirellulales bacterium | reverse complement strand
CAGGCTTAGAAACGGAGTTTTTGGTTGCGGCCGAGCGCAGCGAGGCCGCGCTGGGGATAGCGGTAGAGAAAGATGGCCTGGAGTGGCAGGTTGTGACCACGCATTTGGGCTTGTTAGAACGAGAACGGTCCATTCAAACCAACGCGCTCCTGAGCAAAGAGTGGCTGGGCGATGCGAATTGCTGGCAACGCGTTGTCTTTTGCGGAGACCTCAACATCAAACCGGGCTCCTTCAACTATCAGCGGTTGTGTCGACATTTGGCAGATTCCCAGGAATCTCATGACGGAGATGCGACTCGCTACACGTGGAGTTCTCGCCTTCCTTGCAGGACCTTGGACTATATCTTTGTGAGTAACGACTTGAAAGTCAGAAGGTGCGAAGTCCTACGAACCCATCTAGCCAAGACGGCTTCCGATCATCTGCCCGTAGTTGCCGACATTTGCACCAGCAGGCCGTTGAAAAAGGGTCAGATTCGAGATTCTATCAGGCGGCACACCTGATCGTTGTCGGAGCGTGGAATCGGTACAGAAAACGGCCTATTTCGTTGTAGAGCGTCGCCAGTGTCACGGATCGGGTTAGGTCGCAGGCGGTCTGGCCGGACCACGGCACGATGTCACGATCCAGCAGAACCGTCTGAACGCCGGCGGAAGTCAGCTCATTCAAGATTTCTGCGTGTTCACTTCCTCTCCGGACTCGACGTGCTCAATGGGCGTAAAGAACACGCCGTGCAGGCCCTGGTCGATACAGTTGCGGCATAGCTCGGCGGAGAGACCAGCAGGCAGTACCATCCGCCTTCCGGGCCCTCGATACGGAATCGAGGCACAGCAGCTTGAATAGTAGCTGCATGGGCTGAAGCCTATCCTATGACGACCACGACATCTCCGGCTTCCGGGCCGTGCGTTTTTTTTTGATTTTGGGCGTTTTGGCCTTGAACATTTTGGGCATATGCCCATAATATAAGTAGGATGTTTGTGTTGAATGCTGGTTGTTTTGGAAAGGAGCAACGATGCCAGGTGGAAACGGAATGGGTCCGGGCGGCGGCGGAGGCGGCCGGGGGATGGGTCGCGGTCCGGGTCGGATGGGCGGTCCGTATGCGGCCGGTCCGGGCGGAAACTGCGTGTGCCCGAGCTGCGGACATGCCGAGCCGCACGTTACCGGACAGCCGTGCAACCAGAAAACGTGCCCGAAATGCGGCACGCAAATGACCAGACAATGAGTTTCACCGAAACGGCCTTTTGAGAGAAAGGAGAATGGCTATGCCACGTGGAGATGGTACGGGACCCGCCGGGATGGGACCGATGACAGGCAGGGGCGCAGGTTTCTGCGCCGGTTATCCGACGCCGGGCTACATGAATCCGGCGGGCGGACGAGGGTTCGGCTTCTGGGGTCGCGGTCGCGGCGGCGGGCGCGGATGGCGGAATCAGTATTACGCCACGGGATGGCCCGGTTGGGCCCGCGCGGGCCTGGGCTACGGAGCCTGGGGCTCTCCAGCGGCGCCGTGGACCGGACCGGTGACGCCGGCTCCGCAGCAGGAGATCGAAGCCCTCAAGCAGCAGGCGGCCTATTTCCAGGGCGCGCTGGAGGACATCCAGAAGCGCATCGAAGAACTGCGGGCGGACGCGGCCTCCGAGAAACAGTGACGCCTCGACGTCGAGTCGGTCGTGAGGGACCAGCCGTGTAACGTTCGGACCGCGTCCACGCGGGCGTAAGGCGAGCATTCGCTGCGTTGCGTTGCAGCACTCGCTTGATCGCCACTTAACGACAGTCATCCTGAGCGGCAGCGAAGGATCTGGGCATGGCACGGGAAACCACCCGGGCAAGAATGTCGGCGACTCTTCTCGGCCCGGATGCTTCACTTGGTCCAGCATGACAACCTTTGCATAAGCAGGAGAAAGAAGAGATGAAGATTGCCGTCACGTCGGTCGGTACGGAGATGGATTCGCAGGTGGATCCGCGCTTCGGCCGGGCCGCGTATTTTGCGATAGTCGACACCGAAACCATGGCGTTCGAGGCCGTGGAAAACACCAACGTCTCCGCCGCCGGCGGTGCGGGCATCAACTCGGCCAAGGTCGTCATCGACGCCGGAGCCGAAGCCGTCTTAACGGGCAACTGCGGGCCGAACGCCGAGCGCACCCTCCGCGCCGGGAACATCAAGCTCTACATCGGCGTCACGGGCACGGTGGCCGAAGCGGTAGAGGGATTCAAGGCGGGCCGATGGCAGGAGGCGGCGGGCCCGAACGTCGGATCCCACTTTGGCACAGGTGGTGCGTAATATGGGCGACGGATGGGTAATCGCGATCGCCAGCGGTAAGGGCGGCACGGGCAAGACGACCGTCGCGACGAACCTGGCGAAGATCTACGCCGGACAAGGCCGAGCGGTGCAGTATCTCGACTGCGACGCGGAAGAGCCGAACGGGCACATCTTCCTCAAGCCCCGGATCGAACGGCGCGAGGAGGTCACCGTCGACGTGCCCGAGGTGGACGAGGCGAAATGCACGGCCTGCGGCGAGTGCGGCAAGATCTGTCAGTACAGCGCGATCGTCTGCATCCAGGACCAGGTGCTCACGTTCGAGCCGCTGTGTCACTCGTGCGGGGGCTGCTGGCTCGTGTGTCCGGCCGACGCGATCAAGAGAAAGCCTCTGCGGATCGGAGAGATCGAGACCGGCGCCGCCGGCGAGGTGGGCTTTGTCAGCGGACGCCTGGAAATCGGCACAGTGCGCACGCCGTCTCTGATCGGCAGCGTCAAGCAGCACATCGGTCCCGACGGCATTGCGATCCTGGACGTGCCGCCGGGAACGTCATGCCCGGTGGTCACCGCGCTTCGCGGCGTGGACTTCGTGGTGCTGGTGACCGAGCCGACGCCGTTCGGACTGAACGACCTGAAACTTGCGGTGGACCTGGCGCGGGAGATGGGCCTGCCCTTCGGCGTGGTGATCAACCGCGAGGGCATCGGCAACCGGGACGTCGAGATCTATTGCCAGGCCGAGAAGATCGATATCATCGCCCGGCTCCCCGACGACCGGCGCATCGCCGAGGCCTATTCCTCGGGCGACATGATCGTCGACGCGCTGCCGGAGTACGAGGGTAAGTTCCTGGAACTTCACAAGCGAATTGACGAGAGGATCGCAGTCCAGTGAAGAACGACGCTGAATTCATGGAGCGAATCAACCGGGATCTAGCGGCCCGAAAAGCGGCGCGCCGGATTCTCGGCGTGGCGGAGAATGCCGGGCCGGAAGAGTTGAAACGCGCCTATCGACAGGCGGCGATCGAACACCACCCCGACCACAAAGGGAACACCGCAGAGGCCAACAAGCGATTCGCCCTGATCCGGGGCGCTTACGAACTGCTCGCGTTTGATAAACCATGCGACGAGCTGCTCACCGAAGCGAACTCATGGTCCGGCACGCCCGAGAACGGAAAATACAGACTCGAGAATCGATGGGGCCACTTCTGCTGGTGGCGGGAAAAGTTCTTCGGCTCCGAGGAGAAGAAAGACAAAAATGCCAGTACTTCTTGTATTTAACCGGAACCCTTACGACGGAACCGACGTGACGTGGAACGGGCTTCGGTTGGCCGAACAGCTCCTCCAGGCCGGCTCGCAGGTGAACGTGTTTCTGATGAACGATTCGGTTGACCTGGCCCGAGACGTAACGAAACCGCCCGAGGGGTACTTCGATCTGGGGCAAATGCTCAAGGCCCTGATCGGCAAAGGCGTTCCGGTCAAAGTCTGCGGCACCTGCAAGGCGCGTTGCGGAATACACAAAGGCGAGCCGTACTTCGACGGCGCCGAGGAAGCCACAATGACGGAGCTGGCCCAATGGGTACAGCAAGCCGATAAGGTCATTTCGTTCTGAGCAAGACACAAAGGAAAGCTTTGATGCACGAGCTGGTTGTGATAAGTGGCAAGGGTGGAACGGGCAAGACGAGCCTGGTGGGGTCGTTTGCCGCGTTGGCGCGGGAGGCGGTCCTGGCGGACTGCGACGTGGACGCGGCGGACCTGCACCTGCTGCTGGCGCCGGACGTCAAGGAGACGCACGACTTCGTGGGCGGCAAGATCGCCTCGATCGTCTCGGCCAAGTGCATCGGCTGCGGGCGCTGCAAAGAGCTGTGCAGCTTCGACGCGCTGACATTGGACGGGCCCGCGAACGACGTGGTGCAAAAGACCTACGCGGTGGACCCCATCGCCTGCGAGGGCTGCGGGGTATGCGTGCGGTTCTGCCCGGTGGAAGCGATCGACTTCAACGACGCGGTCAACGGCCAGTGGTTTCTCTCGGAAACGCGGTTCGGGCCGATGGTGCACGCCAAACTCGGCGCGGCGGAGGAAAACAGCGGCAAACTGGTCAGTCTTATCCGCAAGCAGGCCAGGCAGTTGGCCGAGCAGCGGGGCCTGCGTCTGATCATCGTGGACGGCTCGCCCGGCATCGGCTGTCCCGTCATCGCCTCGATCAGCGGCGCCGATCTCGTGCTGGTGGTGACCGAGCCGACGCTGTCGGGCGAGCACGACTTGGAGCGGGTGGCCGACCTGGCCGCACACTTCGGGACGCCCGCGATGGTCTGCGTCAACAAATGGGACATCAATCCCGAGATTGCCGCGCGCATCGAAGACAACGCCCGCCGGCGAGGCCTGCAAACCGCCGGTCGAATCGCGTATGACGCCTCGGTAACCCAGGCGCAGGTTGCAGAAAAATCCATTGTCGAGTATTGTGACGAGCCTCTTGGAAAACAGATCGCCTCCGTCTGGGAAGCAGCGGTAGCTGCGCTGGAGACGGCCACGGACGCACGGAGAAGTACATGACGAACAACATCAAACGCAAGTATCTGGTTTTGAGCGGAAAAGGCGGCGTGGGCAAAAGCAGCGTGGCCGTGAATCTGGCGGTCTGGCTCGCCGGGCAGGGCAAGAACACGGGCCTGCTCGACGTGGACATCCACGGACCCAGCGTCCCCAAGCTGCTGAGCCTCGAAGAAGCGGCCGTCGAAGGCCGCGACGACAAGATCGTCCCGGTCCGCTACGGCGAGCGCTTGCAGGTCATGAGCGTGGGACTGCTGGTGAAGAACAGCAACGAGGCGCTCATCTGGCGCGGGCCGATGAAGCACAACGTCATCCAGCAGTTCGTCCGGGACGTGCTCTGGGAAAACCTGGATTACCTGGTGGTGGACTGCCCGCCGGGCACGGGCGACGAGCCGCTTTCGATAGCGCAGTTGCTCGGGACCGTAGACGGCGCGGTGATCGTGACCACGCCGCAGGACCTGGCCATCGTGGACGTGCGCAAGTGCGTGACGTTCTGCCGCCAGTTGGATATTCCCGTGGCCGGCGTGATCGAGAACATGAGCGGGTTCGTCTGCCCGCACTGCAACCGGCGCACCGACGTGTTCGGCGCCGACGGCGGACGCCGCATGGCCGAGGAGTTCGGCGTGCCGTTCCTGGGCAGTATCCCGATAGACGCCGAGCTGATGGGCGCTTGCGACGCGGGCAAGCCGTTCGTGGATTTCAGGAAAGACAGTCCGACCGCCCAGGCCCTCGCCCACGCCTTCGCACCGCTCGCCGACGGCGAACAGGCAACCACAGAGAAGAAGGAGCAGAACACGATGAAGATAGCGATTCCTTTGGTAAACGGCCGGCTGTCGGCCCATTTCGGCCATTGCGAACAGTTTGCCATCGTCGAGACCGGCGACGGCAACGAGATTGAGAATACGACGCTTTTGACGCCGCCGGCGCACGAGCCGGGCGTTTTGCCCGCCTGGCTGGCCGAGCAGGGCGCGGGCCTCATCATTGCCGGCGGCATGGGACGACGAGCGCAGGATCTGTTCCGGCAGAACAACATCGAGGTCGTGGTCGGCGCCCCGGACGCCGAGCCGGAGGCGCTGGTGGGCGATTACTTAGCCGGCCGGCTCCAGTGCGGACAGAACATCTGCGACCATTAGTCGAACAGGGATGTCCCCCTATGCCCAGACCGAGACAATGCCGGCGGATCGGGCAGCTTCCGCCGGCGACATACTACAAGCCCCGAGGCGTTCCGCTGCGAGTGCTGGAGCAGGTTGCGCTGACGGTGGATGAGTTCGAGGCCATCCGTCTGGCCGACCTGGAGGGTCTGTACCAGGAAGAGGCGGCCCGCCGGATGAACGTGTCCCGGCAAACCTTCGGGCGCATCCTGGAAGCGGCGCATAGGAAGGTGGCCGACGTCCTGGTCCACGGCAAGGCCCTCTCCATCGAAGGCGGCCCCATCGAAGTGGCCGGCCCCGCCGCTCGCGGCCCGATGGGCCGGGGACCGGGCGGCCCGCCGCGCGGACGGGGACGAGGACGTGGCCGATGCCGGCGCGGAGGACAGGCGTAAGCAAGCCGAAGAATCATTTCCCCCTTATTTCCCAGCGCCGGCCAGCCTCGCGTCGATGTATATCAGAATTCCCTCTCTCACCCGAGCGATGTCCGGTATCTGAGGTAAACACTCGAAGATGTCATCCAGGAATCCGAGCTCCTTGAGGCGCTGCAATGCAGGCGTGAAGTTCATGTCGTAGACCCAGCCGAGCTGGCAGAGCTTCATATCGTTGAGCGTGCGCAGCCGGCGGGAATCGACCAGCTCTCCGTTGAGCACGGCCTCGAGCACGTCGCGCGAGTAACCCGGCTCGTCCGGAAGCTCGATCTCGAGCAGGAACGTGTCGGGGTTCTCGCGATAGCCCCGGTAATTCTCCAGCACGACGCGGAAGATGTCGATCTTGTCGGCGTCGCGGATCAGTTTCGAGAACAGCAGCGCCGGGCCGGTTACGCCGGAAGGAATCACCTTGCGGCCGTGGCAGGCAACCGCCGTCTCCACCCACTGCGCCTCCCGCGCCGCCAGGCCCTCCAGCCCCCCCTGCTCGCGCAGCACCGCGACACCCAGCGCGCAATGATCCACGCTCTGGGGATCGTGGAACGTTCGGTACTCGGCGAATTGCGGAAACCGCCCGACGTCGTGCACGAGAGCGACGACCTCGGCAATGCGCTTCTGATTCTCGTCGAGGCCAAGCTGCTCGGCCAACAGCAAAATCTCCTCACACGTACGCACTGTATGCTCCTGCTTGAGCCGCAGGTGGGCGTTCACAACCTCATCATCACCGAGAAACCGGCTCGTATACTCATCGAACCAGACCCTGATTCGTTCCACCTGACCGTGTTCCATGAACCAAATATCCAAACACAAACTCGAAAAACAAAGCCGCCAATGTATTCCAAAAATCCGTCGCTTGCCAGGCGGTTTACGCCCAAACACCTGAAATATTCCCAAATGAATCGATTTCGATATAATAAAGTGGTTGCGAAACATGAGTGTCCGGTTGATGTGTTGAAGCAAGAGGAGAAAAGAGCATGCCAACGGTTAAGGATATCGTGGTGCGCAAACCCACGGAGGAGGAGGTGAGCCGGTGCAAGAGCTGGCCGATCTGGAGTTGCGATCCCAGCTCGTTCGACTGGTCGTACACCGAGAAAGAGACGTGCCTGATCCTGGAGGGACAGGTGACCATCACCGGCGGCGGCGAATCGGTGAGTTTCGGGCCCGGCGACCTGGTCGTGTTTCCCCAGGATCTGGACTGCGTCTGGAACGTGGAGAAAGCGGTCCGCAAGCATTACACCTTCGGATAATCCCGGCCGGCGCCGACCGGCCACCGCGATCGACATGCGGTTCCCGGCACACGGAGCGTGGCCTCAGACAACGAACTCCGTGGGTTTGAAGCTGAGTCTGCGCCCGGCCTCGGCGGCTTCGTTGACCTTCAGGACCGTAACGGCGGTTTCGTAGCCGACGTCGGCCGGACAGGTGAGCGTGGCCTTGCCGGCAATGGCGTCGAAGAAGTTCTCCAGGTGCGGCTGATGAACCGGCTTGTCCATGGGTACGGACAGGTTGCAGCTCATCAGTGCCGCACCGCTCGTCGCCGCTGCATTCGTGGTGATCGGAAGCGGCGACGGGTCCACCGACAGGGCCTTGGCAAGCTGCTGCACGGTCATGCGGTCGACCATCTCCATCACCGCTTTCGAGGCGGTGAGGTATCCTTCCTTGAGACCCGTCGCCCACTTGACTCGACCGTCCTGCTGCGCGGTCGGCTCGGGATAAAGCTGGCCGACGGAGGACCGCTCCGAGATGACCAGCGTTCCCTCATCACCCATGAATTTCTCGAAGTAGCCCAGGTGCCGGTTGGCCGTGAGGGTCTGGTACGAAGCCGTGACGCCGCCCCGGGGCGTATCATATTCGTACACGGCCACGACCGTGTCGTACCACTCGTGCGTCTTCCTGTCGTAGTAATTCGTCCGCCCGCTGGCCAGGACCGAGACAGGCCGGGCGCCGAGGAACCAGTTGTACACGTCGATCTGGTGCGAGCCGAGGTCCACGATGGGTCCGCCACCCAACCCCTTGTACCAGCGCCAGTTGCGGAACTGGCGCATCGACTCGTAGCCGTACTTCTTCAGCGTGGCTGAATCGATTTCATACTGCCTCGGCCAGCCGAGCGGCGTGTGAACGGCCCGGTTCCACTGCCCGTTGACCGCGACGATGCGACCCAGCAGCTTCACCTCTTTCAGGAGCTTCTCATGACAAAAGACGTAGCGCGGATTGCTGCGCCGCTGGTGGCCGATCTGCAGGAGCTTGCCCGTCTTGCGAGCGGCTTCGACCATCTGCCGGGCCCCTTCGAGCGTGTTGGACATCTCCTTCTCGCAGTAGACGTGCAGGCCCGCGTTGAGGCACGCCACGGTATGACGGGCATGCCAGAAATCGGGCGTGGCGATAATGGCGGCGTCCAGGTCCTTCTCCTTGTCGAGCAACTCCTCGACGTCTTCGTAAGCGTTGCACTCATGCCCGTAGGCCTTCAGCCGCCGCGACACCCACTTGCGATTGAACGACCAGATGTCGCAGACCGCGCGGAACCGCACGCCCTCGATGCGCCGCGCGGCCTCCAGCAGCACCTTGCCCTGGTTGCCTCCGCCGATCAGGGCCACGTTGATCTCGTCCGATGACGAAGCGGCCGGACCCTGCCCCAGCATTACCGGTCCCAAAGCCAGCGCCGCCCCGGCGCCGGCCGCCGAACGAAGAAAGCGACGACGATTGATTCTCGGTTGTGATCCGCTTGCAATCATAATCGGCTCCCTGGCAATCTGCGGGCGGACGCGACCCGGATCCTTCACCGCGCTACGCTTCGTTCAGGACGACATAGCGCGCGAGTGAATCACGATCCATGTAGTTGATCCACTGGCACGATTGCGCGAGGAGGAAAGGTGTTACAGGAATCCGGCACCACCCGGCTCTCCGCCTTCCGGGGTGGCGCCGGGGAGGCAGCTTACTTCGCGTGCCGCCACTGCCGCGAATCGCGGGTGTCGCCCTCGGGGATGATCGCTCGCTCTTCGGGCTGCAGAGGCCAGGGGCTGGCCAGCGGCATGGGGTCGGCGACGCCGACGTCCTTCTGCCGGGCGACTGAGCCGGCAGCCAGGGAGAAGTCCTTCGTCTCCGCAGCGGCGAATTGCGGATCGGTCTGGAGCGTGTGCGTCTCTTGACCGGGCGTGATCGTCTCGACCGTGTTCGCATCGGGCCGCCACGCTACGTCGTGCTCGTTGGCCCAGAAGAGATTGGTATCGAGAGCAACCGTCCCGTCGGATTGGGCGAAGCGAGACTCGCTGCCGATGTTGCCCAGGAACACGCTCGTAGGATTGGCATAGAATATATTCCGGCGAACGGTGGGCTTCGAGGCGCCGAGAATCTCCAGCCCCGAGCGCTGGTTCTCGACGAAGGTGTTGCCTTCGATGGTATCGGCGTTCTGGAACCAGCAGGAGACGCCGCACATTTCGTTGGCGTAGAAGAGGTTGCCGCTGACGACCGCTGCGGTCTCGCCCGAAGCATAGATGCCCGAGCGGGCGTTGCCGAAGATCAGGTTGTTCACAATGCGCGGCGAAGCGCTGTCGTAACGAATGCCGTGCCAGGCGGCCCCGGAGATCCGGCAGCGCTCGATGCGTGTGTCGTCATTGTCCGCGGCGATGCGAACGCCCGCATAATGACAGTTGCGCATATCGCAATCCCGAAGGTGCAGGCGGGACGACGCGACGCCCTTGCCGCCGACAGCAACACCCGTGCCCCACACGGCTGCGACGAGCGTTCGTTCGATGGTCGCATCAGCCGCGTTGCGAACGTGAACGCCGTCTCCCGGGCCGCCGATGACCGCACAGTCTTCGAATCGAACGCTGCTGTGATCGAACGCGACAATCGGCAAGTTCATCGAGGTTCCTTCGACGTGACCACCCGGCGAGGTGAACTTGATGCCGCGAATGACCACGTCCTGCGCGCCCTCAACACGCAACGCCGTCGGGGACACCCTATCGGCCAGAGTCTCCCTCATCCGAGCGGCCATCTGCTCGCGTTCGAGGTCCGACGTGGCCTTCGACAGGCGTTGGAACATCATCCGCTGGATATCCTCGAACGACTCGATGACCAGCTTTTCCTTCATGATGACCGTTTTGTCCCAGCCGGCGCCTTCGAGCGTTAGCGGCTTGTTGATGACCAGGCTTTCCTTGTAGAGGCCGGGCTCCAGGCGGATCGTATCACCCGGTGCAGCGGCGTCGATTCGCTGCTGGATGGGACCCGGTTCGACGGCCTTCGGGCCCATCAGAGACGCGATGGTCTCATCGTCAGGCGGAAAGCTGCTGACGCCGCGTTTCTCCTCCTCGTAGAGCTGCACCCACAAGGGCACGGGCCGAACCTGGCCGAGGCTCAAGCGGGGATTGCCTTCAATGGATTGCTTGACGACGTCGGCCTGTCGTTGCGAGCGGACCTGGGCGACGCAGACAAAAGGCTTGCTCCGGCGAAAGCTCGGCATGCGCTTTGGCTCAGCTTTCTCCGGAAGTGTCTTTGCGAATTCATCCCAGAGGACGTCGGCGTTGGCCGGGGCGAAAGGTTCCTTGGCGGAGAACGTAACCGTGAAAAGATCGTCGGGATACTGTTGCTTGATTCGCGCCAGATTCCACTCGGCGGGCGGCTCCTTCTGCAAGACGTCGTGGTAGAGCAGGTATACCGATGCGGCCAGGTGCTGGTTGGACTCGCTCGCCTCGAGGTACTCGGCCAGGACTTTCTCGAACGGCTCGGGCGAAGCACGCATGGGCCCTTTGAGGCCCCAGACGATGCGGCCGTAAAGGTTGTTTTCGTGGTCGGAGAGGGCCAGTTCGACAAGGCGGCGAATGACCGGCTCGGTCTTGTCACGCACGACGGACAGGCCGTAGTAGACGGCATTATAGCGGACATCCCGAACCTTGTCCGAGGCCAGTTCGAGCATCAGCGCAATCGCGTTGGGGTCCTGCTCCTGCGCCCCCCACACCCAGCGACCGCCCGCCGTGCGCGCCACTTCGTTGCGGACCTTCCGGTCGGGATCGGTGCCGCACGCCTGAAAGGCCGGGACGAAGGAATCGTCCAGCAGCGCGACGAGCCTCTCGCGCTGAATCGTCGTGAAGACCTCGCGCCGGGCGCGGCTGTCGCCGGTCAGGAGAGTCTGCTTGAACTGCGGCAATCGATCGGCGAATTCGACCTTGGCCCGCTCCAGACGTTTCTCTTCCCTGTGCCGGTCGAAGTCCAGCTTGCCCTCGAAATGCTGCACGAGGACCGAAGCCGTTTCGCGCTTCTGCGGATCGGGATCGTCGAGGTACGGCTTGATATAGGTGACGAGTTCGTCGCGCTGGGCGCCGACGCCCCAGGTAATGCGCCCGACGTCCTCGCCCTGCATGCAAATCTCGGCCAGCGTGCGGAGGATGTTCGGCGTCTTGTCCTTCACGACGGAAAGACCGAAGTAGATCGCGTAATGCCTCTCCATCGCCACCGCATGGTACATGATCTCGATGGCCTCGGCGTTCTGCGGGGCCTCGCCCCACACGTAGCGGTTGCCGATCCACCGCAGGATATTCGAGCGATACTCTTTCGTGCGACGAAAGCCCCGGCGCACGGTCGAGAGAATCTCCTCGTCGCTGCGCCGGTCTTTGTCAACGGCTTTGAACAGCGCATCGAGCCTCTTGCCCCCCTCGACATCGTCGGGAAAGAACCCCTCCGGATCGGGCGCGACATACCGGTCCGTCCGCCGCCAAGCGAAGGCCACCGCTTTCCGGACCGTCTCGGTGAGTTCGTCCTCGCGAAGCCAGGTCGCAACAACTTTGCCCTCGGGATCGATCAGTATGATCTGCATCTGGCCGCCGAGTTTCTTGAGCAGATCAGCGTTCCAATCGGGGCCGAAGTAGATCTGGGGCCATGGAATATCGTGCTCCTTGATGTAGCTTGTCACTTCGTCACGCGTGTCCGTTCCGCCCAGCCCGATGATTTGCAACTGCCCTGTCTTTCCATAATCGGCGTACAACTCCTTGAGGCGCTTCAACTCCGGATCGAACGTGGGCGACCAGAAGCTCAGCAGGACGTGTCGGCCGCGATAGTCGAGCAGGCCAATGGTTCTGCCGTCGAGGGTCTCGGCCTCGAACGGCGGTACCGTGTCACCGACGTGCAGCGGATGTCTCATGCTCAGCGTCAATTCGCCGAGGTCGAGCGGTTCGTCTGTGCTCGCCTCGGCCATGGGAGGCACTTCCACGATCCCGTTGTAACCGCCGATCTCTTCGGGCCGACCTCGACCGGTGAAACGCTCTTCCAGCCAGACGTCCAGGTCGTATTTGCCTGGGATCACGTCTTCGATCCGAAACGAGCCGTCCTCCTGGATGCTGAAGCAGTAGTGTCGCCAGTTCGGGTCGCTCCACATCGCCTCGTGGAACGCCTTGGCCTCCGGTGTTTGGCGCCATTTGCTGTACCATGCCTGTTGCTCGCGGCGGGTCATCTGGTCATAGTTGTCGGGTCGCGGCTCTTCGGGGCCAGCCGTACTCAACGCCCGGAGTCCCTGGCCGAAGTACATCGGCCCTTGATAGCCTTCCGGTGGCACGAACCGGCCGATCACCGGGCGACCTTCGCCGCCCAGCTTCATCGTCGCCGTACGACCCGGCTCAACCACCACCGGTGTTCGAGAGGTCACCGAAGCCGAGGCGCGCCCCGTGCTGGCCAGATATCCGACCTCGAAGCGCCCAGCGGGGACGCGCTCGAAAGCGAAACGGCCGTCGTCGTCACACTTGGTTTCGTACCGGAAATCATACTTGTGCTTGTACCATGTCGAGTTCGGCATGCCACCCATCCAGATCTTACCCTCCAAGGCCCTTCGTCCGGACGCCAGTTGCCCTTCAATCCGCCCCCAGCGCGCAAGCCGAAACTCGCGACTCCTCTTGAAATCATCCAATCCGATCAGTGCGAATCCGTCGTCGTGTGCCACGATCAGACTGAAATCCGCTGGAGTTTCGCCCTCGAACCGAAAACACCCCTGAGCATCCGTCTGGACAATCTGACCTTTCTCCATGTCACTACGCCTGGGTTGAGACAGCGCGCCATCAAGGACCATTACACCAATCTCTTCCGTACACACCGCCACCTGCGCCCCAGCAACCGGGTCACCGTTCGGGGCTACCACTCGGCCCGAGATTCCAGCCTCCGTTCTCCCTGAGATATTTGAAACGGAATTGGCGGCGCCTGGCCCCGGCTCGACGTACCAGACCTTGGCTCCTGGATGGTTCTTGAGAAAATGAGAGTTTTCGCGCTGGAGGCCCGCGATCTCTTCCAGATCGATGTCGGTTATGACCCAACGATCCTGCAACTTCTCAAGGTTCCAGACCAGCACGACCGGCTCGGCCTGGTCTTTCGGGTCGCCGGCTCGCAGCTTTCGGGAAACGGCCATCGCCGCCTCATCGTTCCAGGCCACCGAGAGCAGGGAGAACTGCCAACCCCGATTGAGCGACAGAAGCTCTCGGACATCGTCCGCGTCCCGCGCAACAAGCCCATAACCGGGCGGATAGGCGGTCTTCATTGCCTCCAGATCCCCGGCTCTGGCATTTGCGACCCACTGCCCGAGCATCTTGCCGAAGGCCTCCGTGGGGTCGGGATACAAGTCTCCGGCCCGCTCGTCCAAAGCCGCAAGCTCAATGCCCAGCTCTTTGCAGCGTTCAGACGACACGAGTATGGCGTGGCCGTCCATAAAAGCGACGTAGGCGCCGCCGACGGACTCGGGTGCCTTTTTATACGCGATGGGGACGGCGTAGGCTTTGCTTTCGCGTTTGACATTGCCCTTGCCGACATACGTGACATTCGCGCGCATCCCGGCAAACTGCGCGCGGTCGGGGACGTAGCGTTCGATGTCCCTCAGTGTCAAGGGCAAGTCCCCCTCATGATCGTTGGCAAAGAGCACCACTCCCAGGGCCAATTGTCGCAGGTTCGCCAGTACATCCACTGCCGGCGCGACGGGTTGCTCGGGCGAGGCGGTGTAGAAGCGTTGGTCACGGTACTTCTTCGTGGGATCGTAGGGAACATTTCTCAGTTCGTGAATCGAATGCGCGAAGTCCTGGTCGCCGTAAAGCTCGGAGAACACGACGTTATACGGGTTGACTCGCCACTGCTTGACCTGCTTGCCATCGCGGTCATACCACGTGACCCGGCTTTCCCGGCGCTTGTCCACACGGAAAGAAGAACCGTCGGTTGCATGAACGTTCCATCCCGTGACCCGTTTGTCGGGGCCTCCGGGGAAGCGCGTCTCGTTCTGGAGCGACCCGTCGGAGCGATAGCGCCGAACCGACAGAATCAGCGCCATGAGGTTCCCGTCGGCATCGGGAGTCGAGCCGGCGCACGCGGCTTCCAGGACGGAACCGTCGGAGCTACGCTTGCGGAAGGTCTGCATCCCGCGGGCCCGCTTCCAGCGCTCGTATTCTCGCGTCTCCTCGATCCACCGCGGGTACTCGAGGGGACCGGGCAGCGCCACCTGCCGGCCATTCCATCCCAGGGTCAGCGTCCAATTCCGCCCGGCGAGCCCGGATGCAGCGACCCCGTCCGGGGCATCTCCGCCGGCACCCCGATCGCTGCGAATGCGAGAGCACGTGAGCGTGCAAGCCCTGTCGTCCACGGAGAGAACCGTGATTTCGTACTGCCGGCCTTCGGCGGTGGTGACCGTGACGGTCTCGGGCAGATGCGAACCGACTCTGACGACTTTCACGAGGTCCTCGGGGTCGCCCTCAGCCTTCTTGGACGTAGCTCCCCGAACCAGGATCAGAGAGCGAGTATCAAGGACGACATCTCCTTTGCCTGATTCCTCTATGGCTTCCGAAACCTTCTGGGGCGGTCCGTCCCGGGGCACCGGTACAAGCTGCCCGGAGGCCAGATCGAGCATCACCGCCTCGTGGCCCACGTCGGGCAGCTCAACGTGCGTGACGGGCCGACTGTCTTCCAGCTCCACCGCGTGAGCCGCCTGCACGAAGCTGAAGACCTCGGCTCTGACCTGCTGCGGCGTGAGGCCCAGATTCCGGAGCATCTGCGCACCCAGGCCCTGACTCTCAGAGATAACCCCCAGCAGAATGTGCTCCGTGCCGATGTAGTCATGGCCGAGCGTTCTGGCTTCCTCTTCGGCGTACTTCATGACTCTCTTGGCGCGGGGCGTGCGTGGCAGACTCCGCTTGGGGGACGGATCGGCGCCAGGCTTGACGAGCCTGGTCATCTCAGCACCCAACGCCTCGGCATCGACGCCGAGGTTGGCCAGGACCCGGGCACTGACCGCCTCACCGTCGCGCGCCAACACGACGAGGATATGTTCCGTGCCGATGTAGGCGTGGTTCAGGGCGCGGGCCTCTTCCCCAGCCAGTGCCATGATTTTACCGGCGCGGTCGGTCAGGGGCCTGGCCTTGGCCATCGGCAGCATGACCACCGCCACGAGGATGATGGCGAGCAATCCCAGGACTCCGAGTTTGGCGGTCTTGGGGAAGGGGCGGTTGAGAATGTGTTTGATGCGGGCGGTCAGGGCGCTTTTGGATTCGACCACGCCGATCAGGCGCAGGCTCAGGACGGGACGCCGCTTAAAGGCGAGCCTGGCCACGTTCACCAGGCTCTCCGGATAGTCGGAAGCCGATTCGCCCATGGCCACGAGGACCGCTTCATCGACCGCCTTCTCGCGGACGCGGCGGATCACGGCGTTGGCCAGCCAGAGCAGCGGATTGTAGAAGTAGACGATCTGCAACAGCGTCTGGGCCAGACTGATCCAGAGGTCGCCCCGCTTGACGTGCGCCAGCTCGTGCAGCAGCACGGCGTGCAGATCGTGGCGGGAGATCTTCGGGGCCAGATTCCGGGGGATCAGGATGACGGGCCGCACAAGTCCGCAGACGGCCGGACTGGTCGCCTTCGGTGAGATCTTCAGCGCTACGGCGCGGCCGAGGCCGGCGCGGGTCCGGCACTCATCCAGGACGTTCTGCATCGAAGCGCTTGCCTGCCCAGCCTGGGCCACGAGGCCCCGTACGAACACCGCCCGCTGCAAGAGCAACAGCAGAAGTGCCACCACGACGCCCACCCACGCCAGCAGTGCGAAACCACGCCAGTCCAGTGTCGTAACGGGCACTGCGGGAGCGAAGCCGGGCTGCCCCGCTTCTGACGGCGTAGCTGCGGCATTCGGCTGGATCGCTCCTTCGTCGCTCGGAGCGACCGGCAGAACCAACGGCTCCGCTGTCGCCGCGTGAGGCTCCGGCACGCCCGCAAAGGGCTCAACCGGCAGCGGAACCGGCTGCGAGAGAATCTGCAGGGCGGTCGAGGGCGGTTCCACCGTCGGCGGCTGCTCTTCCTCAAGAAGCGCGTCCGCCGAGACGTGCAGCTCGTCGCCGAACCACCTGCCCACGCTGACCGGGGACCACAGCGACGGTGGCAGAACCAGCTTGATCAGCACGAGCATCCAGATCCAGTAGCGAAAGACGGCTCGTACCCGCTTACGCAGGAGCACGTCTACAGTAAGCAGGATGAGGATCAGGACGGTAGATTGAACCAGCATGGGCAGAGCGAAATCCACAAACGCCCGCCCGGTGGCATTGATGGTCTCAACGATGGCATTCATGATCGAACCTCCGCGTACTAACGACGTCCAGCGGCTCGCTTTGTTACAAACGGACTACCGCTTTGCCCGGGTTTTCTCGCGCCGCCGTTTCTTCCGAATCATGGCCTGCAGTTCGCCAATCTCCTCGGGCGAGAGCGCGTCGCTTTCCAACATGAACTGCATCATGGGCGTGAACGCCCCGCCGAACGCCCGCTTGACCGTACGCATCAGCTCGCCCTGCTGGGCGTCGGTCCGGCTCACGGCGGAACGATACAGAATCAGGTTGCGAATCCGCTCGGTCGTGAGCAGCCCCTTGCCCACCATCCGGTCCATCAGCGTCTTGACCGTGCTGTAGGTCCACTGCTTGCGCTCCGCCAGCTCTTCCTGCACCGTCGGGGCCGCACAGGGCTGGTGCTCCCAGACCACCTGGATAATCGCCCATTCGGCTTCGGTCAGCTCACAATCTCTTTTCGCCATGAGAACCTCCTTTAGCTCTAACGATGACAAGAGTACTTTACAGTTGTAGAGACTGCAAGAGAAAAGTGAATTTTTTTTCGCGCCGCCGGGCTAACCCGACGGGTGACGTCCATAAACGGCCCGGTACCTGACGCCGGCGGATTTCAAAGGCAAGAGGTTGCTGGTGTACTTCTACCCGAAGGCGGACACGCCGGGCTGTACGAAGCAGGCGTGCAGCATTCGTGATTCCGGCAAGGATCTGGCGAAGGCGAACGTCGGCGCGGTAGGGATCAGCCCGGACGCGCCGGCCAAGCAGAAGAAGTTCGACGACAAATACAACCTTGGATTCCCGCTGCTCTCGGACGCGGACCACAAGGTCGCCCAGGCCTACGGCGCGTGGGGCGAGAAGTCGATGTACGGCAAGACCTACGAAGGCATCATCCGCTCCTCGTTCCTGATCGACGAAAAAGGCAAGATTCTCCAGGTCTCGTACAAAGTAAAACCGCTGGACACCGTTCCAAACGCGCAAGCCGCACTCGCCTGACGCAGCGTACGTCATCCTGAACGCAGCGCAGCGGAGTGAAGGATCCGGGCTGCGGCTTTGAGATACCTCTCGTTTGGAGACTACTGACGAGTACCATCTGCCCATCGCGCGGGCCTTCTGTTGCGAGGCAGACTTCTCCTTCCCGGCCCGGATGCTTCACTTCGTTCAGCATGACGACCCTCTGATGAGTTGAGGCAGGGGGCTATGGCTCAGGATGATGCAGATTCGTCGCACACAAATTTTTTTACAATCCCCATAAGACCCTTTTGGAAAAGGACTTAAAAAATTATTTTTCTCTCGACCTCGTGCCATATTGTACTATAGTAATAGTACACTATAACATTGTTATACTATTGCATTGGGAAGCCGAACGGAGCGTTTGCATGATTGAGTTCAAGCTGGATTTGAAAAGCGGGGTGCCCTTCCACCGGCAGATCGTCGATCAGATTCGCTACGGGATCGCCTCGGGCCGGCTGTTGCCCGGCGAGCAGTTGCCGACGGTGCGGGAATTGGCCGTGCAGTTGCAGGTCAACCCCAACACGATTCGCAAGGCCTATTCCGAGTTGGAGATCCTCAAGGTCCTGGACACGCAGCAGGGCACCGGAACCTTCGTCGGCCAGCGCGAGGTCCAGATCGGCGAAGCGGAAAGAAAACGCATGCTTCGACAAATCTGCGACGAGTTCGTCGCTCGGGGTCATCAGTACAACCTAACGCTGAAAGAGATCGTCGAGCATTTGCAAAGGAGACAGGAAAATGGCTGAGAGAAGAAAGGGCAAAGTCGCTCGGGCAAGCCTCGCCCGCGAGTACAAGGCCACGACGCAGTTGGAGGCCGAGGCGGCCTCTCTCAACTGGGTCGCCGCCCTGGCGGCCGCCGTGGTCGTGCTGGCCGGCGCCGGCCTCAACCGGCTCACCGAGGGCACCTGGCAACAGTGGAACATCTACATCATCATCGTCACCGCCCTCGTGGCGAACATCTGCTTCTTCGGCATCAAGATCGCCAATCAGTGGGAACGCGCCATCGTCCTGCGACTCGGCCGGTTCCACGCCCTCCGGGGTCCGGGGCCCTTCTTTATCATCCCGATCATCGAGAGTGTCACGCAGTCGGTCGATATGCGTATCCGCTCGACCGATTTCAGCTCCGAGTCGACGCTCACCAAGGACACCGTCCCCGTCAACGTCGACGCCATCTGCTTCTGGATGGTCTGGGACGCCAAAAAGGCGATCCTGGAGGTGGAGAACTTCTACCAGGCCATCGTGCTCAGCGCCCAGACCGCCTTGCGTGACATCATCGGCACGCATCAACTGACCGAAATGCTGTCGCATCGGGAGCAGCTCGGTAAGAAGCTCCAGGAAATCCTCGACGAGAAGACCAACCCCTGGGGCATCACGGTCCAGTCCGTGGAGATTCGCGACATCATTCTGCCGGCGGAACTCGAAGACGCGATGTCGAAAGAGGCGCAGGCCGAGCGGGAGCGTCACGCCCGCATCATCCTGGGAACGGCCGAGACCGAAATCGCCGAGAAATTCGCGCAGGCCGCCAGGCAATACGAATCGAATCCCGGCGCGATGCACCTGCGCGGCATGAACATGCTGTTCGAGGGCCTCAAGGAGAAAGGCTCGATGATCATCGTGCCCAGTTCGGCTCTGGAGACGATGAACCTCGGCGCCATCGGCGGCCTGGCGGCCCTGAGCCAGACCCGCGGTAGCGACGACACCGACACCGACACCGGATCATAGAGCCGGCAAGCGGCCCGCATCAAGGCGCGGGCTCCGGGAAGGAAGCAAGGACAATGCTTCGGATAGACGCTACCACCATCTGCGGCCTCGCGGGCCGTCTGCTTCTGGTTGCGCTGTGTCACGCCGCTGGATGGAACGGCAGGAATCAGGGGGCGCGCGGGGATAAGCAAACGAATGCGACGCCCGCCGTACAGGCAAGAATTGACAGCCGCGCGCCCAGTGAAAGGAAAGCAACGAGCGTACCGCCCGGGGGCTGTCGCTGCGGGCAGTTGAGGCTATGCAGCGATGCAACTTTGCACTGGTACGCGGGCGGGGCGCTATTGATCGGCCCCGACGAGGCGGACTACGGGCCGGGCCGCTGCTTCCCCTGCGGCGCGGGCACGTCGCCGCGCGTGCCGGACGGAGTCGACCGGCCGGCGGATGTGTTTTCCCACATCTCGACCGGCTGGTAAGGGCCGCTCCAGTTGGCGCCGATGAGATCGACGTCCCCGTCACGACCGATGTCGGCGGCCTGAATGTAGTGCGATCCTCTGGTGGAGAGAATCTGCTTGTCCCACGCGGTTCCGCCGCTGCGGTTGACGAAGATCGCTACCTCATCCGGGTCCTTGCCCTGGTGCATCTCCGACGCCGCGATGTCCACAGCCCCGTCGCCGTTGAAATCGGCCGTCACCAGGCCATGGATGACGCATTCTATCGAATCGACGACGACATGCTCGATCCAGTTGCCCCGGCTCGGGTCGGCCGGCGCCTCGAACCACGAAAGCCGATACCAGTTTCCCTTCAATTCCGAAGGCGAAAGGGCAACGTCGGCGCGACCGTCACCGTTGACATCGGCCACCTGAACGGTCGCACTCGGATGCCAGTCGGTGAACTTGTGCGCCGGCCACGCGCCGTCGAGGATCCGGCCGGGGTTCTCGTACCAGATGCCGCCAATAACCACGTCTTCATCTCCGTCCCGGTCCAGATCGCCGAGCGCAAGGCCTTCGCCGTGAGGGCAGGCAACGATCTTGTGAGACCACCTGTCATCCTCATCCTGGCGCCACAGGTAGATCTTGTCGCCGGCCTTCGCGCCGAAATCCGACTGATCGCGCGTGACGATATCAAGGTCGCCGTCCTTGTCCAGGTCGGCCAGTTCCAGATCGTGGGTTTTATGATCCGCGACCCGGTGGGCCTTCCATGAGCCCGTCCGCGTGGCCCGGCCACGTGGAAGCGGGTTCTCATACCAGATCAGTCCGCCCATGACGATATCCAGGTCGCCGTCGCCGTCGATATCGCCGGCTTCGCCGTCCACGGTCCGGTAGCCGCCTTTTGCAATGACCGTCGGCTCCCAGTCAGGATATCGATACCATACCAGGGGACCGCTACGGCCCCCGACGATGATATCTCGAAACCGGTCTCCGTCGATATCCGCCACCATCTTGGCCCACGGGTCCTTGACACTGTCGTCAATCGCCGTGTGTTTGAATGGGATCGCGCCGGCGTGTGCGAGCGAAGCCGTCAGAATAGCGAGGATGCCTGCCGTCGTGAGCATTGTGTGTCGCCTCATGTGCCCTCTCCTGTGGTCACCACAGAGCTTCTATAGGAATCCCCCGGAGCCTGCGATCAGGTCCGGGACGTTGCTATTTGTCCGCGTACTGAACGAGGACCATAATGCCGGGCCAGTTCACCTCCATCCCGTGGACCATGTGTCCGTCGATCTTTGGCGTCTTGCCCGTCTTGAGAATGTTGACGCCGCCCTGCAATGCACCGACGTCGTCAAGCGTCACCTGGTGGAAGTAATACTGGTACTTCGGCCCCTCCCGATCGAACACTTTCTCGTCGTTGATATAGATCCCGCGCATGTACCCCGGGCTCCAGCTCGACCAGACGAGCCGGGCGGCCACCGCCTTTTGCAGATCGCCGGTAACGACAAAGCGTTCCTCCTTTTCGCCGCTGCGCGTCACCCATTTCTTCGGGACGTCGTAAGGCTTGCACAATTCGACCGAGAAGCCGTCGCGGTCGAGACGCAAGTCCGTCACCGCCTCGGTCATGTAGATCATCCCGGTCCCGTCGATGATCCGGGCGGCTAAGGCCATCGGCTGCTTCTGGTCCGGGACCCACGACGTATCCCAGGTCAGCGCGTACGGCGCTTCGGTGGCGGTGCCGAGGTGATGGGTGATCTGTCCGTGGAAGAAATGATAATGCCATTGGGTGTAGCGCCCGTCCCCTTCGTAGTTGACGTCCTCGTGGTGTCCGACGTACTCCACGCGCTTGATCGCAGCACAGGGACTCTCGGCCTCCACCTGCAGTCGAACGGCCTTGCCGAGCGCCGCGCCGGGTTCGAGCGAAAAGATCCGTCCCGTTGGGTGGGGTTTCTTCGCGGGATCGTAATAGATGCGAAAGTGCACGCCGTAGATGAGATTCTGCGGCCACTTCCACGGATGCTCGGGATCGACGCGCATGCGAAACCGATTGCCCGCGCCGCTCTTGAGAAACGACAGCGGCACCGGGACCACGGGATATACGTGATGCTGATACTGCCACGGAGGGTAAGGGATCGCCTCGGCCTCCGGGACCCGTATCCAACGGTTCCCGTTGATCTCGATCGCCAGCCCGCGCGTCGAGTCGTGACAGAGGATCTTCTCGATGACCACCTCGGCCCGAACGGCGTGCTCCAGATCGAAATCGTGCTTCACCACCACGGCGGCGTTGATGTAATCGCGGGCCCAGCCCCGGTCCGGATGCTCCTGCCCGTGCTTTCCCCCGACCCGCAGCGATCCGCCCGCGTCGCCACCCTCGTTCCACCACATGTACTCGCGAAACACATCGCCCGGCGCCGGCCGACCGACCGCGACCGCCTGCACCCCGGCTACGAACAGCACCACCACGATACGCCGTTTCGCCATCTGCGCCCCACCTCATTTGTCTGTCGACCATTTCTCGAACTCGCGGTGCCTGACCCGCTCGATCCCCCGCTCGACAAAGGCATCGATATCATCGCTTCCTATCGGCGCCGTGGCGCCGGTTTGCGTGGCCACGATGGCTCCGAGAACGTTGCCGAACGCCACCGCCTCCGCCAGCGACGCTTGCCGCAGGATCTTGTGCACAAAACCGGCGGAGAACGCATCGCCGGACCCGCACGAGTCGGCAAGCTCGACTTTGTATCCGGCGGCGTAGGCCTGATCCCCGTCGGCGGAAAGTCCGAACGCCCCCTCCGCACCCAGTGTCACCAGGCAGAACCGCAAATTCCATCGTTCGATGATCGCCCGGCAGAATTCGGCAAGGGTCCCGTGCCGAATCCCCAGCATCGCGCCCACCTCGTGGGCCTCGTCTTCGTTGAGCTTGAGTGCATCGGCCTCCTGCAGCGAGAACGCGACGCTGCCGGGATCGTAGCAGTCCCTTCTCAAATTGACATCCAGGAGTTTCAGGGCGCCCGGTGCTTCTTCCAACGTCTTCGCCAGCGTCGCTCGTGAGGCCTCACAGCGCTGGACCAGCGTACCGAAACACAAACAGTCCGCCCGCGCCGCCGCCTCGCGCAACGCATCGGTCAGCGCGATCCGGTCGTACGCCACGTCGGGAATAATGACGTAGTCGGGATTGTTGTCGGCATCGAAGCTCACCTGCACCGTGCCGGTAGGGGCATCGTCATCCCACTGCAGAAGGGAGGGATCCAGACCGAGCGAAACCACCTTGTCGCGGGCCCGCCGGCCCAGGTCGTCCCGGCCGAGACGACTGACCATCAGACCGGTATCGCCGAGACTGTTGACTCGATAGACGAAGTTGAACGGGGCGCCTCCCAGCACAACGCAGGAAGGCAGAATATCCCACAGCACCTCACCCAAGGCCATGATCGTCTTTGTCATCGTCTATTTCCGCACTCTCTTCCAGTCGTTGACAAACTGCGCCAGCCCCGCATCGGTAAGCGGGTGCTTGAACATCTGGAAGAACAGACTCGGGTTGACGGTCGCAACATCGATGCCCGCCCGCAGGTAAGCAAATGATTCCGGGTTTTCATACTGCCGGCGATACCAGACGTCGAGCACGTCACCACGCGTGATCGTTGGCCCCGGGCCTGGCGGACACAGAAAAACGGTATTTGTCTCCGCGGTAGATGGAATCCTCCATTTCCAGGATCATCTCCTTTCCACAGAAGGTCACGCCCTCAACTCGGAAGGCGGGCACCGATTCGCTCAGATCGAAGAAACGCTGCGTCGTGGCGTCCAGCATGATCGTGCTGAGCATCTGCTGGATTTCCTCCAGATGTAGGCCGTAATTCTTCTCGTAGATTTCGTACAGCGAGCCGGTGAAGTCCTTGCTCTCAATGCCGGGACAGAACTCCAAGGAAATATACCGCACCTCGATCATCATGGGGGTCTCATCGGCGAAACGCAGCCGGTGGATTTTGTACACCGGGCTCGTCATGGCGTAGCGACGTCCGTTGATGATGGCCGAGTAGCCTTTCTCCACGCGGCGGGCGTCGAGCACCCGGGTCGACGGAGTATAGCCGGCCTCCCGCATGTTGCGCGTAAAAGCGAGGATGCGCGTGGCCGATCTCTGCACGCTTCGCTCGCGCACGAACGTCCCTTTGCCCTTGACGCGGGTGCACCAGCCCTCGGCCTCGATCTCGTGGAGGGCCTTGCGTGCCGTGGTGTTGCTGATGCCGTGCCGGCGGATCAGCTCGTTCTCGGAAGGCACTCTCATCCCGGGCCGCAGCTCGCCGCTGCGGATCCGCTCGATAATCTGCCGACTGATCCGGTAGTATTTGGGAACGATCTTGCTCTCTGCGTCCATGGCTACACCACAACTTAACGCACTAAGATAGCAAGCTCCGTAACCGCACGCAAGTGCTTTTCGAGGACATCCTGTCCCATTTCCCGCTTTTTCAGCTTGAAAAAGGCACATCGCACCGAGTCACCGCACCAAGACGGCCAAGTTCCGCGCTGCCTCGGAAAACGAGCCGCCGGCCTAAATCTGCGAGTAGCCGGCGGGCTTGAGATACAGGTTGGTGATCCCGCAAAGAATCCTCTTGTCGGCGTATTCGGGAATGGCCCGCAGCGCCCGCCACTGCGGGTCGGAACCGAACCGTTTCCAGTTCGCCTTACGCTCGTTCATGTCGTTGAAGACCAGCATGTACGTCAGGTTCGGCATCTTATCCCCGGCCAGCGTCTCGCCAAAGAAGACGGGATGCAGTCCCGTCTTGCGAAAGATGTCGATCTCGGCGGTGTTGAACATCTCGATCTTCTTCTGGCCCGTCTTGACGCTGGGGCTTTCGTACGTCCGCAGTTGCAGGACCCGGCCCGGGCTCTTGATCGGGGTCTCCAGCTTCTTCATACCCTCGAAGGAGACCATGAGCTGGACTTCCATGCGTTTGTAGGCCGGCTTGTCGGCAGGAGCATCGAGAAAGTCCGCCCCCTTCCGCAAGAACTCCTCGTCCTCCGACAGCCTCTGTGTCAGTTGTGCGACCGATGCCAGAGACTTGTGGCGCAGTAGGACGTAGATCGGGCTAAGATCCTCCCAGGGGTAAAACACTCCGACCGGATCGATTCCATTCCGGTTCAGCGCCGGGATCGCCGCATCCTTGGCGAATGCATCGAAGTCGGCCTTCTGCGCGTCGGTCTCGATCTCGTACCGCCGCAACTCGTAGTAATCCCGCGATTCCGCACGCGCCCGAGCCGCCTGCGCCGCCTGCGCCGCCCGAATGCGGGCCAGACGGGTACGATAGGAAGCCTCCGATTCACCAGGAAGCCTGGTGGTGGGTTGCCTTTGGCCGCGGACTACGGAAGCCGCTCCACCCAACGAAGCCAGACCCGCACAGGATGCCGTCAGGAATTCACGTCGCCGCATGATACGTCTCCTCATATTCTCTCGATATCGATTGCCTTGCACGTAGCTGCAAATATAGCCCGAGTCCGGTTGCATTTCAAGCAGCGAAGCTCCCGCCCGGCGTGCCCTCGGCCTGCCGCGCAGTTCAGGCATAGAGACCAGCAATCAGACCGGCTCCGGAGCCGGCTCCTCCTGGAGTTCGTCGCCGACGGAGATGGAGGCTCCGAGGCGACGGACGAACTGTCCCACGTCGTTGGCGATCATGTATAGACAGGGCACAAGTACGAGGGTGACCCCGGTGGCGAAGAGAATGCCGAAACCGAGAGAGATCGCCATGGGAATCATGAAGCGAGCCTGGCGCGAGGTTTCAAAGATCATGGGCGACAATCCGCCAAAGGTCGTCATCGTCGTCAGCATGATCGGCTGGAAGCGCCGCACGCCGGCCTGGTGAATCGCCTCGAAAGCCGGGACACCCGCCCGTCGAGCCAGTCGGTTGGCATAATCGATCAGTATCAGCGAATCGTTTACCACCACACCGGAGAGGGCCACGGTGCCCATCATGCTCATCAAGCTCAAGGAATAGCCCATGATGATGTGGCCCAGGACCGCCCCCACGATGCCGAATGGAATGGCAACCATGACGATCAGCGGCTGGAAATAGCTGCCGAACGGGATGGCCAACAGGGCGTAGATGGCAAAAAGCGCCAGCAGTAAACCGGTGAATAAACTCTGGGTGCTTTCCTTCATGTCCTGCTGGCGCCCTTGCCAACTATACGATAATCCACGGAAATCCTCGGTGAGCTGTGGCAGCAGCTCATTCTTGAGGACGGCCTCCATTTGACTCGTCTGCGAGATGGGCTCGACGTTGGCCGTGACGGTTACGGTCCGACGCGCGTTGCGCCGATTGATCACGGTATAAGACCGTCCTACCTCAACGTCGGCAATCTGCTTCAACGGTACGTCGGTGCCCTGCGGCGTCCGGACCAGCAGTTGCTCGAGATCGTACTGGCGAATCCGCTGCTCGCGCGGCAGACGGACTTTGATTTTGACTTCGTTGCGACCGCGCTGCTGACGAACCGCCTCGGCGCCGTAAAACGCGTTGCGAAGTTTCCGGGCCAGCGTTCGTTGGGTGAGACCCAGACTATGGCCCTCTTCCGTCAAACTGAAATCGAATTGGCGCTTGCCCGGCGTATAACCGTCATCGATGTCCTTGACGTTGGGGAAATCAGCCAGGCGCTTCGCCAGGGCGGCGCTGGCCCGATCCAGCACGTCGATATCACGGTGGCTCAGTTCGACCGTCAAGGCCGCCCCGCGACCGGGTCCCCCGCGATCCGACTCAAATCGCAGGCTTTCCAAACCGGGGAGAGAACCGGCCCGCTGCCGCCACAACCGGGTCAACTCTGTGGTCGTGATCGGACGAATATCCGCGTCCGTGAGGTAAACAGTGACCTCGACGACATTCTCATCAATCAGTGCAAAGATCCCTTCAAACAGTTTCTCGCCGCCGTTGGCCGCAGTGACCTGTCGGGCTGCTGTAACCAGTCGGTCGCGAACCTCCCTCGCTCTCGAAAGCGGCGAGCCATAAGGGAGGGTGGCCGTCACCACGGATACGTCTGCTTCAGCGCGAGGCATCATGATAATACCGATGCGACCGCTTTGCACGTAACCACCGATCAGAATGAGCGCTGCCACGCCCAGTGCAATCGCGACCAGTCGAAAACGGATGCATAGATCGAGAAACGGCGTATACACGCGGCCGATCACCCACGCCAGGACCGCGCTGACAAAGCGCTGCAGCGCTCCCAGCAGGCCGGTGGGCCCGGACCTCTCGCCTCGACCGTGGGCCAGGTGACAGGGAAGAATCAGAAGGGCCTCGACCCACGAGATCGAAAAGACTGTGATGACCACAATCGGGATGACTCCCCAGATCTTGCCCATCACCCCCGGCACAAAACACAACGGCAAAAATGCAACGATGTTGGTCAGGATGCTAAACGTCACGGGCAGCAGCACGTCCCGCGCGCCGGCGACCGCCGCCTGCATCAGCGTCATTCCGCGCCGCCGATACTCATAGATGTTCTCGCCGACCACAATGGCGTCATCGACCACAATCCCCAACGCAATGATGAAGGCGAACATGGAAATCATGTTGATCGTGACGTCAAAGAGGGGCAGGAACAGAAAACAGCCCAGGAAGGAAATGGGAATTCCCATCGTGACCCAGAACGCCAGCCGGAATTCCAGGAACAGACCCAGCACGACGAGCACGAGGAGCAACCCGAGGAAGGCGTTCTTGAGCAGCAACTCCAGGCGCTGGCGGTAGATCTCGGACCGGTCGCTGTTGATCGTCCAGTCGATTCCGGGCGGAAGGTCCTTCTCGATGTCAGACATAGCCGCACGCGTGGCGTCGGAGACACCAATGGGAGTCTGCTTGCCGACCCGGTAGACCGCCAGGCCGATGGCCGGCATGCCGTTGTAGGTGGCGTAGCGATCCCGCTCCTCGAATGTGTCCTTGATCTGCGCCACGTCGCCAAGCATCAGCACGGCTCCGTCGGCCGTCGTAATCAGGGGGATGCTCGCGAACTCCTTGGCCCAGTCGCGACGTTCGCTCACGCGCAGCAGGATGTCGCCCGCCTGCGTCTCCACCGTCCCGCCTGGAATCTCAACCGAGGTCTGGCTGACGCGCTGAGCCACGTCATCGAGAGTCAAGTTGTACTGGCGAAGCGTGTCCTGGTCGATCTCAATGGCCACCTCGTACTTCCGCGCGCCGCGCAGGTCCACCTGTGTGATCTGGGGGTCCTGCAACAACTGATCGCGGACCTGCTCGGCCAGCTCACGCAGGACCCACTCGCTGGTATCGCCGTAGAGCTGGAGATCCAATACCTGGCGCCGAATGATCTGCAGGCTCACCTCCGGCCTCTCGGCATCCTGGGGGAAGGTCACGATGCGATCCACCTCCTGTTTGATATCCTGGTAGACCCGCTGATTATCGACACCTTCCTCTAATTCGGCCATCACCCTGCCCACGCCTTCGGCGGCGGTCGCCGAGATCTCTTTGATCCCATCCAGCCCCCGAATACCCTCTTCGATGGCCAGAACAATGCCCTGCTCCACTTCTTCCGGACTGGAACCGGGATAAACGACCTGGATCGCGACCCTGTCCAGATCGAACTCGGGGAACACCTCCTGCTTGATCTGCATCGCAACCACAAGGCCACCGACCAGGCAGACCAGCATCATCAGATTGGGGGTGATGCGATTGCGGGTCATCCAGCCGATGACCCCGCCCTTTTGCGAAAGATCGCGGTGTTGTTTCTCGCGGGTCATCAACGTTGTCCCCCTCTTTCAGCCACCTGCACGGCTCCTGCGGCGTTTTGTCCCTCGCCGGCCTGAGCCACTCTCAAAGGCATGCCGGCCACCGGTGCGGCGATGTCGGTCACCACCAATTGTTCGTTCTCACTCAGACCGCCGCTGACGTAGACGCGCTGCGCCCCGCGGAAGACGATTTCGACGCTTCGAATCTCCAGTTCCCCCTGTCCGTTCATGATCCAGACGGTGTCGTTGTCACGAAGATGCGACCAGTCGATGGGAAAGACGGACGTCAGCGTCCGACCGTGGATCTCGGCATGGACGTACGACCCGATCAGAAGCTGGGGTTGGCCGCGGTTTTTGGCCTTGAGACCGAACGGATCGTCCACGGTAACGAGTAGTTGCGCCATTTTGCCCTGGGGTTCCAGTTCTCCGTAGAGCCGGACGACGCGACCGGTGCGGGACTGCTCCGGGCCCCACGCGCTGCTGCGGATCGTGACGCTTGACCCACGATCGCCGTTGCTCTGAGGGATGTACAACCATTGCAACTCATCCGTCGGGACCAGGACCTCGATCCAGGCCTCGTCGGTCCCGATCAGTGTCACCAACTGCGAGTTAGTCGCCACGGTCGCTCCCAGATCAACGTGTTTGCGCTGGACAATCGCGTTGAACGGCGCAGAGATATCGCACCGATCCAGGTTGAGCTGCGATTTCTTCAGGGCCGCCTGGGCGGATTTCAGCGCCGCCTGGGCCGAAGCTAATTGCGGCTCCCGCAAAACCAGTTCCCGGTCCTCTTCCACGATGACTTCGCCCAGCAGCTCGTATTCCTGTCGGGCGACCGCCTGATTGCCTCGCTCGAGCTTCAGATCCTTCTCTGCCATGGCAACGGTGCTCTGGGCCTGCTGAACCGCGATCTCGTAGTCGCGCGGGTCGATGGCCACGAGCTTCTCTCCGGCCTCGACCCTGCAGCCAGGCACCACGTCGGGAGAAAGCTCCACGATCTGGCCCGCCACCTGAGGCTGCAGCGTGACTTGCTGCGCGGGAATGACCGTTCCATTCTGCCGGATGACGGCAACGCAATCGTCCTTGCGAAGGGGGATCACCTGCACGAGCTTGGCCTGCCGCGGCGGTTTCTTGCGTTTGGCGCGGGGGCTGGTGCGCATCTGATAGCGATAGATAACGACTGCCGCCGCGATGATGAGACCGACCAGAAGGAGCCGAACGGCCGCACCTAACAACCTGCGCGGCCACGAACTCTGGTCTTGCGTGCCGCTGTGTTGGGGAGTATTCGCTGTTGTCATACTGATACCTAATCTGCCTGAACCGTGTTCTCTGAATTTTGCGTTGGTTGCATCAAGCTGTCGATTTGGGCCAGTGCCGGCGCGGGCAAATCGCACGGACCGGCAATCGCTCGATAGAGATCGATCCGGCGTGCGACGAGAGTGCGCTGAGCCGTCACCACGTTGAGTTCCAGGCGCTGGAGCGATTGCAGCGATTCGAGCACACGAATGTAATCGACCTGCCCTTTGAGAAAACTCTGCTCGTTGCGCTCGTACGTCTGTCGCGCCAGACGAAGCTGAGCGTCGAGATTCTCGAGCAACTGCGTTTGCTGCCGTTCCTGGAACAACGCCGTCTCGACCTCCCGCAATGCCTCCAGGATGGCCTGGCTCCAGGTGTGGATGCTCTCCCGCACGAGCGCCCTCTGACGTTGCACCTCCGCCTTGCGCCGGCCGGCGTCAAAGAGAGGCTGGACGGCGTTAGCCGCCAAATTGGCCAGCCAATCGTCCAGCAAATCCCGCATGGAGACCGACGACATCTCCGCCCCGGCCGAAATGCTCAGACGAGGATACTGATCGGCGATGGCGACCGCCAGGCGCTGGTCCGCCGCCTGGACCCGGCGATAGGCCTGGCGAATATCCGGACGACGCTGGAGCAACTCCGACGGGACCCCCAGATCCGGCAACGCCGGCAGCTCCGGAAACTCGATGACGTTTTCTTCCCACCGGGATTCGGGGGCCTCGCCGATGAGTACAGAGAGGGCATACTGCAATATGGCCACCGTCTCCTGCGCGGAAATGAGGGTCGCCTCGGTCGAAGTGACTAATTGACGCTGGCGCAACACGTCGGCCGCCGAAGCCAGGCCCTTGCGAAACCGCACCGTCACAATATCAAGGACCTTCTTGTTCGTCTCGATTTGCTCCCGGGCAATATGACAAACGGCCTTGGCTTCGGCCAACTGATACCAAGTGTTGGCAATCGTCGCCGAGAGCGTGATAGCGGCGGCATCGAGTGCCTCTCGGCTGACTTGTACATCGAGCCAAGCGGCTTTCTGCGCCGATCCCAGCCGGGACCACAGATCCACCTCGTAGCCGGCCGCGACACCCACGAAATAGAGGCTGCTGTAAGAAGTCCCCATGTCGTCCTCTCGGCGGATGCGGCTGGCGCCGGCCTGCAGGTCCGCCTGCGGCGATAGTGTAGCATCCGTCTGGCGCGCCACCGCGTGGGCCTGGGCCAGCCGATCCCAGGCGGTCTGCAAAGTGAAGCTGTTCGTAATCGCCTGCTCGATCAGAGCATGGAGCTCTTCGTCTTCAAGCGTGCGCCACCATTGCTGCGGAAGCGGCGCGCTGCCGGTAGTCGAGAATGAGTCAGGCATCTCGACGGCGACTTGCGGCTCGCGCACGGGACGCGAACAGCCGCCGACCAGCCCCACGAGAATACCGGCCAACGAGCACCGCCACGCGATCCAGGTGATCTTTCGCATATTCATACCAGCTAAGTGCCTCGATTCGATTCCTCGGTTACAGATATATGCCCAATTCAACATCAATAAGTATCCAGTGAACCTGTCCCCGTGCGCCTGTCAAGTCACATTCATCTGTTCCGTGGCGCCACGGGCACAACAGACAACGGTGGCACGGAAGGGGTCAACAGATTTCGCAGCCACACTACAGAGATTCCCCCCGCCGCCCTTCCGTCAACACCAGGGCGCACAAGAGCCCCACAAACCCGAACAACCATCCGCCGACGACAACCAGCGGGACCTGCAAGGCCGGCGTTCGCAGGAAAGTCGCGCCCGCCATTCTGACCGGGGACCATTCTATCGATCCCGTGATCAATTGGGCCGGCGTTACCGCCCCGGCGCTTCGGTTCGCCCCTTTCTCGATTGTCACAGTCGTTTCGCACATGGCTTTACCGGGCGACCTCGATTTGCTCCCGAACGGCCCGGATACCGGCAAGGGAAAATCGCGTGATATGGTCGGTCAGCCTCTCCACAAGTTCATCGACCGGCATGTCCAGCTTCATGCAGGGGGGCATCTTCCCCGTGAACAAACGGATGCCGATGGCGACGCACTGATGTATCACGCTCATCTCGGACAACAGAATCTGTTCCCTGCTGGCTCTGGTCCCGAGCAGTTCCGTCATCAAGCGGTTCATCCTCTCGTGCATAGGCTCCAGCGCATCGTGTTTGACATTCTTGATCACTTCTGTGGGAGCAACCATCTCCCGCAACAGGATTTTTCCCGCGTGACCGATTCGACCGGGATCCACGGTCTTGACGACGAACGAATGGATCGTGCCCCTCAGACGCTCCTCCGGCGGGGCATCCGGTCCGAGCCCGCCTTCCGGCGGATACGCCTCATGGGCCAGGTCGAACGCCTGACGCCACACCTGAGCGTAGAGTTGGTCTTTTGAGCCAAAATGATAGTTGACCGCAGCAATGTTCGTCTCGGCGCCCCGGCAAATCTCCTCCACCGTAGCGTCGTGATAGCCCTTCTCAGCAAACACCTCACAGGCCACGGTCAGGATTCTGTCCTTCGTTCGGAGACCGTCTTTTCGCTTCGTCATGGATCCCATTCCACCAGTCAAAGACAAACGGGCGACACTAAAACACATACTTTAAATATATATTTGAATTAGTCAATAGAAAAAAGTCGCGTTTCGTGCTTTTTTCTCGCGGGACTCCCCTGTCGGGTCCAGTTTCATCACCTGCTGGAGAAGTCAAATACGAAACGCAGGCCCCCTCTGAACGCAGCGTGTCTGTGAAAATATTCTGGCGCGAGGGTTTTCGGCGTGTTAGTCTTTGTTT
>CAYPZL010000045.1:0-33295 GCA_964415045.1 uncultured Pirellulales bacterium | reverse complement strand
CCTCCCTAAAGTAAGCCTACTCTCCATTTTGCAAAAGTTCAATCCTGACCTGCATTGATAAAGGTGGACTTCACATGCGCAAGAAAACTCTGAGAATTGTGACCGGTTTCGCTATCGCCCTGGTTGTGCTGGGCGTGCTCTACGCTATTGCGGTGAGCCTCTCGGCGGCCAAGCTCCGCCGCGCGTATGCGGCCCTGGAAGAAGCCGGCCGGCCGATGCGCACCGAGGAGGTCATCCCCCCGGCGGTGCCCGACACGCAGAACGCGGCGCTGCTCTACGAAAGCGCGTACCTTCTGCTCAAGGCCCAGCCGTTTGGCGAGGGGAACCTGCTGGGTCGTTTGGGCAACTGGAAGAAATCCAAGAGGGACGCGCCCGATCCGAACGAGCCGGCCGAGACGCGTCGTTTGCTCGGGCTGGATGTGGTTGAGCAAGCGGTGTCGATGGTCGAGCAGGGCTCACTGCGACCGGCGTGCCGATTTGACCGGGAGTACGAGGCCGGCCTGGAGATGGTCATGCCCGACCTGTTGGATCTCAAGGGCCTCTTTCGTATTCTCCGGGACAAAGCCCTTCTTGCGGCCGAGACCGGCAACAAAGAGGAAGCCTGGGGCCTTCTCGACACCCAGCTTCGCTTTGCAGACGCGCTGCGACAGGAGCCGGATATCGTTCCGCAACTGGTGCGCCTCGCCATGATCAGCGGCTCGTGCATGACGGCCCGGGAACTGTGCGAAACGGCTTTGCCGGACAGGCAGTGCCAGGACCGTATCGAGAAGCTCCTCATTGCCTATGACGACGTCTCCCCGCTCGCCCGCGCGGTGGACGGTGAAAGGCTGCTCTACGGCGAGTGGGTGTTCGGCCTTTCTCGCGACGAGCTGTATCGGGTGACGCAGCAGTGGTCCTCCTCCTATATTCCCGAGATCTTTCATCGAGTCAGGTTCTGGCGTATGATGTTCAAGCCGACGTTCCTCGCGGACCACGCCGCGTACCTACGGGTGATGCTCGAAGCCGCCCAGCAGTTCGAGCGCCCGTACGTGCCGGAAGAGGTCATTGCACGGGACATGGAGCTCTTCAAGGTGCAGAAGCGTCACAGGCTGACGGCTCTTTTTGCGCCGGCGACGCTGAGGGTGAAAGAGATTTGCCTGCGGACGATCGCGCACATGCGGATCACGCGAGCGGGGCTGGCCTTGCTGCGCTACAGAGAGATCAACGGTACGCTGCCTGATACGCTGGATGCGCTCGGCCTGGAGGGGCTTGCCGATCCGTTCGTGGAGCAATCGCAACTGCTCTACAAGAAGACGGCAGACGGCTTCGTCGTCTACAGCGTCGGGACGGACCAGAAGGACAACGACGGCACCCCCAGGGCGCCCAAGGGCGACGCTGAATTCGATTATGTATGGCGCTTCCCAAGCCCGGAGTAACGCAGATTGTGTCTATCCCCGGCGGCCAAGCCGGCGGGGTGACTGGACCACATTGCCAACGAGGCTGTAACGTACTTTGGAAAAGGAGCGGAGATCGTGCGCCTGCAAACAGACACAACGCGATTGGATTACAACGTCGCTCGGAGTTCTTCACATTGTCGATTCCTCTGAGGCGGTCGTCAAGACCGGCTTCATGACCTACATGGCCCGCGCCGCCCCGGTCAATTACGTGATCGACCAGGAGGGCAAGGTTGCCTTGGCCTGGCTGGGCTATGACGAGCAGGACGAGCGGGGTCTCCGAATGCTGGCAACGCTGGGTGTGAAGACGGGTAAGCCTTAAACGCCCGCCGATTGACTCGTCATCTCCGATTTGCACCCAGGGCGGCAGCGTGTGCCCCACGCCGGCGCTGCCGCCCGTGATTTTACGCGCGGGAGTATCTCCAGACGGCAGAATCGTGTTTTGACAAGCCGGGGCCGGCGGTCTATCATTGGAGTTCTGAGGCGGCCGTCGCGTGTGTTGAGACCGCCCGTGTCTTTTGCGAAACGGAATCGTCGGAGCAGGACGCCATGGAACGAGAACTGAATCGTACGAATGTCTCGCGCGGGCCCGATCCCAGTCATCGCCTAGTCATGTTGCTGGTGGTGCTGGTCTTTGTGCTGATCGTCTTTCAGATGAAGCCGTGGTTCCGCAGTCTGCACGACAAGGACGCCGGTCCGCGCACGATCGCGCCGCGCGGCGATCTGGCCGAGGACGAGCGGAGCACGATCGAATTGTTCCAGCGCGTCTCGCCCTCGGTGGTCTATATCACCAACTTAGCGGTGCAGCGAAGCCCGTTCAGCTTCAACGCCACCGCGATCCCGCAGGGCACCGGTTCGGGTTTTCTCTGGGACGACCAGGGGTACGTCGTGACCAATTTTCACGTCGTCCAGAACGCCGAGGCGGTGGCGGTGACCCTGGCGGACCAGAGCACGTGGGATGCCCGGCCTGTTGGGGTCGAGCCCGACAAGGACCTGGCGGTTCTGAAGATCGACGCGCCCGCCAACCTTCTCAGGCCCATCGAAGTCGGCACCTCCGGCGATCTGCAAGTGGGGCAGAAAGTCTTTGCCATCGGCAATCCCTTCGGCTTCGACCAGACGTTGACGACCGGCGTCATCAGCGGGCTGGGCCGGGAGATCGAGTCGGTGACGCGTCGCCCCATTCAGGGGGTGATCCAGACAGACGCCGCCATCAACCCGGGCAACTCGGGCGGCCCCCTGCTGGACAGCGCGGGCCGTTTGATCGGGATCAACACGATGATCGTGAGCCCGTCCGGTGCGTATGCCGGCATTGGGTTCGCCGTGCCGGTGGACGTGGTCAACCGTATGGTTCCACAGCTCATCCGCAATGGCAGGGTGAGCAAGGCGGGCCTGGGCATCCGTCCGGGCGAAGACTACATGGTTCGGCGGCTCGGTATCGAAGGGGTGCTCGTGCTCGAGGTCACGCCCGGCAGCGCCGCCGAAAAAGCGGGCGTGCGACCCATGCGATACGATTCGCGCAGGCGCCTTCTGATGGGAGATATCATCGTCGCCATCGACGACAAGCCCGTTAAGGAATTGAACGACCTCTTTCGCATCCTCGAATCCTACGACGTCGGCGACGTGATCACGCTCGGCGTCCGCCGCCCCGACGGCCTCGTCGAACTCAAAGTCAAGCTCCAGGAACTGCCCTGATCGCACCCGGATGACCCCATCGCCAGGCCCTTCGGGCTTGACGCTGCCACGCGGGTACCGGTCTTGTTTCAGAGGCACGCGTGAAATCGGCGCAGGTTTAAGGCTTGCAAAGGCGTTTCGTTTTTCCCAGAATGTCGCCGTGGGCGGAAGGCTGGGTGACTGAACGTGACGAATGGAGGTACAGAGCATGCAGCCGTTGATGATCTTCGGGATGATCGCCGTGGTCGTGGTGATCGCGATCTGCGGGTACATCGCGTCGCTGAAGCGCCGGGAGGCGATGATGGCGCTAGCGAACCGGCTGGGGTTGCGTTTCAGCCCGCACAAGGATCGCGGCCTGCCCCGGCAGTACCGCTTCCTCGACAAGCTGCGTCACGGCTCGAACCGCTACGCCTACAATATTCTCTCGGGCAACTACCAGGGCCACGACGTCCTGCTGTTCGACTACCACTACCAGACCGGTTCCGGCAAGGACACGCACCATCACCATCTGTCCTTCTTCATTCTCCACCTGCCGGGCATCTTTCCGGAGTTGACCATCGGCCGGGAGCACATCTTCTCGAAGATCGCCCAGGCCGTCGGCTACGATGATATCGATTTCGAGTCGCATGAGTTCTCCCGCAAGTTCTGCGTCCGCTCGCGCGACAAGAAGTTTGCCTATGACGTCTGCAACGCCAAAATGATCGAGTATCTTCTGGCCAACGACGACCTGACCATCGAGATCGAGAGCCACGCGCTGGCGGTCTCCTTCAATCGGCGGCTCGCGCCCGAGCGGATCGAGCCGAACCTCAACCGCCTCGTCCAGGTCCGGTCGCTGCTGCCGGAATATGTCTTTGCTCGGAGTTGATTATGTGGGTACCGCTGGCCGTTCTCGCCGCTTTCGTTCTGCTGCCGATTGTGTACGTCGTGCTGACCTACAACACGCTGGTGGCGCTTCGCAACCACATACGGGATGCGTGGGCCAACATCGATACGGAGCTCAAGCGGCGTTACGAGCTGATTCCCAACCTGGTCGCGACGGTCAAGGGCTACGCCGCCCACGAGAAGGAGATCTTCGAACGCGTCACCGAATTGCGCGCTCAGTGCATGGCCAGCCAGGGGGCTCCGCAACAACAGGCGGTGCAGGAAAACCTGCTGGTGGCGGCGCTGCAGAAGATGCTGCTGGTCGTGGAGAACTACCCGCAACTGAAGGCGGACCAGCATTTTCTCGAGCTTCAGCACGAACTGGTGAACACCGAGGATCGCATCCAGGCCGCGCGGCGGTTCTTCAACGGCAACGTCCGCGACTACCGCAACAAGTGCGAAACTTTTCCCAGCAGCCTCATCGCCAGCGGCTTCGGCTTCGAATCCCACGACTACTTCAACGTAGACCCGTGCGTCCGCGATGTCCCCAAGGCCGAGTTCGCGTAGGCCGGATGTTGCGTCCGATCCGACCGGATCGTTGCGTTTGTATGGCATTTCGCGAGGACATTGCTAAGATGCACGACCGTCTCTGCGGTGAAATTCGGGGTGGATGAAGAACCACTCGTACTCTCATTGAGGAGGTGTCTGTGAAGAACGCTCTTGGGTTCATGCTGATGGTCGCGATTCTCAGCGGCGTCTCGCCGTGCCAGGCAGAGGACTGGAACCAGTTCCGCGGCCCGCAGCGGTCCGGCGTCAGCTCCGAGCGCGGTCTGCTGCAGCAGTGGCTCGAAGAGGGGCCCAGGTTGCTGTGGTCGTTCGAGGGACTCGGCAGGGGGTTCGCCTCCGCGTCGGTCGTGGATGGGGTCGCCTATACCACCGGGATGATCGACAAGGCGGGCCATCTCTTTGCCATCGACGCTGCCAGCACGCTCTTGTGGAAGACCGAGTATGGTCCGGAGTGGAGCAAGACTTACCCGGGAAGCCGCACCACGCCCACGATTGACGGTGATCGAATCTACATCATGAGTGCCCACGGGCGCATCGCCTGCTTTGAGCGCAGCAGCGGCGCTCTCGTCTGGAAGGTGGACACGCTGGAGAAATTCGCGGGCAAGAACATTCGCTGGGGCATTTCCGAGTGCGTGCTGATCCACGGCGACAGGGTGTTCTGCACCCCCGGCGGCAAAGACGCCACGATGGTTGCGCTGAACAAGCACACGGGCGAGACGATCTGGACCACCGATGGGCTCAGCAATCCGTCGGCCTATTGCTCCCCCATTATTCAGCGAACGGGCGATACGCACGTGCTGCTGACGATGGTGCAAGACCTCTTCGTCTGCGTGGACAGCGATACCGGCAAGGTCCTCTGGAGCATTCCGCACGAGACGTACAACGACATCTCCGCCGTCACTCCGCTCGTCGATGGCCGACACGTCTATTTCACCAGTCAGTTGATCGGCGGGACCAAGGTGGAACTCGCCGACGGGCAGCCGGCTTGGGCCAACAAAGCCCTCGATTGCCTGCAGGGCGGCGTCGTTCTGGTCGGGGAGACTCTCTTTGGCTCCAGTGCCCGCCCCGAGGATTGGGTTTGCCAGAACTGGAACACGGGCGAGGTCAGGTTCCGCGAGAAGATCCTGGAAAGCAAGGGCTCCGTGATCTACGCGGACGGCCGGTTGTACTGCTACAGCGAGAAGGGCACGCTCGCTCTCCTGAAGCTCACAGAGGACGGTGCGGCCGTCGTCAGCTCGTTCAAGATTACACTGGGCACCCACGAGCACTTCGCCCACCCCGCCCTCTCCAATGGCCGTCTTTACGTCCGCCACGGCGACACCCTCATGACATTCGACATCCGCAGAAAGTGAACGACGGGCCTCGATCGGTCCTGACCGCCTCTTGCAGGACGGCATTTCAGCCGATAAACTAATGGGTTTGTCTTGCAGGCCGTGATGGGGACGCCTTCGTGCGCCTTCGCGTGTGCCGGCAACGTGGTGATGTGCGCGCGGCACACGAATAGACTCAGGAAATGGTTTTGTCATAGATGGCGATAGTAACGCTTCAGAATGTGCATCGGGCTTTTGGGCCGGAGGTGGTGCTGGATGAGTTGAATCTGCAGCTCCATGAGGGCGAGAAGGTTGGCATGGTGGGGGCCAACGGCTCGGGCAAGAGTACGATTCTCAAGCTCATCACGGGCCAGATCGCGCCCGATATGGGCCGGGTCGTCAAGAAGAAGGGGCTGCGGATCGGCTATTTGCCCCAGGAGGCGACGTTCAGCGGCGAGCGTACCGTTTTGCAGGAGATGCACGCCGGCGTGGAGCATTTGTTGCGGCTCCAGGAGGCCATCGAGAGCGTCTCGCACGAGATGGAGAGCCTCACCGGCGCGGAGCTGCAAGCCAAGATGAAGCAGTACGACCGGCTCAGCCACGATTTCGAGCTGGCCGGCGGATACGACTACGAGATTCGCATCCAGGCGACGCTGGAGGGGATGGGTTTCGAGCCCGAGCTGCATCACGCCAAGACCACGGCCCTCAGCGGCGGGCAGCTCTCGCGCCTGGGGCTGGCCCAGGTCCTGATGCTGAAGACCGATCTGCTGCTGCTCGACGAGCCGACGAACCACCTGGATTTGCAGGCGACGGAATGGCTGGAACGCTTCCTGGCCGGTTATCGCGGGGCGGCCGTGGTGATCAGCCACGACCGCTACCTGCTGGATCGCGTGGCCGCCAAGATCATCGAGGTCGAGAACCGCCAGGCCAAGGTCTGGAACGGCAACTACAGCAATTACGTGGAGACCCGGGAAAGGGTCCGCTTGCAGCAGGAACGCGAGCACACCAGGCGGGCGGAGATGGTCGAGCGGACCCTGGATTTCATCGCGCGCAACAAGGACCAGGAGGGGATGCGCGGTACCGCCCGCGGCCGCAAGACGCGCCTGAACCGTCTGCTGAAGGAGAATCCTGACTTTCTGGAAAAGCCGGGCCAGCAGAAGACGATCAGCTTCTCGTTCGCCAAGACCGATCACAAGAGCGATTTAGTGCTGCGCTGCGAGGACCTGGGCAAATCGTTCGACGAGCTGACGTTGTTCGAGGGCCTGACGTTCGACGTTCTGCGGGGCGAGAGGCTGGGGATCACGGGTCCCAACGGCACGGGCAAGACGACCCTGGTGAAGCTGGCCCTGGGCCGGCTGGAACCGTCGGCGGGCACCGTCCGCGTGGGGTCGAACCTCCGCGTGGGCTATCTCGATCAACACGGGGACGTCCTCGACCCGGACAAGAGCGTGCTCGATGAGGCCTGGAGCGCGAGCCCGGAATTGGTGCCCGAGCAGGTTCGCAATCGGCTCGGCGCGTTTCTCTTTACGGGGGACGACGTGTACAAGCTGTGCGGCGAGCTCAGCGGGGGGCAGCGCAGCCGGCTGATGCTCTGCAAGCTGGTCCTGAGCGAGCCGGACGTGCTGGTCATGGACGAGCCGACGAACCACCTGGACATCGCCAGTCGGGAGATGCTGGAGGCGGCGCTGGACGACTACACCGGGACGATCATCGCCGTCAGTCACGACCGCTACTTCCTGGACCGCGTGGCCGACAAGCTGCTCGTCGTCGGCACCGATGAGCTGGGGCAGCGCTGCCTGGGCAAGACGGAATTCGTCGGCGGAACGCCCGCCTACACCGTCTACGCCTCGCTGGTGCGCAAACGCATCGAAGCCGAACAAGAGAAACAAAAACGAGCGCAAGCCAAAGCGACAAAGCGCCAATCCCCAATCAGCAATCCCAAATCCCCAATCGGGACGTCCCGCACGCCCGAGGAGCTCAAACGCTTCAACAAATACTCCGTCGAGCAGCTCGAGGAAATGATCCTGCAATTGGAGCACGAGCTGGACGAAATGAAGGAGCGCTTCGGCGACGAAGCCGTCTACAAAAACCCCGACCGCCTCGCCGAACTCCAGGAAAGCTACGCCGCCCGGCAAACCGAACTCGACTTGCTCTACCGAGCCTACGACCGCCGCGCCGGATAGCAGCGAAGGTGTACGAAACGGGCCGAACACGATGGCTCGGCCCATGGGATATATCGAGTGAGACGGACGCCGTTGTTGGGGCGAAGTGGCTTCGAGCGTGACCCTATCGGCGCGACAGGTCAGGTTTTTGTATTGTCGGGGCGGGCGGCGCGCCAGCCGGCTTTGAGCATTTTCGAGAGGCGCTCGACGTCGGCGTGGTATTGGGGCTGTCCGGCGGCGTTGACGTTTTCGTGGGGGTCGCGCTCGTGGTCGTACAGCTCGCGGGCCAGAACCTCACCGGTCTTCCGGTTCTGCCATTCGGTGTAGCGGAACCGTTCGGTGCGCATGCTGTAGCCGGTGACCTTGCCGCGCGGGTACTGACTGAAGGCCGCCGTCTTCCAGGGCCGGCTCGGGCGGGCTACCAGAGGCATGACGCTGACGCCCTCCAGGTGCTTCGGCAGCGACAGGCCGCACGCTTCGCACAGGGTCGGATAGATATCGACGAATTCGGTCAGGGCCCGCGTGCGCTGTCCCGCCGTTTTCATGCCGGGGACGCTGAGGATCATCGGCACGTGCGTGTCGAGCTCGAAGTTGGTGTGCTTGCACCAGCCGGCGTGCTCGCCGAGCTTCCACCCGTGGTCGCCCCAGAGAATGATCGCGGTGTTGTCGCGCAGGCCGAGCTTCTCGAGCTCGTCGAGCAGCCGGCCGATCATCGCGTCGGTGTACGACACGCAGGCGTAGTAGCCGTGGATCAGGTGGCGCGCCAGCTCGTCCGGGCACGGGCCCTGCTTGGGGATGCCGTAGTAGTTGCGCAACTCGCCCCAGTTGGTCGTCGCGTAGCTCGGCGCGTCCTTCGGGACGAAGGGATTGTCGGCCAGGCGAATATCCTGGCGCCGGTACAGGTCCCAGTATTTCTTCGGGGCGTTGAAGGGAAGATGAGGCTTGTAGAAGCCCATCGCCATGAAGAAGGGCTTGTCCTTGAGCCGGCGTAACTGTCGAATCGCATATTCGACGTTGTTGCCGTCGGGATAGGCGTTGTCGGGCACGTCGGCGGCCTCGAAGGCCGGACCACGGCCCTGCATCCTGGGGTTGGCCTTGTTGTACTTTTCCATCTGGGCGATGGCCTCTTCGGTGAGGTACCCGCGGCCTTTCCAGGGGCCTTCGGCGAACGTGCCGGCCCGGTACGGCGGCGCCGTCCATCCCTGCTCATCGTCGTTGGGGTGGTGATAGATCTTTCCGATCGAGAGCGTCTCGTACCCGTTGAGCTTGAAATGCTCGGGCAGCGTCACCACGTCGGGCATGGCCTGGCGCAGCGGGATGCTGTTGCCGTGAACCCCGTTCGTGTCGGGCCGGGCGCCGCAAAGCAGGCTGGCGCGGGTGGCCCCGCAGACCGCCTGCTGGCAGTACGTCCGCTCGAAGAGCAGACCTTCACGGGCCAGCCGGTCGATGTTGGGCGAGAGGATTTGCTTGTGCCCGTAGCAGCCCAATTCCGGGCGCAGGTCGTCCACGGCGATGAAGAGAACGTTCATTTTGCGCCGGCTCGCAGTTTGACTGAGGGATCGACTACGTGACAATACGGACAACACGGCACCGCCTGCGACGGCGGACAGGAACTCTCGGCGATTCAGAAACGACTTCATGGGCGTCCTCCAATATCTGTTGCCCGCGGACGAAACGCAATTCACGATGGAACCAGTATACCGCCCCAGGCCGGGGGGACAAGAGGGTATTGCGTCTTCTTGCGCGTTCGAAAGTCCTCCACCGCCGGTATCTCTGAGGTTGGAAGTAAGCGGCAAATCCTGGCAATCGCTTTGACCTTGCCGGTTGGAGAGCCTACAATTGTGCTACGGATCGCCGGGCCCGGCGCCCGGGATCGACCAACGGCCGGGAGGCCGGGGAGATTCACCCACGAATTCGGGAGGTGCACATGAACACGCGCAATCGACACGACGGACAGGCGCCAGAGATTGTCACACGGCGGAACGTGTTGCGAACGGCGGCGGCCACGGGGGCGGCCGGTGCGGCCATGATTACGCTGGGGACTCGCGCCGCGGGACAGGTGCGGTTGGCAAGGGCTGCTACGAAAGGGCGGATCAAGCAGTCCATCGCCTACTGGTGTGTGGAGAAATACTGGTCTGTGGAGGAAACGTGCCGCGTGGCCAAAGCGCTGGGCTGCAAGAGTATCGAGCTGGTCGAGCCGAAGGACTGGCCCACGCTCAAGAAGTACGGCCTGGTCTGCGCCCTGCACAGCAGCCACGGGTTCGAGCAGGGCATGAACAATCCGAAATACCGGAAGATGTGCCTGACGAAACTGCGCGATTCCATCGACGCCTGTGCCGAGCACGGCTTTCCCAGCGTCATCACGTTCACCGGCTTTCGGGAGGATATCCCCGACGACGTGGGATTGGAGAACTGCGTCGCCGGTTATAAGAAGATCGTGGGCCACGCCGAGAAGAAGGGCGTGAACCTGTGCCTGGAGATTCTCAACAGCCGCGTCAGTGCCGAGATGAAAGGGCACCCGGGCTACCAGGGTGATCACACGGATTACTGCATGGAGATCATCAAGCGGGTCGGGTCGCCCCGGATGAAGCTGCTGTTCGACATTTATCACGTACAGATTATGGACGGGGACATCATCTCCCGCATTCGGCAATACCAGGATTACATCGGGCACTATCACACCGCCGGCAATCCGGGACGCCGCGAGCTCGACGATCAGCAGGAGATCAACTACAAGCCGATCATGGAGGAAATCGTCCGCACCGGTTACACCGGCTACGTCGGCCAGGAGTTCATCCCGACGCGGGACCCGCTGCAAAGTCTGCGGCAGGCGGTGACCCTCTGCGACGTGTGATGCGGATCAGAAGGTGATCTGGAAGTCGGCGTATCGCGGATTGCAGGGGACCGAGTCGATCCGGGTTTCGCGGATGTAGCCGGAGAAGGAATCCTGGATGTCGGCGATGCACCGGTCTACTTCGTTCGCCGGACCCTGGACGAGCATCTCGACTGTGCCGTCGGGCCGGTTCCTTACGTACCCGGAGAGGTCGTAGCGGCGGGCGACGTTGTGGGCGGTGAAGCGGAATCCCACGCCCTGGACGCGCCCGGCGAAGATGATGTGTTTGGCCGCTTGGTCCATTGGAGGCCGTCCGTTTCCTGTTGACTTATCCTGAACGGTCGTTATTCTCTGACAGTGATCGTGCTTTCCCTGCCATCCTAATCGTTTTGCGGGTGCCATGCAAGGCGTGCGCACGCCTCGGACGGGGCCGGGCTACATACAGGCCGGGGATGGAGGCAATCGCGGGCGATGAGGCCTGTAGGATCGCCGGTGTGGGTTGCCCACGGGGTTGCGTAACCGCGAATTCGAGTGGAATGAGCGCCGAGGCCCTCGGCCGGGGGCTGGCCGGCTCATTCTTGCAGATTGGCATTCACGCCGGGCACAAAGTGACTTATAATGCGTCCGGTCTCGTGGAAATTGTGTGCGTACCATGCGAACGGCGAAACGATATATTGAAATGGACGAGCAGATTTATCAGCTCAGCACGCTGGTGGCGGGGGATTTCTCGCTTCAGGAGGTGCTGGACAAACTGGCCGAGGCGGCCGTGAAAATCGTCGGCGCCAAGGCGTGCTCGATTCGGCTGCTCGATACGGAAACCAACGATCTGAAGATGCGCAGTACGTACGGTCTCAGCGAAGAATACCTCGCCAAAGGGGCTGTCACCAAAGACGACGACGTCGTCAGGGCGGCCTTTGCCGGCGATGCGGTGGTGATCGACGACATGCGCGACGATGCGCGGATTCGGTATCGGGAAGCCACGCGGAAGGAAGGGTTGGTCAGCCAGTTGACGGTGGCCATGAAGTTCAAGAACGAGCCCATCGGCGTGCTGCGGCTGTACGGCCCGCGGCCCCGTGATTTCGTGGAAGCCGACATCACGATCGCCCGGGCCGTGGCGTCGCAGTGCGCCCTGGCGATTACGAACGCCAGGCTGTATGCCGAGGCGATTGCGGCCCAGCGGATTGCCGAGCAGATGCGACTGGCCGGCCTGATTCAGCGGCGCATGATTCCCGAGAAACCTCCTCACGTCCGGGGTCTGGACATCGCGGCGCGGTACACACCGTCCTTCGATGTCGGCGGGGACTTCTATGATTTCCTGCCCGTCGGAGAGAATCGCCTCGTGATTACGATTGCCGATGTGATCGGCAAGGGCATGCCGGCGGCGATCATGATGAGCTGGTTCCGCGGGGCCGTCCAGGCGTATACCGAAGGATTCACGGGTGTCCTTCGTGACGTCGGTCCCGTGGCCGGCGACCACAACAGCGGGCTCAGAAACACGATTCGCACCCGGAACGCGATCGAGAACTTCAACAAAATGGCCTGTATGGAGTGCCGCGAGGGAGAGTTTATCACGCTCTTCTATGGGACGATTGACACCGCCGAGAAGACGATCACCTATTGCAGTTGCGGTCACGAGCCCACGATTCTGCTTCGCGACGGTCGCATCCGCGACCTGGCGACGGGGGGGCTGGTGCTGGGGGTGGATCCACGGGCCAAGTATGAGGTCGAAACCGTTTCCCTTCGCGACGGCGATTGTCTGCTGTTCTATACCGACGGGCTGGTGGATGCGATGGACTTCAACAACGACGTGTGGGGCCGCGACCGGATGCTGGAGGCGGCCGAACGGTTCGTCGATTGCCCGGCCGATCACCTGGTTCGAAATATTCTGGCCTACCGCCGGCGGTTCACCGGCCTGGTTCGGCAGATCGACGATACCAGTATCATCGCGGTGAAAGTGGGCCAGCCGCGCCACAGCGGCGGGTGCGGCAAGTGTGAGGCTCTCGAAGACGAGGAACGCTCCGGCGCTCTGGGACGAAACGAATAGACCTGTCATGGCTGCGCTTGTAATCACGATCGACGGTCCTGCCGCCAGCGGCAAAAGCACGGTCGCACGTCTGCTGGCCGAGGCCCTGGACGCGACGTTTCTCGATACCGGCGCGATGTACCGGGCGGCGACCCTGGCGGCGATTCGAGACGGTGTGCGGCTGGACGATGAAGAAGCCCTGGTCGCGGTGATCGCGCGGCATCGTTTTGACTTCGAGGCGACGCGCGGGAAGATGCTCGTCCGCATCGACGGAGAGGACGTCACGGAGGCCCTGCGCGACGCCGCGTTGACCGCGCAGGTGCGCCACGTGGCCGCCGCACCGCGCGCGCGGGAGCGATTGGTGGCCATGCAGAGAGCCTTTGCCGAACGTTGCGAGCGGGTGGTGACGGAAGGCCGGGACCAGGGGACCGTCGCCTTTCCCGACGCGGATGCGAAGTTCTATCTGACGGCGCAGCCGGCCGAGCGGGCGCGGCGGCGGGCCGCCGAGATGGCCGGCAACGGAGGGGCCCCCGACGTGGCCCGGATCGAGCGGGCTCTCGTGGACCGCGACAGAAGCGACGAGGGCCGGGCGGTCGGACCGCTCAAGCCCGCCGAGGACGCGATACGATTGGATACGACCGACCTCAGCGTGGAGGAGGTCGTCGAAGAAGTCTGCCGCCGGGTTGAGGAGAGATGTTCACGGAAACGCTGAAAGCAGGCTGGTACTGGGTTGCCCGCTTCGGATGCCAGGTGTTTTGCGCGCTGGTGTTTCATATCCGCATTTACGGGCGGGAGAACGTCCCCAGGAGCGGTGCGTTCCTCCTGGCGGGCAACCATCAAAGCTATCTCGATCCCGTCTTCTGCGGCGTGGGCGTGAGGCATCGCCTGATCTTCGTCGCGCGCGATTCCCTGTTTCGGTTCAAGCTCTTCGCGTGGCTGATCCGCTCGCTCAATGCGATTCCCATCAGTCGGGGCAAGGCCGACATCGCCGCGATGAAGGCGGTCATCGCGAGGCTGCGCGAGGGCCGGGGCGTCTGCCTGTATCCCGAGGCGACGCGGACCCATGACGGGCGGATCCAGCCGATCAAGGCGGGGTTTGGCCTGTTGTGCCGCCGGTCCCAGGCAGCCGTCGTTCCCGTGCTGATCGACGGGGCGTTCGAGTGCTGGCCCCGCCACAAGCGGTTTTTCTCGCCCGGGTCCATCACCGTCTGGTATGGCAAGCCCCTTACCCCCGAACAGTCCCGGTCCATGAGCAACCAGGATCTGGCCGATTACCTCACGCGCACCCTGCGCCGCATGCAGCATGACTGCCGGGTCAAGCAAGGCAAGGAGCCGTACACCTATGATACGGACCCGGATGACATGCCGCGCACAGATAGTCAGAACCCGTAATGCTCTGTCTTAGTTCGTCAGAGGGTGTCATGCTGGACGAAGTGAAGCCTCTGGGCGATGTATGCGGGTACGGCTAAGGTTTTTGCGGAGATTTCTCCAGGACCAGCGCGATCTCATAGAGCCGGGGCCAGAGCTTGCCCGTGACGAGGAAGTGTTTCTTCTCGGGGATGTAGGCAATGCCGTTGAGGACGATGTTGGACGGGCGCGGCGTGGGGACGGGGCACAGGCCGCTGAGATTGATCCATCCGACGACCCGGCCGGTCTGGGGCGAGATGATCGCGATGTACTCGGTCGGCCAGATGTTGGCGTAGATGGCCCCGTTGACGAACTCCAGCTCGTTGAGCCCGCGCACGCGGCGGCCCCGGTCCGTCACGCGCAGACGCCTGATCTCGGCGAAGCTGTTCGGGTCGAGGAAGCGCAGCGTTGGGGTCCCGTCGCTCATGATGAGGTGCTTGCCGTCGTAGGTGATTCCCCAGCCCTGGTCGTCGTACTCGAATTCGTCGAGCGCGCGAAAAGTCTCCTTGTCGTAGACGAAGCCCTTGCGAGCCTTCCACGTCAGTTGAATGATTTTCTTGCCGAAGGGGGTGATGCCCTCGCCGAAGTACTTGCGGGGCAGGCGCTCGCGCTTGACGAGTTTTCCCGTTTTCAACTCGCGTTTGATCAGGGCCGAGCGGCCGTTGAGACCCGTGCCCTCGTAAAGAAACCCATCCTCATAGGCCAGCCCCTGCGTAAACGCCTGGGGGTCATGCGGGTAGGACTGGATGACCTTGTAGGTGTAGAAGGGAACCGCCGGGGCCGCCTCGGTTTCGGCGCCCCTGAGGGCGACGGGAAAACACGCCGCACACACGAGGCAAAGAAGAAACCGCCGGGACAGGGCCGTGACAACGCCGGCACAACGTCCGACAGACGGCTTCGAGCCGCCCCGATAGTCGTCGGGCCGGCACGTCCTTTCGCCAGGATGGGCAGGCATTGGCATTTGCATCCGTATCTCTTGTCACAGATGAGCGAGAAGGTTCTTGGCAGATTATACGAATCCCGAACTGACAGGGTCAAGCGATGTTGTCGTCCGATCCGGCGTGCGTGTAAAGGTTTTTCGGAACCGGAATTCTGTTCTCGGTTGGCCTCTCGGGTGGTAGCGTCAAGGCCACAGACCCTGGCGATGGCGCAACGCCGGGCAAATAGGCTTGACGCCAGCAGGGCGGCGTCGTACCCTTGAGGGATGAATGACGGCATTTTTTCGTGAGGGGTGTGTCTCGATGCACGTGCATGGCAGGCATTCTCAAGGGGCGGGGGAGGGGGCCGGTCGGCATCGAAAACGGGAGGTGTGACATGTGGACCAGGATTCTATCGTTGGGGCTGCTTGTGTCTCTGATTGTCGGGGCCGGCTCGTGCGCGCGGACGCAGAAGGTCTCCTCACGCGCGAACCTTCTTGCCACGGGTCTCGTCGGCTGGCAACAGATCGGGGGCCAACCGGGCAGTTGGAACTACGAAGAGGGTGTTTTGTACACGGACGGCGGGGGCGGCGGCTGGCTGTCCACCGTGCGTGAATACGAGGACTTCGTGCTGTCCCTGGAGTTCCGCGTGCCGGCGGGGGGCAACAGCGGCGTGTTTGTGCGGGCGCCGCACGAAGGCGACCCGGCGTACCAGGGGATGGAAATTCAGATCCTCGACGATGCCGCCGAGCGGTACGCGCACCTGCGGCCCGACCAGTACACGGGCAGCATCTACGGCGTGCAGGCTCCCTCCGAGCGTGCGAGCAAGCCGGCGGGGCAGTGGCAGAAGATGGTCGTCGTTTGCTCCGGACCGCTGGTCAAAGTCGTCCTCAACGGCACCCGCGTCGTCGATACCAACGTGGACTTTTACCCGTACAAGTTCGAGAGGCATCCCGGCCTCCAACGCCGCAGCGGGTACATCGGGTTGCAGAATCACGGGAGCCGAATCGAATTTCGCAACATCCAGATCGAACTGTTGTCCGATCGATAATCTTCGCAGAGCAAGCACAGAAAATCGGTGGCTGTTTTTGGAGAGCACAAGCGATGGCGAACCACGTGAGTTCGGACAATGTGACACGTCGTGATTTTATCAGGACCTCAGCGGCTTCGCTGGCGGTTTTAGGGGCAAGCGGAGGCCTGTATGCGGCCGGCTCGGATACGGTCCGTGTCGGGATCATCGGCTGCGGCGGGCAGGGGACGCGCGACCTGGGAAGCTGCGTGCGCGGCGCCAGGGGAGTCGAAATTGTGGCCATGGGCGACTTGTTCGAAGACCGGCTGAAGCAATCGCTGGCCCAGCTCAAGAAAGACGTGCCCGCCGCGGTGAAGGTGACGCCGGACCGCTGCTTTGTCGGTTTCGATGCGTACCGGCACGTTGTGCAGTGCGACCTGGACCTGGTCTTCTTGACGACGCCGCCGCATTGGCGGGCGCAGCATTTCCAGACCGCCGTGGAGGCGGGCAAGCATGTGTTCATGGAGAAGCCCGCCGGTGTGGATCCGAAGCAGATTCGCTCGGTCATCAAGACGGCCGCATTGGCCCGGCAGAAGCGGCTCTCCGTCGTCGCCGGCACCCAGCGGCGGCACAGCAAGAAATACCAGGAAACGATCCGGCGCATCCACGGCGGTCAGATCGGCGAGATCGTGGCCGCCTTCGGCTATTGGAACGGCGGCGACATGTTGGGCTACTGGCCGTGGTACGAGAAAGAAGGCCGCTCCGGCATGGAGTGGCAGTGCCGCAGTTGGCCCTGGTTCACCTGGACCAGCGGCGACCACATCGTCGAGCAGCACGTCCACAACCTCGACGTGATCAACTGGGCGCTCCAGGCCCATCCCGAGCAGTGCATGGGCATGGGCGGCCGGGCGGTCCGCGACCTGGGCAACATCTACGACCATTTCGCCGTCGAATTCGAGTATCCCAACGGCGTCCGCGTCTCCAGTCAGTGCCGCCAGATCAACGGCTCGACGAACCGCATCGCCGAACGCGTCGTCGGCACCAAGGGCGTCGCCGACGTCGATCGCGGCGTGATCATGGGCGAGAAGCCCTTCAAATATGACGGGCCCGATCCCAACCACTACGAGCAGGAGATGGCCGACCTGGTCCGGAGCATCCGTGACGGCTCGCCGATCAACGAGGGCAGGCAGGTGGCCGAGAGTACGATGAACGCCATCATGGGGCGGATGAGCGCCTACACGGGCCGGGCTTTGAAGTGGGATTGGGCGATGAACGCCTCGAAGCTGGATCTGAGTCCGCCGAAGTACGAATTCGGCGATCTGCCGATGAGACCCGTGGCCGTCCCCGGTAAGACGCCGCTGGTGTGATGATGGGGCGCAACCCAGCGCGGCCTCGCTGCGCTCGGCCGCAACCAAAAACTCCGTTTCTAAGCCTTATCGTAACTACTGCAACGACAGGAGGTTACATTGATTTACGTCGAATCTTTGTCAAAAACTTAACGATGTTTGAGGTTAGTAGTACAGAGCAGGACCGTGTCTGAAAAGGAAAGGGAGCTTTATGAAGCGGATAGTGACAGCTTTTGTGGGTGCGTGTTTCGTTGTTTCGCTGCTGATAGCGCCGGTCGTGGCGGCCGTTCCGGCCAAGCCGGTCGTTCCGACCGAGAAGATCATGCTCTGGAACGGCAAGGATTTCACCGGCTGGACGCGTTACCTTCGCGATGCGTCGAAAGACGTGGACGACACGTGGTCCGTCGAAAACGGCGTGCTGCGCTGTACCGGCAGCCCCGCCGGCTACATGCGGACGGACAAGGCCTACGCCGATTATCATCTGCACGTCGAGTGGCGCTGGCCGGACAAGCCGGGCAACAACGGTGTCCTCGTGCACATGAGCGGTGAGGACAAGGTCTGGCCCAAGAGCCTCGAATGCCAGTTGCATTCCGGCAACGCCGGCGATTTCTGGGTCATCGGCGGCATCGAGATCGCCGAGCACGCCAAGGGCGGCAGCCGGGTCCGCGGACGCCGCACCGTCAAGCTCAAAGACAGCAGCGAAAAGCCGCTGGGCCAGTGGAACGCCTATGATATCATCTGCAAAGACGACTGGATCGTCGTGATGGTCAACGGCGTGCTGCAGAACCTCGGCACCAAGTGCTCCGACAAGAGCGGCAAGATCTGCCTCCAGAGCGAAGGCGCCAAGATCGAATACCGCAACATCTACGTCGAGCCGCTTCAGTAGCGGCCTCGTCCAGGCCTGGCGACGACGGGGCTGTTCCCGTCCTGCGCCGGGTGTCGTGACACCGACGAAGACAAGAGGGGAGCGGGTGACGTCGCCCGCTCCCGATTCGCTTATGAAAGGGAAGGAAAAGGGGTCGAGAGATGCATCGCTTTGCAGGTGTGCTGGTTGTCGCATTCGTCCTTTCGGCCGGCAGCGGCGATGTCCGCGCCGATGCGGTGGAGGACGAATTCGCGGGCGTGACGTGGCAGTCGTTATTCGACGGCCGCACGCTCGACGGGTGGGAGGTTCGCAGCGGGTTTGCCAAATACCACGTCGAAGACGGCGCCATCGTCGGCTCCAACGTCAGCAGCGATCCCCGCCACGGCCTGCTGATCAGCAAGAGACCGTACGGCGACTTCACCGTCGATCTGAAGTTCAAGGCCGTCAAGGGCAACAGCGGCCTGTATTTTCGCGCCGAACGGGTCGCCGGCAGCGTGGGCGTGCATGGGTTTCAGGCCGAGATCGACGCCAGCAAGGACGTGGGCGGGCTCTACGAGACCGGCGGGCGGGCCTAGGTCGTCCAGCCGAGCCCCGAGGATGTCAAAACGTGGTTCAAGCCGGGGCAGTGGAACCGGATGACGGTCTCGGCCCACGGACGCCGAATCGTCGTCCACGTCAACGGCAAAAAGTCGGCCGAGCTGATCGACGATCCGGGCCGCCTGGAAGGATACCTCGGCATGCAGCTTCACGGCAGCCAGGACGTCGAGATGCAGTTCAAGGATATTCGAATGTTGACGCCGCAGTGACGATAGCTTCCGCTTCGGGCGAACCGGCGTCGTGATTGTGAGGTAAAGGACTTCTGCAAAATGGAGATTAGGCTTATATTCTTCGAGGAAATCGTTGGTGTGATTTCCTTGAAGAATGGGCTTATATACCTATACGCAAAGCACTTACGTTCTCGGGAGGAAAAATCATCAAGAAGATTTTTCCTCCCTAAAGTAAGCCTAATCTCCATTTTGCAGAAGTCCAGTGAGGTAAAAGGCGTCTATGAAAGTACTGGTTGCAGCGAAATGCGGGTTCTGCCCAGGCGTGCGAAACGCCATCAGCATGGCTGAGAAGACGTTGGGCGAGGCCGATCCCCGACAGCAGGTCTACAGCCTCGGGCCGATCATTCACAACGAAGACGTGGTCGAGCGACTGGCTCAAACCGGATTGCGGACCGTCGGCTCGGTCGATGAGATCGATGCGGGAACCGTCCTGATTCGATCGCATGGCGTCTCGCCGCGCGAGCTGGACCGGCTGCGGGAAAAGGGATTCCACATCGTCGATGCCACCTGCGTGCTCGTGAAGCGCGTGCAGCAACTCGCCAAGCAGCTTGAGGCCGAGGGCTACCAGGTGGTCATCATCGGGGAAGAGAACCATCCCGAGGTCCAGGGCGTGGTCGGCTGTGTGGACGACGTGGTCGTCGTCGCCGACGAACGGGATCTGGGCCGGCTGCCCCAGGACGGCAAGCTCGGCATCGTCTGCCAGACCACGCAGAGCCCCGCGCATCTGGGAAAGATGCTCGGGGCTATCGGTCGAGGCAGTTTCCGGGAGCTGAAGGTCATTAACACCCTGTGTCGGGAGGCCATCAAGCGGCAGGAATCCGCCATCAAGCTGTGCAAGCAGGTGGACATCATGTTCGTGCTCGGCGGATTGCACAGCGCCAACACCCGCCGGCTGGCCGATTTGTGCAAAAAACACAACGAGGCCACCTTTCACTTGCAAAATTGGGATGAGCTTGACAAAAATGTGCTTTCCGGCAAAAATGTGGCCGGCGTAACTGCGGGCGCGTCTACGCCGAACTGGATCATCGACGAATTTGTCAAGTGCCTGGAGGCATTCGACGAAGAAGTCGAACAGCACCCGTAGTTGCTGTGGATAGCCGATATCACCTGCTGCGTGGGCAGGAGCGTTCAGGACGCGTGAACGACCATAGAGATTTGTGAAGCGTCGTGATGACTTGCCGGTGTGTATGTGGAGCGCCGGCCGGTCGAATTGAAAAACTCCACAGGAGACGTAACGTTTATGGTTGATCGAAATATTGCCAACAAGTTGGGGTTGTCGCAAGAGAAGCTGCAAGAGCAGGTCGAGGAGTTGTTCGGCGAGGGCGAAGGCCAGTACCTGGAGCAGATCCTCCAGAAGAAAGTGGATTCGCGTTTGCCGGGCAGTATCCTCAAGGGTACGATCGTCTCGCAGATCGGCAACGACGTGATCGTCGAGGTGGGCCTGAAGAGCGAGGGGGTGGTGGACGCCAACGAGTTCAGCAGCCCTGAGGACATGGCGCCGGGCAAGGAGATCGAGGTCCTGCTGGAAGACACGGATTCCGAAAGCGGTCTGATCCTTCTGAGCAAGCGCAAGGCCGACATCATCCGCGGCTGGGAACACATCATCAACACGAAGAAGGAAGGCGACGTCGTCAGCGGCAGAGTCATCCGGCGGATCAAAGGCGGTCTGCTGGTGGACATCGGCGTTCCGGTCTTTCTCCCGGCCTCACAGGTCGATATTCGTAAGCCCGGCGACATCAGCCGGTTTATCGGGAAAGAGGTCGAGTGCAAAGTCCTCAAGATCGACGTGGACAACCGCAATATCGTCGTTTCCCGCCGCAAGCTCATCGAGGAGGAACGCCGAGCCAGCAAGGAAAAAATCCTCAACGAGATCGAGGTCGGCCAATTGCGTAAGGGCGTCGTCAAGAACATCGCCGATTTCGGCGTCTTCGTCGACCTGGGCGGCCTGGACGGGCTGCTGCACATTTCGGACCTGAGCTGGGGTCGTATCTCGCATCCGTCGGAGGTGGTGAACCTGGATCAGGACATCGAAGTCGTCGTGATCGGCGTCGACAAAGAGCACGAGAAGATTTCCCTGGGCCTCAAGCAGAAGACGCCAAGCCCGTGGGAGACGGTCGAAGAGAAATATCCCGTTGGCTCGAAAGTCCGGGGCAAGGTCGTCAACGTGATGAACTATGGCGCCTTCGTCCGTTTGGAAGACGGGATCGAGGGCCTCGTTCACATCAGCGAGATGAGCTGGACCCGCCGGCTTTCCCACCCGAGCGAGATGGTGAATCTCGGCGACGAGATCGAGGTCGTGGTCCTCAGCGTCAACAAGGAAAAACAGGAAATCTCGCTGGGCATGAAGCAGACCGAGCCGAATCCATGGGAGGTGGCCGCCCGGAAGTATCCGGCCGGCACCATCGTCAACGCCGTCGTTCGCAGCATGACCAACTTCGGCGCCTTCCTTGAGATCGAGCCCGGCATCGATGGTATGATCCACATCTCCGACCTGAGCTGGACCCGCAAGTTCGGTCATCCCAGCGAGGCCCTGCAGAAGGGCCAGGAGGTCAAGTGCGTCGTGCTGGAGGTTAACGAAGAGAAGCAGCGGATCTCGCTGGGTATGAAGCAGATGACCGAAGACCCCTGGATTCGCGCCATTCCCGAGAAATACATTCCCGGCCACATCATCAAGGGCCGGATCGCCAAGCTCACGAATTTCGGCGCCTTTGTCGAGCTCGAAGAGGATCTCGAGGGCTTGCTGCATATCTCAGAGCTGGCGGACCACAAGATCGACAAGCCTCAGGACGTGGTCAAGCCGGGCGACGACGTGGAAGTGAAGATTCTCAAGGTCGATCCGGAGGCGCGGAAGATCGGCTTGAGTTTGCGTCGGGTTCAATGGGCGGCCGAGGAGCATGGAAAGGCCGCGCCGGCCAAGAAAATCGCGCCCACGCCCACTCCCGTGGTCCCGGCCGGTCCCCCGAAGATCCACCTGGCCGGGCCGGGAGGCCACAGCGGCGACACGCTGGTGGTCCCGGTGCGAAGGCCGTCCGAGCCGGAACCCGAGCCCGAGAAGCCTGCTGCCGAACCGGAAGCGCCGGTCGCCGAGACCGAGGTCAAGGCAGCCGAAGAAACCCCCGCCCCGGCCGCAGAGACGACGCCTGAGCCCCAGGCGGAAACCCCCTCGGAGCAACCCGCCGCCGAGGCCGAGCCTCCTCAGGACAGCGCCGAGGTAGAGCCACCGGCGGAAGAACAGCCCGAGCCGTCGGCCGAGCCGGAATCTGAGGCTCAGGAAAAGCCCGAAGGGGCATAGTGAAGCATCATCGCAGCGCACCGAAGGGCTTTCCGACGTGTCGGAAAGCCCTTTTTCGATGGCGTGTCGGACGTTCGACCCGAGCAGGGCCCGGCCGGAGAGGAGCTGAGGACGCTGTGTCGGCGCGGGCAGCGCAAGTGTGCCCGGTCAGGCGGATTTTTTTCTATTTGTCTGATTCTGGATTTCTTCTGTCGGCTCGTCCGGGCCGGGCGGGGCTTGCAGGTGATAATTCTCGTTTTTCAGCCGCGCCAGGCTGTTTTCATGCGTATGGAGAGCGGAAGAAGTCCGGCCCGGGATAGGTTGTGGCCCGAAACCGTGGCGCGGGGGAGATCCTGCAAGTGTGATGATTGATGCAATTATTGCCGACAGTTATAATACAATGTTTGCTCGCAATCATAACATATTCGTCATAATCGGGAGGCTGTAACCATGTTACTTTGGATCTTCAGAGGGCTTTTCGTTATCGTCGTCTTCTCGGTGCTGGTTGCCAATGCGGCCTCCAAGGAGCTGGCCAGCGCCGAGAATTCCACCAGTTGGTGGGCGGTTGTGATCAGCGGCGTGGCCCTGTCGATTTTCTTCGTTCTTCTGGATGTGTTGACGCCGAAGCGCAAGCTCAGCGCCCTGGCGGGTGTCTTCTTTGGCCTGCTGGTCGGCGTGCTGATCAGTGCCGGCCTGGCCCTGTCCGTGGACCTGATCGCCGAGACCTTCCGCATTCCTCTGGTCGAGCAGGCCGCCGCGGCCATCAAGTGGATGCTGGGCATGTGTGTTTGTTACTTCACCGTCAGCGTCGTCATGCGCACCAAGGACGACTTCCGCTTCGTGGTGCCCTACGTGGAGTTTGCCAAGCAGACCAAGGGGGCCCGGCCGCTGGTCCTGGATACCTCGGCCATCGTGGACGGGCGCATCGCCGATCTGTGCGAGAGCCGCCTCTTCGACGCCCCGGTGGTCGTGCCGCGGTTCGTCCTGAACGAGTTGCAGCTCATTGCCGACTCGGCCGACAAGCTCAAACGCAATCGCGGTCGCCGCGGGCTCGACGTGCTCAAGAAAATGCAGAACAGCACTACCATCGATATCGAGATCGATGAGACCAGCGTCGCCGAGATCAAGGAGGCTCGCGGCGTCGATCAGAAGCTGTTGATCTTCACCAAGGCCCACAACGGACGCCTGGCGACCACCGATTACAATCTGACCAAGGTCGCCCAGGTCCGCGGCGTCGACGTGCTCAACATCAACGACCTGGCCAACCTGCTCAAGGTCGTCGTGCTGCCGGGCGAGACGATGGAAGTCCGCATCGTCAAGCCGGGCGAGGAGTCGGACCAGGGAATCGGCTACCTGGACGACGGCACCATGATCGTCGTGGAGGGGGCCCGCAACAAGATCGGCAAGAATGTGGTCCTCAGCGTGACCAGCTCGTTGCAGACCTCGGCCGGCAAGATGATCTTCGGGAAGTTCGAGTCGTTCGCCGCCCGGGAGAACAACGGGGCCTCGCGTCGGCCGCGCTCCCGCCGAACCGCCGACTCACGCACGTAGCCGAAATGCCGGTCCCCGCGTCACATTGTTTACGGGCTGACGGACGGTCGTCGCAGACAGCGCAGGCACGCGATCGCCGCCAGCACGAATCCCACGGCGAACACGGGCCAGTGGAAATACTCCCTGTAGTTCGGCTCCGTCACGTGGGTCCCGCCCTGGCAAAATGACACGATGATGATGACGGCGGCGGCCAGCCAGGCGAGCCAGTCCGTTCCCCGGAATACGACCGGGCGGCCTTGCGCGCTGCGGTGCAGAATAGCGATAGCGAAGGCGAACATCAGCAGCGAGACCAGCACCGGATACAGGACCGGCGCCGCCCAGAGCACGGGCATCAGAAACAGCACGTCCCAATCCGTCAGCGTCGCCGGCCAGTCGAGCAGGACCTTGAGCCAGACGTAGTAGAAGATGTCCCAGGCGGCGAAGATGACCAGGACATAGGCCCCGCGTTCGTGGCGGTTTCGGCCGAACAGGTACGCTCCCGTCGCGATGAGAACGAGCGTGGCGGCTTCCCGGCCGATCTCCGTCAGCAGCAGGCGCCGGCCCAGCGGCGTCAGGGCGAATGCCTGCAGCGGGAAAGTGAAGCCGTCCGGGTGGAAGATCGCCCGCAAATACACGACCACCGCCGACTCGATATAGGCAAACGCAACGCTGAAAATCACCGCCACGAGAAGCCTCAGCAGCATCGGCCCGCTCCTGCCTGTCGCCTTCGGTTCGCCCATGCGCTCTCTCGCACTCGCTACAACTCGGACAACGCCTCCAGCAGTCTCGGTACGATCTCGGGCTCGGGCACCGTGGCGACTTTGCGTCCGTCCCGGTAGAAGTAGGCCTTTTCCTTGCCCGCGCAGACCGCCAGGTCGGCATCGGCCGCCTCGCCGGGCCCGTTGACTACGCACCCCATCACGGCCACGCGGTAGGGGTGCTCGACCCTGGCCAGCGCCTTCTGCACCCGCCGCGCCAGCTTGACCACGTCGATCTCGGCCCGTCCGCACGTGGGACAGACGATCAGCTCGGGACCGCGTCGCGCCCGCAGCCCCAGCGCGATCAGAATCTGCCTGGCGATCTCGGCCTCGACGACCGGATCGCCGGCGGCGCTGACCCGGATCGTATCGCCGATCCCCTCGGCCAGCAGCGCTCCCAGCGCGACCGCCGACGGCACCCGCGCATCCTCGGGCAGCCCTGCGTGGGTCAGGCCTAAATGCATTGGGTAGGCGAACACCTCGGCGATGCGCCGGTTGACCTCGATCGTCCGCACCGTGTCGCTGCTCTTGGCGCTAAGGACCAGTTGATCGAAGCCCCGGCGCTCGAACAGGCGGACGTAGCGCCGCATTTCCGTGAGCATCAGTGCCGTTCGTTTGCCGGGAGCGACCTCTTCCTGGCGCAGGTCCCGGATGCTCGCCTCGTTGACGCCCACGCGAATCGCGATCTTGTGCAGCTTGGCCGCGTCGATGATGCGATGGATGTCCTTGCGGTCCTTGATGTTGCCCGGATTGAGGCGGATTTTGGCGGCGCCGGCCTCGATGGCCTCCACCGCCCGCGCGGCGCTGAAGTGTACGTCGGCGATGATGGGTATGCCGGCCTTGGCCACGATTTTGGCCAGCGCCTCGGTGTCGGCCCGGCGCGGGACCGCCACGCGGACCAGTTCGCAGCCGGCCTCCACCAGCCGTTTGATCTGCCTGACGCAACGGGCGACGTTCGTCGTCGGCACCTTCGTCATCGATTGCACGACGACGGGAGCGGAACTGCCGAGCCGGACGCGGCCCACGTGAACCTGACTTGTCTTTCTTCTCTTAATCACCCCGCGATTGTAGCTTGTCCTGCCTCGCCCGGCAAACTAAAATGCCAGCGTTGGTGCCCCGTCTCAACTCATCAAAGGGTTGTCATGCTGAACGAAGTGAAGCATCCGGGCAGAGAAAGAGAAGTCAGCATCGTTACAGAAGGGCCGTGCGATGGCCGTCCCGGCGCGCCGGGATTGACCCACGCGTTTGTGCTCACAGATACGAAGATCTCAGTGAGGGCGTTATGAAGAAACGTGCTGCGCGTACCACGATCGTATGGCTGTGGCTTGTCACGGTGTTTGGATTGTCGGCGGCCCCGGCAACGGACGCATCGGCCCGTCACGTCTGGGAGAAGGTCGAGATAACCCTGGAGGCCCGCGGCGACTATGAGAATCCCTACACGCAGGTGGCCGTCTGGGTGGATTTGACGGGGCCGGGATTCGCGAAGCGCTGTTATGGCTTCTGGGACGGTGGCAAGACCTACCGCGTCCGCGTCCTGGCGACCGCGCCGGGCGAGTGGCGCTGGGTCAGCGGCTCGAACCAGGACGACGCGGGCCTGAACGGTCGCGAGGGCACGTTTCACGCCGTCGCCTGGTCGGCGGCCGAGAAGGCCGAAAATCCCTGTCGGCGCGGGATGGTCCGCGCCACGGCCAACGGCCACGCCTTCGAGTACGCCGACGGCACGCCGTACTTTCTGCTCGGCGACACCTGGTGGTCGGTCGGGACGTTCCGCTATCCGTGGCGCGACGCAGGCGAGCCCCTGCCGCCCGGCCCCGACGCGGGCTTCCAGGACTACGTGCGCTTTCGCAAGCAGCAGGGCTACAACTGCATCGCCATGATCGCGGCCTTTCCCAACTGGGCCAACGACGGCCGGCCCGCCACCCTGCGCACCGCCGACGGCACCGTCCTGCGCTCGGCCTGGAAGCAGGCCCCGACCCGCAGCGCCAAGGGCATGCACGACGAGCGGGGCAATCTGCCGTTCTTCTTCCCCGGTCGCGTGCCCGGCTTCGAGGAGGTCTTCCCCGACCTGGATCGCATCAACCCCGCGTATTTCCAGAGCGTCGACCGCAAGATCGACTACCTCAACGCCCACGGGTTCATGCCGTTTATCGAGGTCTCGCGCCGGGACATCGGCCGGGCCTGGAAGAAGTACTACGACTGGCCCGCCTCGTACACGCGCTACATCCAGTACATCTGGAGCCGGTACCAGGCCAACATGTGCCTCTTTAGCCCGATCCATTTCGACTCGCCCGGCAATACCATCGCGTCGGCCGACTGGAACGTGGCTGCCAACGCGGTCATCGACGAGTACGGCCCGCCGCCGTTCGGGACGCCGGTGAGCTGCAATTCCAATCCGTCGTCGCTGCGCAATTTCGGGCACACGGACAACGCGAAGTGGCTCACCTTCCACCAGATCGGCAACTGGCAGCGGACGCACAACAGCTACGCGCTGCTGACCGAGATCTTCCGCACCGAGCCGGCCGTGCCTGCCATCAACGGCGAGCCCTATTACGCCGGCATGGAGCGGCCCGCCTGGGAGAAGGATATGAACTCCGTCGGGCAGGCCGGCGCGCCGGGCGGGAGCCTGCTCTCGGCCCTCTATTGCCGCTCGGCCATGTATGGCAGCGTCCTCTCCGGCGGCCTCGGAGGCCATATCTACGGCGCCGGCGGCTGGGACGGCGGCATGTGGGGCGGAAACGTCGAGCCCGAGGCGAAGACGCACATCTGGGAGGTCGTCCGCTGGGACTCGGCCGACCAGATGAGGCACTTAGCCCGCTTCATCCTGTCCGAAGGTCGCAAGTACCAGGACCTCGTCCCGCATAACGAGCTTCTCGAGCCTCACCGGTCGGGGCCCGAGAGAGACTTCGTCGGCTGGGCCTACGCCGTCCGAACCGACGACAAGCACCTCTTCATGCTCTACTTCGAGATGGCCTGCCCCCGAGCCACCCTCTCCGGCGCCCTTCCCGGCGCGGCCTACAAAACCACCTGGTTCAACCCCCGCAAAGGCCAATGGCACCCCGCCGAAACGGTGACGCCCAACGAAAAAGCCCAAATCCCCCTCCCCCCTTTCCCCCGCGGCAGCGAGAAATCGGAGATCGACTGGGCCCTGAAACTCGTCCTTATTGAAGAATCGCGTCTTGTCGGCCGACAGATCGATTCCCGCCGCCGGGTCGAGGCCGCTGTGGCATGACGCGCAGTATCTGTCGAAGACGGGCTGGACCTGGCGGGCGAAGTCGATGGGACCGGCGTGTCGGGACGCTATTTCCAGTCTATTGATGCGGTCTTGTTTTCCAGGTCGACGGAGACGGACGCGTGGGCGAATTGTCGCTGGTAGGTCCAGCCCTTTCGGATGGGCTCGCCGGCGGGCGGTCCGAGCGGCTTGTCGAACTCGGGATACCAGTCGAAGGTGCCGTACTTGCCGAGCCAGCCCCATGTGTAGCAGAAATAGCAGTTTTCCTCGGCGGCCACGAGGAAGCAGGCCAGGGGGAACGTGATTCGCTCGGCGGCAACGCGGTACTGTTGGGCGTGGGGCTTTTTCATGATTTCCTTGTCACTCCACCAGGTGAAGCCGGGCCAGGCCTTGAAGACGATGACCTTACCGGCTTTGGCGGACTTGCGCATCTGTTCGAGTTCGTTGACAAGGTATTCCTTGCTCTGCTGTCTGACGTTTGCCGCTCGGTCGAAGTCGTCCATCATTGCGCCGTCGGTTACTGGCAGGTACTGCTCGCCGAGTGGGGGCTGTTTTTCGGATTGGCCGTGAAGGGGATTGAAGATGATAAGCTTGCCGGGGCCCATTTTTTCGCGTGCCTGTCGCAGCATGGCGAAGACGGCCTGGTCCATTTCGGCGGCCTTTTCCTTTCCGAACTGGCGGCTCCAGGGGCCGTCGGGGCGACCGGCGGTGGCGCCGTCGACGAAGATGCCGTCGCACGAGTAGTCGTTTACGGCCTTTGCGGCGATGTCGGACCACCAGTTACGTACGTCCGGGCGGCAGACGTTGAAGTTGCGTCTGGCGTTCTTGCCCTGCCCGGGAGAGGTTAGGATGCCGTCTTTGGGGAATGTGGCGTTGGAGATCTTCCACTGCTTTTTCGGCATGTCAGAGGCCCAGTAGAACAGGACTTTGGCGGCGGGGTTGCGTTTCTTGATGGTTCGGGCGGCGGCGGCGATCTTCGGCTCGACACTGCCCATGTGGACGACTCCGCCGGTGAATGTGATGAGGCTGAAATGGTCGGCGAGGAAGTTGCACTGGTTTGGATCGAGCCCGTCCCCTATGCCGAGATGTGCGTAGAGCGGCACACGGTCCCATGTGAAGGCCGGAAAACCCTCGGAGGCCCGAGCCGTGCCGAACGCCGTCAATAACAGTGCCAACTGAAGTGCAACCGTGATTCTCATATAAGCCTAATCTCCATTTTGCAAAAGTTCAGATAGTAATTCAACGGTGAATACCGGGCACAAGAGCCCCCCGAAGAGCATCTGTCCAAAGTGTGACATGCTATCTAGTGTGCATTTCGTTCTTTGAATTCATCAAACTTCTCTTTTACCGGGATTTGCCATTTAACGCCATAACTGCTACTCCTGCACGAACGTCAATAATACCACAATCGGGGCCTCGATTTCAATACGGCCGGTCACCAACACGGCCAATACGCCTCCCAGAAAGCCCCGAAGACACGTTGATTGGCCTAAAATCGAGGAGTTCGGTAGTTTTTCGACGCACCTCGACCGGTGATCTGTCCTCAATGATGCAGATTTTCGCTCTTACGCCAGTCATCTTGCCCTCACAAGCTCAGGGCTGGCTCTCAATCGGCCGATTCGTAGACTGCCCGTCGAGAAACGCCGGAGCCTGACCCTGGACAACGGCCGCGAGTTCGCCCGGCCCCTCGAACTGGAACGCAAACTCGACCTGCCGATCTACTTCGCCCATCCGTACCACTCCTGGGAACGGGGAACCAATGAGAACACCAACGGACTCTTACGTCAGTACCTGCCCAAGGCCACCGATCTGGCGAAAGTCACGGACCGGCAACTCCAAGCCCATGTCCGCGCGTTGAACCACCGGCCCCGGAAGTGCCTCGGCTTCCGAAGCCCCTTCGAGGTTTTCCATCCCAGACCGCCGGGATAGCCCTTGCCCTCGCCGGCCAGGCGTTGATACACTGAACACGTCGTGGCGGAGGATAGGGCGCTGCCGGGAGGCAACCCGAGCGCTGTCACGATCCAGGGGCAGGGGCGACGTTGTCTCTATACCACGTCGCCTGACCCTCTATCCTGTCTCTGGTCCAATGCGGAAAATCCCGGGGGCCTGGGGGCAGAGCCCCCAGAGATCAGAACCAGAAGTACTTACCGGTCGGCTCGCTATGGTCACTACCGACCTTGTTGCACTTGGCGTCTTAATGCGCCCCTCTTTCTTTGATATCCTTAACGGACCGCCATTCGTGACTGTCCCCGGTTTTCCCCCGTCATAGGCCTTGGCAATCCGGCGCTTCACATGTCGAGATTAGTGACTGCTGATCCAGAGCATGGGAACATTCCAGCACGACACGGAAGCCTAAGTTGTCATACTTTGCTTCGGGGCCCGTTGCGTCACAATAGTAAGAAGGGTATTTGTTGCCGGCATACCGCGCAGATCGACGTCCCCCGCGAAAGACGCGGACCCTTCGGTTTTCATCAAACGGTCCCTGCGGATCCAATGTTGGGCTCGCAACGTAGTACGCAGGACCAGCTACATCCTGGCACCACTCGGCCACCCCGCGATGCATGGCGAGCAGACCAAAGGGGTTGGGCGTACATGGGTCCGCTTCGGGATCGTCACCCCACCAGTAATCCGTGGACGTGCCTGCCCGGCACGCATATTCCCACTCCGCCTCGGTCGGCAGCCGATAGCTTCTGCCCTCCTTCTCGCCCAGCCGGCGACAAAACTCCTGTGCATCATGCCACGATACGTCTCGCACAGCGGTTGCGGTCGCGTCGGCCGCATTGGCGTTCTCACCCATGATCGCTTGATATTCGCCGCAAGTGACCTCACGAATGCCCATCCAGAAGCCTCCGCTGATTCTCACCGTGTGGCGTGGTAATTCGAGATGGCCTTCCTTGCCCATGACGAACTCACCGGCGGGAATCCAAACCAATTCCATGCCTATCGAATTGGCCCTGATCTTCCCTCGATAGTACGCACTGATCTTCTCCATCAGATCAAAGGTCTCGTCGTGAGACGGGTCTATGGCCAGCACCTCACGGAGCAGGTCGAGAGCCTTCAGGCCTTCGGCCGGACCATCAAGGCGTTTGGCGCGGCCCAGCAGGTCAGCGACCTGCGACTGTATTTCCTGGTCTGCTGCGGCCTGCGCCCGCTCAAGTTCACCGAGCAACTGCTCCCGTTCGCCTTCACTGCCAATCGCGTGCAGATCTCGAACCAACTCGGCAGAAGTGAGCTTACCCTCGGCGACCTGGACATACATATCTCTCATCTGCCGGCCCTTTGCGTTCAGCAAGGATTCATCGATGGCGAAGAGCCGTTGGGCTACGCGGTATTCTTCCAAGCCAAGTGAGAAACGGTAGAACATGTCCTCAAGGACTTGTTGCGGGGCACGCATCCGCTTGCGAGTGCCGACGGCGACCCACGTTTCGTACGGGATCGTAACGCCCTCGACCTCAAGTCTGATCGCGCGCTCACGGGACCAGTTGCTTTCAGAGACCCTGACCTCATCACCCGATTCCTCGAACCAGGCGCGCCGATAAGTCATAAGTGTCTTGAGACTCCGCGCCGTGTAGCAGCCTATCTCGAAGACAAGCCGCTCGGTGGTACGCACGCCTGAGTCTGTCGCTTGCGTAAAACCTCGGTCGATCATGTCGAGCCAGTCGTCGATCGGCAACTCAGCCGACATACTTTCCGCGCGGCACTGTCCGGCCCGCAAACGCCTGTACGCAGCCGAAGGCTCCAGGAAAGGCCCTGTTGGGGGCTCATTGTAAACAGGGCGCTTCATCCGCCTGAGAACCATCAACGTTCCGCCGTCAGTGCCCACGAATACCACGCTTCTCTTTGTTCGAGGCAGACGGCGATCTTCCGGTCCCTCCGCGTATATCCAAACATCATCCTCGCTATCATTCCTGATCTCGCATCGCAAAATCACCTTCTCGCTCGTGATTGATAGCGTGCCGAGAGTAATGGAAAGGCCCGGAATCTCCGCGTCTGCCTCCGCTGGCCTCCTGTTTGGAGCCTGTGTACCACTCGATAGCACCGATACCCAAAGGCTCAATGCGACAGCTAAGTATGCCCGACCATCCATTGCCCAGTCTCCTTTGCCTGCATATCACGATGACTTCTCGCCCATCGGCTGCTATACAGTAACCGTCCGTTGCGACTACTCCGGATACCAATCTAAGCCTCCCCGCCGGCCTAGCACCCATCCGCCATAGGGATTTGGCCTATGGCAATCATAGTCCCCCCAGCCGTACGTGTCGTCATATCACTCCGGGTGCCACCCACGGAGGGTATCCATGGCCAGGTTTTGCACTGCGATGGCGTACGCTTCCTGTACAATTCTGCTGGAAACATTGTGGCGGTGTGTCAGCCAAGCATGCATCAGTTCGTGTGCGAGCCCTGCAATCGGGCTCATCACCAGCGGCCACTCTTCCCCCCTTTTCTTGTAGGCGTCACAGGACCATCTCCCCGTGACATTCATCGACCACCTGACCCTGTTAAGTCCTCCGTAACGCATGCCATTTTCTATCTCTACCTGCCCCAATGCGTGGATATGCATGGAGCGGTCTATCAGGTACTGGAGCGCATCTCGAGGAAGTATAGTTGTTTCCACCAGCGCTCTCACGGCCCAATATGCCTCCCTTTTCGCCAGGTCTGAAGTGGAGTTCTTTTCGTCTATCAACTCCCAGCCGGGGCCGCTTTTCTTCGGATCGATAAAAAGCTGTGTATAGGAATGATCGCTTGCCATCGAACTTACCCAAGCCTCCCAAGTCGGACTATAGAAGTCTCTACAGTATTCGTCTCCGTCATCCTTCCAGCGAATAGTCGTAACGATACCATACGCACGCATTCCCTCTCCCGGCCAGCATATCGTATTCAATCGAACCGAGTAGCCGAGGTACTTGGGCGTTAGGCCACTGGGATCAGTAAACGCCGCTGGATTATTCCGACAGTAGGCATACCGGTTCATACCGTCTCCAGCAGGGTCGGTTTGGAGGAATCTTCCGATGTAGGGGGTGTAGTAGCGGGCTCGGTAGTAGTAGAGTCCGGTGTCGGTGTCGAAGCGTCGGCCGGCGTTGGAATTGAGTAAGGATGATTTACTATTGATTATTGGTCTCGTCGCGTAGCGTGTGCCGTGCACACCGGCTCCTTTCGCGCCGCACCTGCGCGCGGCGGTACCCGTCCTCAGTCCCGTCTCGGGCTTGCTCCCGAATGGGAACTGAACATAAATCTGTAATCCACCGGCTATGCCGGTGAGAATTGAAAAGGCTCTG
>CAYPZL010000044.1:0-33398 GCA_964415045.1 uncultured Pirellulales bacterium | reverse complement strand
GAGGATACCTTCACTCTTTTGGTTGCGGCCGAGCGCAGCGAGGCCGCGCTGGGAGACGTCGAACGTACGGTGATCGCGGATGCGTAGCTGTCGACCGGGCCCGTCCATCTCGACGATCCTATTGCCCAGGAGGTCCCAGCCCATCACGCCGTCTGTGCCGGGTTTGATGTAGCCTGGAAGGCTGACGACGGACAGCCGGCCTTGGGCGCTCGAATTCCCTATTTCCAGCGTGCACTCTTCCGTTCGACCGGCGACGACGCGGCCGGGCGCGGCCTTGATGTTGGGGTCAGGAGCAGTCACCCGAAGGCCGAGGCGTCGGGCGCCCGCGTCGAAAAGGCACGTTCGCTCCGCGCCGGTGTCGATGCTAAGTTGCGCCGGTTTGCCGTTGATCTTTATCGGCACGGGCAGGCGGCTGTCCGACCATGCCGGTGCCGCCAGACATGCGATCACGAGGATGGGAACCAGAATGTGTCCCTTCATGTTATTACCCTTTCTTTCACCTCAGAGCCTCCTTAGGGAGTGTGTCTTCCAGGATTGAACTGGGCCCGGTGGTTCACCATTCGTAGATCCACGTGTAGGTGCTGTAGGTTGTTTTCTTCGGGTTGTGGAAGACCTTGCCGTCGATCTCTTCGCCGCAGCGGCAGGTCAGGCGCAAGCCCTTCTCGAAGAAGATCGGATCGTCTTCGTGGAAGCGGTAGGCCGAAAAGCTGTGGTCGCTGTCGTCCTTGTGCGTCAGGCCCGCGACCGGGGTGTAGTAGCGTCCCCGGTTGAAGTAGTAGGTCCCGAGGAAGTAGTCCTCCAGGCCGGAGGAGAGCCAGAGCGGTTTCTCGGCGCCGTCGATATAGGCCCGCATGCACGCTTCGAGGTAGCTGAAATTCTCGCTGCGGGCGGCGATGGTCACCTGATACAAGACGCCGGCGCCGCGGGTGTTGCAGAGATTGAATTCCTCCAGAGGCTGGGCGGTGTAGTTTTCCTTTTTGTGGAGCCGCAGGCGGGCCCGGGCCGGGAGCGTCACGCCGGCGATCTCGACCGGGAGATTCTCCACGCCGCGGATGATCCACCAGATGTGCGGATTGCCCTTTTCGCCTTCGGCCAGCTCGGCCGTGACGCGCACGCTCTTGCCGAAGGGGATGCGGTAGGTGTTGTAGATGCCGCTGGGGTGTCCCGTTTTGCCGATTCGCGCTACGCCCCAGGGAGAGGCGGCGTCCTGGAAGCCGATCCCGTGCCCCATCATCAGCTCCATGTCGATGGCGGCGGCGGTTTCGCCATCCACGTAGATACGCAGGCGGGTCTTGCCGTAGTTGGGAAAGTTACCGCCGAACCACATGTGCGTCAGGCAGCCGCGTCCCTCGTGGCGGAACAGTTCGGCCTCCCGGCCCGGCTGAAACGGTCGAACCTCCTTGCCGATGGTCCCGAAGGGCTTGAGCGAGGCGGCCGGGTCTCCTTGGGTCGCAAGCGCCGTGTCCTGAACGGGGCTCGTGCCACCCGTGATGGCGGTTGCCACCGCTATGACCAGGACAATCGGAAAGACGTTTCGTTTGTTTCCGCCTGTCTTCATGAGCATTTTCCTTCCCGGTGGGCGTCATTTCAGTTGCGCGGCCGATCTGCCGATGTCGAGCGTTCGCAGCGTGTACTGCTTCTCCTGACGGTCCTCGTCGAAACGAGCGATCTTGTAGTAGAGGGTGCCGTCGGCGATGCGGAATTCGCGAAAGACTTCTTCCCCGTTCTCGATGTCGGCCGGCACGACCTTCTTTCGGTCGCCGGCCAGGTCGGTGCAATAGAGGCTGCCGCCGACCGATACGGTCCCGTGCGTCGGGCCGGCCACGTAGAAGAGCTTGTTCTCGCGCGGATGCCAGAGGAAGGACTTGACCCGGGTCTGCCCGGTTTCGTCGCGTACCAGGCAGCGGTTGTTCGTGCCGTCGGCCCGCATGACCCACAAGCGCGTGGGCCGCTCCCATGCGACTGCATCGAGGTAGGCGATATGCCCACCGTCAGGCGACCAGCGCACGATGCTGTGGAGAAGCTCGTCCGGGTGCGTGCCTTCGCGGAGGGTCGTGGCGCGGGCGGTGTTGAGATTGATGGCCATGATCTTGTTGTCGTGGTAGAACGCGATATGCGTCCCGGCCGGAGAAATGCGGGCGGGGCAGTCCGGCGCGGCGCTGGAGCAGGACGGGAAATGGTAGAGCTCCGTGGCCGATAGGCCGATCTTGCGCCAGATGCCGCTGGGCGTCGTGATTACCTGAAACCCGCGGTCGAGAGAATCCACGAACACACCGGCGCGGGCCACGAAGCCATCGAAGCCGTTCTCCTTCTTGATCTGCCGGGCGCGGGCTTGCGCTTGCGTGCGGCTGGCGAACAGCCCGGTCCGCAGCCTCAGGTAACGTCGCTCGCCCACGCGAGCCGGGGTGTAATAGACCAGACGTCCCCCGTCGCGCAGCGATTCGTACGTGTCCCGCATGGCCTGCTCGTTCTCAGCCGGCGCCGCCAGGACCTGCACCGTGTAATACGCGCCGGCGGTGTCCACGGGAAACCGCGCCGCTTCCTGCGACGACGCCGACGCCAGTGTCATTGCGAAACTACAGAGTGTTCGAGCCAAAATTGCGATCATCATGTCTACTCCTTTGGCGATAGAATGACATGCTTCGCAACTCGTGGCAAGTCCCACGTGCGCATTTCGGCTCACATTGGTGTGGCGATCATCGGTGTAGAGGCGCGTGCGACGCGGCTACTCGGATGTCACGGGCACGCCGATCCGGTTGCCCGGGTCTCTGAGGAATTGCACCAGGGTGCCGGAGCCGCCGCCCTCGTTCCCAGTCAGCCGCGGATTCGCATCGCCGGCCAGTCGTATGCGACGGGCGCCGGACACGATCTCTCCCTGCCGCATTCGCCGGTGGAGCTATGTGCACTGAATGTTCCAGATACGGCCCAGCCGCTCCTGCATGGCCTCGCAGATCCGGCGTATTCGCTCCCGCTGGCCCCCGTCTTTCCCAAACGCGGCCCCCGGGGCGGCAAGAGCGCACATCGAAAGCGTCAAAATCGCGCGTGTAGTGAACCGGCTCGTAGCTGATCCTCCTCCTTTTTCCAGAGCGATGCCACTGTTTCAAATGTCCTTATATCATACCGACGTAGTTTACTACAGTCAAGCTGGGGCGGACGGGCATTGTGGTTTTCGGCTCGAGAAGCGGGTTCTGAAGGCCGTGGGGCGGGGGGTTGCGTCGGCGGTAGGGCTACGGTATAGTAGGTAACTTTTGAAAACGCGGCCGGATGCGTGCCGCGGTGGACCGAACAGGATACAGAACCAAAGGAGTGAGCTTTGATGGATCCGGCAATTTTCAAGGCGTACGATATCCGGGGCCTCTACCCCGATCAACTTGACGAAGAAGCAGCGTGGAAGATCGGCTGTGCCACGGCGCGGTATCTGCCTTCCCTGATGAGCGGTTTCGAACGGGGCCAGGCACGGTCGAAAGCGTTGTGCGTGGGGCGGGATATGAGAACCCACAGCGAGGGTCTTGCCAAGGCGCTGAGCGACGGGATTCGCTCGACCGGCGTGGGCGTGGTGGACATCGGGATGATCGACACGCCGCAGATGTACTTTGCCGTCAACCACCTGGGAACCTGCGGGGGCGTGCAGGTGACCGCTTCGCACAACCCGGCCAAATACAACGGTTTCAAGGTTTCCGGTCGGGGAGCTGTGCCGATCGGCGGCGATACCGGGCTCAAAGAGATCAAGCACATGGCGGTGGCGCTGCCGCACACCAAGGGCAAGGCGACCGGCTCGTTCAAGCAGCAGGACCTCATCAGCGAGTACAAGAAACACGTCTTGCAGTTTCTCTCGCCCAACGTCAAGAAGAAGAAGGTGGCGATTGACGCCTCCAACGGCATGGCGGGCAAGATCGTGCCCCTGCTGTTCCACGATGCGCCGATTGAGATCGTGGAGATCAACTTCGAGCACACGGGCAAGTTCAAGCACGACCCCGATCCGCTGGTAGAAAAGAACCTCTCGCAGGTCAAGGCGGCGGTGAAGAAGCAGAACTGCGATTTCGGGATTTGTTTCGACGGCGACGCCGACCGCATGATGATGGTCGATGAGAGGGGCGAGACGGTGAGCTGCGACCTGATCACGGCGCTGCTGGTGCCGTATTTCCTGGCGCGGAAGCCGAAGTCGGCCGTCGTGTACGATCTGCGCAGCAGCCGCGTCGTGATGGAAGAGATCATCAAGCACGGCGGCACGCCGCGGCGCGAGCGCGTGGGGCACGCCTTCATGAAAAAGGCGATGCGCGATTCGCACGCTGTCTTTGGCGGCGAGCTGTCCGGCCACTTCTACTACGAACAGAACTATTACGCAGACTCAGCAGTGATTACGCTGGTGCATACGCTGAACGTCATCAGCGAAAAGGACGAGCCGCTCAGCGAGCTGATCCGGCCGTTGCGACGCTACGCCAGCAGCGGTGAGATCAACTTCAAGGTGGAAAACAAGCAGGCGAAGATGGACGAGCTGGCCCGGCGCTACAGCGACGGCCAGGTCGACCAGTTGGACGGTGTGACGATCGGGTTTAAGGAATGGTGGTTCAACTGTCGGCCGAGCAATACCGAACCGTTGTTGCGATTGAACGTGGAAGCCCGGAGCCAGGAGATCCTTGAGGAGAAGCTGGGCGAAATCCAGGAGCAGCTCGGCACGCCGGTCTAAACGCTGGCCGGCCCGGGGTTCCGTGAGATACGCATTGAAGAAGGAGCGGCGCCGATGGAAATGCACACGAGAACGTATGGGACGCCGAACGGTCTGGTAGAGGGGGTGCAGACGAAGTGGTCGGGGTTCAACGTTTTGATGGTGACGGGCTCGAAGGGATTTCTCGCCTGTCCGGCTATCGACGTCGATGCGTGCGAGCGCTACGGGGTGGCCGCGGCCCTGGTCGAGAGCACGCCGGACAATCCCATCGGCACGCTCGAGCGATTTCCGAATCGCAAGATCGTAAAGGCGAACGAGAGGGCCAGGGATCTGGGAATCACCGAAGGGATGAACGTCACCGACGCCTTTGCCCTGATCGCTTGAGCTGCAAAAGTCCAGATACACAGGTCAGTTACGACATGGGGATTGAGGAGTCAACCATGACAGAGGGTCAGCTTTCCCGGCGGAACTTTGTGACGGCCTCCGGTGCGGCGTTCGGGACGGCCATGTTGGCGCGCGGCACGCAGACGGCCGCCGGCGCCCGGCCGGCCGCGGGCGGGTCGAAATGTCCGTTTCGCTACTGTCTCAATACCAGCACCATCCGCGGCCAGAAGCTCGGCATCGAGAAAGAGGTCGAAATCGCCGCCAAGGCGGGCTACGACGCCATCGAGCCGTGGGTCCATGGCGTCGATGCCTACGCCAGGGGAGGGGGCGATCTCCGGGACCTGCGCCGGCGCATCGTCGACCACGGCCTGACGGTGGAGAGCGCCATTTCCTTCTCACGCTGGATCGTGGATGACGACGCCGAGCGGGCGAAAGCGTTCGAGCAGAGCAAACGCGAAATGGACCTGCTGGCGCGGATCGGAGGCAAGCGCATCGCGGCGCCGCCGGCCGGGGCGACGCGGGAGCCCGGGTTGGACTTGCTCAAGGCCGCCGAGCGATACCACGCGCTGCTGGAGGCGGGCGACGCCATCGGCGTCGTTCCCCAGATCGAGGTCTGGGGCTCCTCGAAGAATCTGCATCGTCTGGGGCAATCCATGTTTGTGGTGCTCGAGAGCGGCCATCCCAAGGCGTGTCTGCTGCCCGACGTTTATCACATTTACAAGGGCGGCTCCGATTTTCACGGGCTCAAGATGCTCAGCGCCCGGACCGTCCAGGTGTTTCATCTGAACGATTATCCCGCCGATCCGCCACGGGAGACGATCGGCGACCGCGATCGCGTCATGCCGGGCGACGGGATCGCGCCGCTGACGCAAATCCTGCGCGACCTGCGGGACAACGGCAGTCGGGCCGTGCTTTCGCTCGAATTGTTCAGCCCCGTGTACTGGGAGAAAGATCCCCTGGAAGTGGCGAAGCTGGGCCTGGCGAAGATGAAAGCGGCGGTCGCCGAGGCTCTCGGCACGGCGTAGCGAGGGATCACCGTGTCGGGACGGCGAGCGCATCATGATGTTGCAGGCGAGTACGACAGAAGGGAGAGAGCATGAGAACTCACGCGTGTTTGCCGGTTGTGGCGTTGCTGATCGCTCTCGTGACGGGCGCGACCGCATGGGCGGGGGAGCTTCCCGACGTTCCGGACACCGGGTGGCTGATTGCCGGCCATGAGGCGCTGGCGGATGTAAACGAACTCTGCGCCGTGGTGACAACGTACGAAGACAGGCGTATCGGGTCGCTGGTCGACCTGCCCCGGCTTCGCGCCCAAGTGATCGCCCGGGCGGGCGAAGCGGGCGTCAGGCACGTCGAATGCAAGACCGGCCTGACCCCGAGGCTCGTCGTGGGGATCGAGGGCGTTCCCGTGCCCGATTGCAACAGCTACGTGGTGCGGGTGCAGACGTCGCTGCGCCGGGTCGTGACGTTTGTGACCGATGGCGACCGGCACGTGCAGGCGGAGGTCTGGCGGCTTCGGCCCGTCATGAAGGTGGTGCCGAAGGAGAACGTCCCGGACGCCGTTGCCTCCGCCGTCGTGACCCAGGCCGCAGCGTTCGGAGGTGCGTACCGGGCCGCGCAGCGATTGCGCCCCCGCGCGGCCGCCGGGGCCCGGGAATCAGCCGATCCGGGCAACGCCGCGCGCCAGGATGTGAAAGAGGCCGAAAGCGAGGCGTCCGTTTCCTATCCGTTCGTGGCCTCGCGCAGCAGTACGGTCTTCCATCGGGCCGACTGCCGCTGGGCGCAGAATATCGCCGCGCACAATCGGGTGGGCTATCGCACCCGTGAGGAGGCGCTGCAGGATGGAAAGAGGCCCTGCAAATCGTGCAAGCCATAGGGATGACGGGCGCGACGAAAGGACGGTGACGTGACCGAGAGAGAACGCGTTTTGACTGCATTGAAGCATCAGCAACCCGACAGGGTTCCCTATGACATCCGCTTCACGGTGCCGGCCCGGGCGAAGATGGCCGCGTATTACGGAGACGCCGATTTCGAGTCGAAGCTGGGCAATTGCTTTACCTGGCTGCGGCCGCATCCGCCGGGGGCGCGCTTTGCGGAAGTGGCTCCGGATATCTGGGCGGATGAATTCGGCGTGCATTGGGACCGGCACGTCGACAAGGACATCGGCGTCGTGTGCAACCGTCTGGTTACACCGGACAACGTGGCTGATTTTGCGTTCCCCGACCCCGACGACCCGGCCCGCTATGACTCGTTCGATGACGAGATCACCGCCGGCCGGGACACGGCGGTTCTGGTGAGCCTGGGCTTTTCGCTCTTCGAGCGGGCCTGGACGCTGGCCGGCATGGAAAACGTCCTCATGGCGATGGCGGCCGACAGAGATTTCGCGCACGCACTGCTCGACCGCATCCTGGAGTTTAACCTGCGGATCATCGACAAGGCATGCGCGCACGACGTGGATATCTTCCGGTTCGGCGACGACTGGGGCCAGCAGCAGGGCCTGCTCATGGGCCCGGACCTGTGGCGCGAGTTTATCAAGCCGCGATTCAAGCGAATGTGCGACCTCGTGAAATCCAGGGGTAAAGTCACGATGTTGCACTGCTGCGGCAAGGTCGACGAGGTCTTTGGCGACCTGATCGAGTGCGGCCTCGACATCTTCAATCCCTTCCAGCCCGAGGTCATGGATGTTTTCGAGGTCAAGAGGGCGTACGGCGACACGCTGACGTTCTACGGCGGCATCAGCATCCAGAGGACGTTGCCCTTCGGGACGGTGCAGCAGGTCAGGGACGAGGTGAGAAAGCTGATCGACGTGGTGGGGGAAAACGGCGGCTACATCGCCTCGCCCTCGCACGATATTCCGGGAGACGCAAAGCCGGAGAATATCGCCGCCATGATCGAGGTCCTGCAGAACCAATAGGCCGCGCCGCCGGTAGTGTAAGGTATACGATTGGAAAGGAAATGCATGAGTCAAACCGGCCGTGGCGGCCCAGGAAATGGTAAAACGCTGCGTTTGCAGTTGATTGTGTGTAAGGTGTTGCAACGAGAGGCCTACTATTGTGCGGCCCGTTCCCCGAACGTGGTGGACATCGTGCTGATGGAGCAGGGCTTGCACGATACGCCCGACCGGCTGCGGGAGGAGGTGCAAAAGGCGCTGCGGCAGACGCGCGACATCCAGGACCGGCCCTTTGACGCGTCGCTGCTCGGGTACGGCCTGTGCAGCAACGGAACGGTCGGCCTGACCGCCGAGATTCCCGTCGTCATTCCGCGAGGCCATGACTGCATCACGCTCCTGCTCGGGGCCAAGGAACGATACCAGCAATACTTCGATTCGCACCGCGGCATCTACTGGTACAGCCCCGGCTGGATCGAATCGGGCAAGCAGCCCGGCCGGCAACGGTACGAGTTGCTGCTCGCCGAGTACACCGAGAAATACGGCCCGGACAACGCCCAGTATTTGATGGAGGTCGAGCAGACCTGGATGAAGGAATACGACTGGGCCACCTACGTGGACTGGGGGTTGGTCGATGCGGACGACTACAAGGCCTACACGAAGGAGTGCGCGGACTTCCTCGGCTGGAACTACGATGAGCTGCGTGGTGACTCGGGCCTGATGCAGCGCTTCGTCGATGGTCTGTGGAGTGACGAGGAGTTCCTCGTCGTCGAGCCGGGGCAGCGCATCGCCGAGGACGTGACCAACGAGGGGATTATCAAGGCCGAATAGATGACGATGATGTTGCAGGAAAAAGTGTCCGTCGCCCTGTTCGTGCTGGTAATCCTCTCGATCTACGGTTTTGAGGCGATCTGGCTCTCGCGTACGGTCTGGAAGCGAATCCGCCGGCGCGAGAAGAAAAACCCGCGGCACAGACAGGCCGTTCTCTTCGTGCATGTCCTCGCGGCCGTCGGTGTGATGTGCATGCTCTACGGCTACCTGATCGAGCCTTCCTGGCTTGACGTGAACCGGGTGACGATTCCCACGCCCAGGCTGCGGGACGTGTCGCTTCGGATCGTGCAGATTTCCGATTTGCACTGCGACCGGAAGCCGCGCAACGAAGAGAGAATGGTCGAGATCGTCAACGGGTTTAAGCCGGATGTTGTGGTGGCCACGGGCGATTTCCTGAACGATCCGTCGGCTTTGCCTCGCTTGCGGCAGACTCTGGGACGGCTCGAAGCTCCGCTGGGCAAGTTCGCCGTGGAGGGCAACTTCGAGGTCTGGCACTGGCCGCAACTCGACATGGTCGAAGGCACCGGCTTTCGGCTCCTGCGTCAGGACAGCGTCGTCGTTGCCAAGGGCGGCGAGGAAATCTGCATTTCCGGCCTGAGCATCGACCGTGCGCCTGCGTGCCGGGCGCTGCTGGAAGGACTCCCGGACGACCGGTTCAACCTGTTTCTTTTCCACACGCCCGACCTGATCGAGGACGTCAACGGCCTGGGTGTTGATTTATACCTTTGCGGCCACACGCACGGCGGCCAGGTCGCACTGCCGCTCTACGGGGCCTTGCTGACGTTCTCGAAATTTGGCAAAAAGTACGAATCGGGCCTGCACCGTTGCGGCCCCGCGACGCTCTACGTCAACCGGGGCATTGGCCTGGAGCCGCGCCCGGCGCCGCAGGTCCGCTTCTGCGCCAGGCCCGAGATCGTCGTCTTCGACATCGTGCCCGCGCGGTCGCAAGCGTCACCATAAGCGAAAACCAGGGCAGGCATGGAACTTCTGACCATTATCTTGTTGGCCGTGGGTTTGGCGATGGATGCTTTTGCCGTCTCCATCGTGACCGGCAGCGTCTACAGGGAGCTGCACATCCGCCACGCCCTGCGCATGGCTCTGTTCTTCGGCGCGTTTCAGTCGCTGATGCCGTTGGTCGGCTCGCTGGCCGGTCTGGGCCTGCGCGAGCACATCGCGGCCTACGACCACTGGATCGCCTTCGGCCTGCTGGGTCTGATCGGGGGCAAGATGATCTACGAGGCCTTCCGGATCGAGGCGGCGGAGAAGAAGCTGGATCCGTCCAATCTCCTGATCCTGCTGACGTTGTCGGTGGCCACCAGCATCGATGCGCTGGCGGTGGGCTTTACCCTCTCGCTGCTGGTCAGCTCGCTGGCTTTTGCCGTCGTCGTCATCGGCCTGATCACCTTCGGCCTCTCGTACGCCGGCGTCTTCGTCGGCAAACGCTTCGGGCACTTCTGCGAGAGCAAGATCGAAATCCTCGGCGGCCTCATCCTCATCGGCATCGGCCTCAAAATCCTCATCCAACATCTCTCGGCATGAAGTGCCCAATGACAGTTTCTCGCCCCGCAAGCCTGTCTGTACTACTAACCTCAAACATCGTTAAGTTTTTGACAAAGATTCGACGTAAATCAATGTAACCTCCTGTCGTTGCAGTAGTTACGATAAGGCTTAGAAACGGAGTTTTTGGTTGCGGCCGAGCGCAGCGAGGCCGCGCTGGGTTTTTGTCTGGGCAAAGGCTGGCATCGCGGCTGCCAGAGTTGTTGCAATTGAGCGGCATGTCGTCTTATCATGAGGCGGTGACGTGCAGGAGTATTGTTCATAACAGCGAAAGGAGAAAGACGGATGCGACGTGCTTCATTCCTCGTTTGTGTGGTTGTGACGACGGTTCTCAGTGGGAATCTGTTGGTCGCTGACGATGGGGGGCGACAGACCGTTCGGCCTGTCGATCATGGTCGGGCGCTGGTCAATCCTCAGATGGGCTGGACGATGCATTTCTACTCGAACATCATCACCAACTACGGCTCGAAGCTGGCTCCCTCGGACACCCTCGACGATTTCCCCGGGCTGTCCTGCGTCTACCTCCGCGTCCCCTGGTCGTTCCTGGAGCCCGAGGAGGGCCGGTTCAACTGGTCGCTGCTCGACACGCCCGCGCAGCGCTGGGTCGACCGGGGCAAGCAGATCGCGCTGCGAATCAGCAGCACGGAGTCCTGGATGCGGTGGGCCACGCCCGCGTGGGTCCACGCCGCCGGGGCGAAGGGCTACAACTTCACGGTGGGCAAGGGCGTCGACCCGAACGGGCCGTTCTGGGAGCCCGACTACAGGGACCCGGTCTTCCTCGACAAGCTCGACCGCTTCCTGGTCGCGCTGGCCCGGCGCTACGACGGCAACCCGAACGTCGCCTTCATCGACATCGGATCGTTCGGCGTCTGGGGCGAGGGACATTCGTGGGCCAGCTCGAAGCTGCCTTTCGACTTTGAGGCGCGGAAGATTCACGTCGATCTGTACTGCAAGCACTTCAAGAAGACGCTGCTGGCGATCAGCGACGACTTCGCCGGGCCGGACAAACCGGGGCGGCATTTTCCCATCACCGATTACGCACTGTCCAGGGGCGTGACTCTGCGGGATGACAGCATCTGCGTGCAGCCCCCGCCCCGGTCGTGGTTTCACGCGGAGATGGCGCAGGAGTTCTGGCCGAAATTGCCGGTGGTGCTCGAGCACGAGCATTACGGATCGAGCAAGCGCAGGAACGCCTGGGGCGACGGCTCGCTGCTGCTCGAAGCCGTGGAGCAGTACCACGCCAGCTACATGTCGATCCACTGGTGGCCCCGCATTCTGCTCGAAGAGAATCGCGAGATCATCGACAGGATCAACCGGCGCATGGGATACCGCCTGCAACTGCGGCGCGCTGTGTTTCCCCGGCGGGTCCGCCTGGGCGAGCCCTTTACGATTGAGACCGAATGGGCCAACGCCGGCGTCGCGCCGTGCTACCCGGGCGGCTTTCCCGGCTTCGCCCTCAAGGACGAGCAGGGGGGGATTGTCGCGGCGTTTGCCGACGAATCGTTCAACGTGCGGGATCTGGAAGTCGGCCCGCCCGGCCGGGCTCCGACCCGGACTGTCGCTTCCCGTCTGATCGTAGCCGAGAAGACGTACGGATTCGCCCCCGCCACCCTGCCCGGGACGTACGATCTGTACGTATCGGTCGGCCGCCGGGATGCCACGCCTGTCATTGCCTTGCCCCACAGTGACGATGACGGACACCGCCGCTACAAGCTGGGAAGGATCGAAGTCCTGCCCCGCACCGACTGAGACGGATTAGGAAAAATTTCTGCGCGATAGGACTGTGTCATCCTGAGCCGCAGGCGAAGGATCTCGCCTGAGAATGAGGGGTTTCTTCCGTGCGCAGCCGAGATCCTTCACTGCGCTGCGCTTCGTTGAGGATGACAAACCGCGCAATGAGCAATCGTAATTCGTACGAGAACCACAGCCGCGGCACCGGCACGGGAAGGACTGGCTGGCGCATCCGGCGTCCCCTATAATGAGCGCATCGTTTAGTTTCTGGTGGTGTCGGTATTTCAGATCATCCTGTCTGCGGAGTAGACGATGGCGGAAGCTGGGAGGTTTCTGACGAGTTGTGCGGTTGTGGTCCTCTCACTGATCTCAATGCCGGGCGCCGCCGCGTGCCCCGAGGGCGGGACATCTCCCAAGACGGGTATCCGCGCGCCGGCTGCGAGGACGATGACCAACTCCATCGGCATGAAGCTCATTTACGTTCGGCCCGGCGAATTCTTCATGGGCAGTATCGAGACGCCGGAGGAGCTGGCGAAGAAATACGGCGCCCGGATTTACGCCTATAGCTGGGGCGACGACTTAGCTGGCGGCAAGCTTTACGCCAACATGGTCGATGACGCGGCCCACAGATGGATCAAGCAGTTCGGCGTGAGCACCGACGACCGCTGCCCCTATGACGACGGCTTCGCCACGACCGCCCCGGTCGCGAGCTTTCGCCCCAACCCCTGGGGCTTCTACGACATGCACGGCAACGTCAACGAATGGTGTCGCGACTGGTACGACAAGGAGTATTACGCCGGGAGCCCCGGCTTCGATCCTCCCGGCCCCATTGCCGGCGCGCACCGTTCGCTGCGCGGCGGTTCCTGGATCCGCCACGGTCGGATCTGCCGCTCTGCCTCCCGCCACAGCATCTCACCCTTCTTCCGCAGCGTCGCCCGCGGTTTCCGCGTCATCTGCCACGAAGCCACCGACGAGACTCAAAGCCAACCCCGCTCTTCTTCGCTCGATCAATAGAAGCTCTGGTTGCCGCTGAGGACTCTCGGCTCGGTCCGGTCGCCCCAGTCGTTCATGAGTTCCACGTCATAGTGCGAACGGCTCTTCCATTCGACGTGCCCGTCTCCGAAGCAGCGGTTCAGCCCGGTGAGCGCCGGCGGGCCGGTGTCCATGTGGCCCCAGTTGAACAGCTCGGGATTCCGGTGCACCGAAGCGCCTCGCATGCCGTGATTGTAGAGATATCCGTCTGTGCCTCCCAGCCGAAAGCACGCATCTGCCACGACGATCCGGTCGCCGGTGAGCTGCTTCTCCGTCAGGTCCTGCGGGTGGGTGACGTTGTCAGGGTAGAGATCCATGCGCGCCCAGTAGGCGTACTCCATCACGATGAACTGCGCCGAATCCCAGTGCTCGTGGGTCATCCAGTAGTAGTCCATCTTGTTGGCGGGGCAGAGCCAGACGTCTCCGAGATCGCGTTCGGCGTACTTGAAGCCGGGCATGTACGGGCCGAACGCCGGCAGGCTGAACTCTCCCGGGTGAGCCTTGGCTTTGGCCTCGGTGGCCCAGGCGATGATGCCCTCGGGGCCGCTGCCCCAGGTGTTGTCCGTCTCCAGAAGGCGGCCGTCGTTATCGCCAACGTAGGTTGCAATCGCGATGCCCCATTGTCTCAGGTTGGAGCTGCACGCGACCCGCCGCGCCTGGTTCCGGGCGATCTTCAGGGCCGGCATCAGGATGCCCATCAGGACCGCAATGACCGCGATCACGACGAGCAGTTCAATCAAAGTGAAACCTTCTCTGCGTACCATGGTCCGTCCGATTCGCCTTGCTGGCCCGCGAGATTCGCCTGGCTGCAAACGAGCAGGAGCACGGCCGCCGCGCGAACTTCGAAAGCGTCTATCATCGAGCGATTTACCCTGAGCATAGCCTGATTGTATAGGTCGCACAGCGTGGACGTCAATGCGACGGTCGAGCAGGTTCTGCCCCGGCTGGCGCGTGTTCTCTATCGTACTGTCGCTGGATCGGTCTCTTGATTGCTCCTGACGCCGCCGTAGCGGTGGAGGATCTCCACGATCTCTGCAAACCCCCGCGCGAACGCCTCATCCATAGGAGTCCGGCCTCGCCAGTCTGTGGCGTTGACATCCGTGCCGTGTGCCAACAGCAGTTCAACGATCTCTTGCTCGCCCCGGGCGACGGCATTGTACAGGAGTCCGCCTGCATTGGCATCGGCGCCATGTGCGAGAAGCAACTCCGCTATCTCCCTGGTCCTGCCGGTGGCATACCAGAGCGGCCGCCTGTGATTGCGGTCCGCTTTATTGACATCCGCCCCGTGATTGATAAGGAGCAGGGCCACATCCTTGTAGCCGTAGTTGGCCGCCTCTGTCAGGGCGGTGCAGCCGGTATATATGGACACCGCATCGGGATTGGCTCCACCGACGAGGAGCTTCTCGACAAGGTCGGGCAACCGATTGCGGACGGCGAACAACAGCAGGTCTTCGTTGTCCGGGGTATCGCCTGGACGAATCTGCGCCCCATGGGCCAGGAATACCTCGACGGCGCCTCCATCGTGCGGCGGAGGAGACATATACAGAATATTCGGGTCAACGCGCGCGCCGGCGTCGATAAGCAATCTTGCCATCTCTGCGGACTTCGCACCGCGCAAGAGATTACCGCTTTTCGATGTCGCTGCGCTAACATCGGCGCCTCTCGAAATCAGAAACCGTGCAACATCGATCTGATCGAAGTTCACTGCCGTATCCAGGGGCGTGTCGCCGCGCTCATTTCTTGCGTCCACCTCGCAGCCGTCCTCGATCAATGATCGGACCGCATCGATATCGCCCTCTCGGGCGGCCCAGTGAAGGCGAGCCGTCTTCGAGACCTCGTCCTTTCTCTCGCATCCGCCGGCTGTCAGCAGCAGAACCGACAGAATCGGAAACAGCATCAGGCGTTTCATTGGCAGCCACTCCGCATTCGCAAGATTCTTCTCTCAAGCATGCCGCCCAAGCGGCGTCTGTATCCGCTCCGCGTCTGTCTCAGGACGAAGCGCTCATTCTGTAATTTCCAGGTCGGCCATGTAGATGGCGGTGATGGTTTTGCCGGCGGCGTCCTTTTCGTGGGAGGAATACCATGAGACCAGGGCTCGGGTGGGGTTTAGCTCGACGAAGCCGGGGTAGGAGTTGTCGCCGCCGCTGGGCAGCTCGGCGAATTCGTGCAGCCGGTCGTTCACGAGCCAGCACAGCGAGGTCTTCGGTCCTTCGTCGCCGATCATCTTGCGTCCGCCGACGACGTAGCGTCCGCCCCAGCGGGTCAGCAGGGGGCCTCCGATGTAGCGGTCGAGCTCCCGGCGCCGCCACTGCGTGTATGGCCTCTCGGAGCGCAGCAGTTGGGCCTTATCCCGGCCGCGCCGGCCGATGGCGACGATGCCGCCGTCGGGCTCGAACTGGAACGCCGTCTCGTCGCCGCGGACTTCCTGGAACAGGGCGCGGGTCCGCCAGATCAGCCCGTCGTCGCTTTCGAGCATCGCCGATTCGACGCCCGGGCCTTCGCCGCGCGGGACCATCGCGAAGTCCTTCTTGCGCCGGCCGCAGAGATACGCCTTCCCGCCGAACGTGTTGGCCCGCCAGATGTAGTGGCCGAATGTCCCTTCCAGCAGGATCGGGCTGTGCCAGGTCACGCCGTCTTCAGACCATGCGGCGTAGCCAAGGTGCTTGTTCAGGTCGTAATCCTCGTATTTCGGCGAGCCCTCGCCGCAGTACCAGGTGCCGGTGTAGACGAAGAGCTTGCCCTGGAAGGCTAAAAAGTGCGGGTCGCGCGTGTCGCGCTTGTCCACGCTGAACCGGTGCACCTGTCGCCACCGCCTGGCGTCGGGGCTGGCTAAAATGATGATCGAGGCGCTGGGGTGCACCATGTGCCCATCCGGGCAACTGCGAAACGTCAGGTAAAACTCGTCCCCGAACCGAATCAGGTCCGTAAAAGCATTGTGCTCCCCATTATGAAACACCCGCCGAACGTTCCCAACCCGAACCGCCGGCAACTTCGCCCCGAACGCCGTCGGACAAGCCACACTCGCCACCAGCAACATGGCCTTGAAACACACATCCCGCTTCAATCCGACCCGCACACGCCATCGAAAACGTTTCACCAAAAAACCCCTTTCTTTGCTCGCCGATGCGACAGGCCGGCCCTTCAGATTGCGACCGGAACTGTTCAGGCGTCCCATGTCTTCGATAAGCGACTCTTTACGTCCCATAGACTCCCATATTACCAGGATATGCCGTTTCGCTGCAACCACGCTGTCGGAAAGTCCATCTTGTTATCTCTCCCTGCCGCAATGCACGCCCCGTGCCGGGTGAGGCAAGCACAATGCCGTTCGTCGCAATCCCGTTTGCATCGGCGTTTGCGGCTGCGGTTCCGGTCTTGCGCGGCGTTGGATGATTCGCCCGGGCAAGGAGTCAGGGATTTCTGGATTTTGGAAAATTTGCTTGACAGGGGGGCGATTGGTGTATATGGTATCTATCAAACTATAAGCTAATCCCTCAGTAGTGAAACGGAAAATGGTAAGTCGTACATCCGATTGGGTTGGTCCCGGCGGGGAATCGCTGGCCCTCTGCGCGGTCAGCGGCCGTGGGGTCTTCGGTGACTGGATCGATCCGGCCGGTCCCGACGGCTTTCCGGCAGGCGATTGCGCCAAACGAACCCAATTTGCGGTGGGGGGGGCCGACTTCAGGAACCGATCACGCGAAACGAACCCAATTTGGGGGCGGCCCGGGCTGGCTGCGTCTTGCTACGGCGGGCGAAGCGGCGCGGGCTTGCTTGTTATGAGGAGAAAAAGTGACTTCGAAAGTGTATTTTATTGAGGCCGGGATCGGCGACGGCGAACAGGCGATCTCGGAGAAGGCCCGCACGCTGTTCGGGGCCGGTGATTTCCGTAAGTGCTTTAAGGAAAATGACTTCACGGCCGTCAAGGTCCACGTGGGCGAGGACGTCAACAACACGTACATCAAGGCCCCGTGCCTCAAGGGGCTGGTGGACGAGCTTGTGGCGCTCAAGACCAAGCCCTTTATCACGGACACCAGCACGCTCTACACGGGCCGGCGGCACAACGCCATCGACCACACGGTTTTGGCAACGCAGCGAGGTTTCAGCGTGGAAGGGCTGGGAGTGCCGTTCATCGCCCCCGACGGCCTGTTCGGCACGGCCGAGACGCCGGTGGCCATTGACGGCGAGCTGGACAAAGAGGTCCTGATCGCGGCCGACATCGTGCGCTGCCAGTCGATCCTCTCGGTTGCACATTTCACCGGCCACTGCGCCGCCTGTGCCGGAGCTACACTGAAAACCCTGGGCATGGGCTGTTCGAGCCGAAAGGGCAAGATGCGGCAGCACGCGGCCCTCAAGCCGCATGTAAAAGAGGGTAAATGCATGCGGTGTGGCGAGTGTTGCCGTCATTGCCCTGCCGATGCAATTACGCTGGACAACGTCCAGGCCCACATCGATCAGGACAAGTGCATCGGCTGCGCCGAGTGCGTGGCGGTCTGCCGCTTCGACGCGGTGCAGTACGACTGGCAGCAGGAAAACGAGATCTTGCAGAAAAGCGTGGCTGAACATGCCCTCGGCGTGCTCAAGGGCAAGGAAGGGCGGGCAGTTTTTTTTAACTTTCTATTAACAATAACCAAAGATTGTGATTGCTTTGATCGAGCGGATATGCCTAAGATGGTGGAGGATATCGGCATCCTGGCGTCGGCCGATCCGGTGGCCGTGGACAAGGCGGCCATCGACCTGGTCGAGGCTCGCGGCGGCGCGAAGCTGTCGGCGCTGATCGGAAACCGTAGGCTCGACTGGCGGCACCAGATCGATCATGCTGTCAAGATCGGTCTGGGCCGTGCACAGTACAAGCTTGTTGAAATCAGTTGAAGACAATGTAGGTGAGAGAGGCCAAATGTCACTGGGACAAATCATCAGACAGAAGCGTGAGGAACTGAAGCTAACCCTTGATGAGGTCAGCCGGCGCGTGGGGTTCTCCAAGCCCTACCTGTCCACGATCGAAACGGGCAAGGTCAAGAACCCGCCGAGCGACGAGCTGCTGACGAAGCTGGAGCGCACGCTGCAGTTCGAGCAGGGTCTGCTGCTGCACATCGCCCACATGGAGCGGCTGCCGTCGGACTTGCGGCAGGCGATGGAGTCGGCCGAGGCGGAGAACGAGAAGCTGCGCAACTTCGTCAAGAAGGTGATGGAGAAGCGGAAGGACAAGCGCGGTTTGCAGACGTGGCTGGGTCGCAGCCGGGTGCGGCTCAAGGAGAGCCAGAAGGTGCTGTCGGCGGGGCGGCTGGTGCCGATCATCAACAAGGTGATCGCCGGGTATCCGACCGACTTCAACGATCTGGACTATCCTGTGGGCGTCGCCGACGACTACGTCCGCTGTCCGGACCTGCACGACCCGAACGCGTTCGCCGTGCGCGTGGTGGGCGATTCCATGGAGCCGAAGTTCCGGGAAGGGGACATCGTGGTCTTCTCGCCCTCGGCCGAGGTCAAGAACGGCGACGATTGCTTCGTCCGCTTCCAGATGCCCCACGAGACGACGTTCAAGCGCGTGTTCTTCGAAAAGAAGGACCAGATCCGGTTGCAGCCCCGCAACGAGAGCTATTCGCCCGTCATCGTGGAGGGCAAGCGCATCAACGGCCTGTACCGCGCCGTGATGCGATACGAAAGGCTGTAGCGGCGACCGACGGCTCTCGGGTCACTCGATGAGCAGCCACGTGACGTTGCGGGCGTCCATCGTCAGCGGCACGGTGACGTGGTAGTGACGGTCGAGCCGGTATCGCCGGGGCTTGCCGTCGCGCTCGCGGATCCTGGCGACGCGGGTCAGGCCCGTGTAGTAGAGCGGCAGCTTCAGCTCGCGCTCGACGGCGCGGCCGAGCGGGTTGTAGATCATGGCCAGGCCCTTGATGGGCAGTTGCGGGTTGACGTGCAGGAGGCAGTCGATGTCGCGACCATCGGCGCGGCGGACGTGGATGACGTCGGATTCCAGGATGTCACGGTACCGCTTGAAGAAGTCGACCCACTTTTTGACGACGGCCTTGGTCTCGGGCGTGTCGTAGAGGCGGGGCCCGCGATAGCAGGCCTGGACGCCGTCGCCGAAGTTGTTGGCCAGGTGAGCCTCGTAGGCGTCGAGGTGCTCGCAGAGCGGCTCGATGGTCGCGGCGGCGCCGCCCCCGTGATACTGGGTCAGCGGGACGAACATCCAGCCCATACTGGGCGTTTTGCTCCAGGTGCCGTCGTAGATGTTCTGCCGGCCGTGGATGATCTGCTGAGCGCGCGGCAGCGACCAGTTCGTCTCGCGATAGCCCATGCCGCACTTGGTGGAGCCGGTGAGATAGTAGAAGTCGGGGACGTTGAGGTAGACGCCCCGGCCGCGACACCACTTGTAAAAGTCGCTAATCGTTTTCCATTGTGTCCATTGCGAGTCCGCGTAGCCGCGGTGGCCCGGATGCGTGCGCGAGGCGCAGGTGTCGCCGGGATAGGAACCGTCGTGTTCGAGTAGATCGAATCCCGTTTTCTCGTAGAAGGCGTAGAGCTTGCGGAAGTAGTCCCGGCCCCACTCGCTGCCGATGCAGGGGGCGTTGCCGAATTTGGCGCCGCCGGGCCGGCCCGTCGCGACGTCGACGACGTCGTGCTCGTCGCCGATGCGCCGGCTCGACAGCAGCGAATAGCCGCCCAGCTCGATGCCCTTGCTATGGGCATAATCGGCCAACTCCTTCAACTGCGCCAGGTACGCGGGGTCTTCGTTCTCGATGTTGAATCCGCTGCCGAAGGTGAGGATGACCATCTCGAAGCCGACCTCGGCGCACTGGTCGATGGCCAGGCGCACGGATTGCGGATCGGCCCGCCGCACGTGCATCATGATCGGGTTCTCCGTGATCCACGGGGCGATGGTCCGGTACATGCGGCGCAGGGACAGGCCGCGGCGCTCGCGCTCGGTGCTGTCGAAAACCAGCTCGAACGTGCGGAACGACTCGAAGGTCTGGCCCGGGGCGACGTCGGCGTCGGGCCCCACGGGAGGTCGCGACTCCAGCAGGCACGGGTTCTCGCGCGGGTAGCTGACCTGCGTCAGGTAGTCGGGGTCGCGTTGCCAGTAGGTGGTGTGGTTGGCCACGAGCCCATTCATGCCGCCGAAGGCGTAATCGCTCTCGACGTGGATGTTGGGCACGTTCCAGCGCTGGTAGTTCTCGACGTGCGACTCGTACTCCACCATGGCGACGATCTCGCTGGTGAACGCGTTGAGGCGCACGGCTTCGTCGGAGCCGTTGCGGACGGTGAGCCACTTGCACAGCAGGGGGATGCCCTCGTACACCTCGTAATGGACGGAGACCGTGACATCGCGCAGCCGCGAGACGAGGCGTTTCCATTTGGCCATGGCCTCGCGGTCGAGCTCGCCGTAGAGCTTGAAATCCGAGACGCGGCATCGGCCATACTCGCCGGGGGGGGAGAAGTCGCGGTTGCCGCCGGAGCGGTCGGTCTTGCCCAGCCGCACGCCGACCGGATCGCCGAGGGGCTGGTCCGATTTGACGCGAGAAACCTCGGACCACGTCTCGCCGTCGAGCGACGCTTCGCAGAAAAGTGTATCGCCGGCCAGCTCGACGCGCAGGTGATAGGCCCGGCCCTCTGCGAGTTCGCCAAGGGTTTGCTCGCCGCGACCGGCAAAGACCCCGAACTGTCCGTGGCCGGGGCGGAGATAGAACTTGACCGTGCGGTCGGGCCAGACGACAGCGATCCCCGGCCCCCAGCTCGCGCTTTTGTCCGTGCCCGGATCGATGCGGCATTGCACGACGCGAACGCCCGCCGGCAGCTTTCGCTCGGCGTACACGCACGTGTTGGCGGGGGCGTAGATCTCGCCGAACTTGCCCTCATTCATGAAGGAGACGCGGTCGTAATCGGCCTCGTGCAGCGTCCACGCGTCCGACCGCGCCTGCATGTCGTCGGTCAGGAGGAGCTTGCGGTCGGTGACATCGACGGTGGGTCGCCCGGCGGCCACCTGCTCCAGCGCCTCGGGGAGGAGCTTGTAGTTCATGGTCAGAGACGCCCCGGGTGGCGGCCATGGCAGATCGGCGCAGTGGCGGACGCGTTTCCAGGGGAACCGCGCCTCGGTCCGGCCCGTCTCGAAGCCGACGAAGCGAAACGCCTTGGGATCGGCCCGCAGGTCGTCGAGCCACTCGGGCAGGAGATAGGCGTAGTTGGGCTGTCCCTTGAGCCCGCCGACGTCGAGGGCAATGCCGTCGATCTGGACGCGGGCTTCGGGCTTGACGCCGCGCAGCATGGACTGGCCCGTCATCAGGTTGTCGTAGGCAATGGTGGCGGCGTTGGGCTTGAGGCGAAAGGTTCGGCGGATCAGGCCGTTGCTCAGCGTGATTTGCGTGGCGTCGTCGCTCTCTTGTACCGTCGCGGGCGTCCGCACCGGCGTCACCAGCCAGTCCGGCTCCAGCGTCCCGGCTGCGACGCAGCCGAGCCAGGCCAATGTCACTATGCTAACGTACGCCGCTTTCTTCCTGTCAATCATGCGATGTCCTCGTACTGGTGGTTGGTGTGTCTACGCGTTCATTCTCTGTCCGGCCACGGCCAGCACGAGTGCGTATACGCGGGCGGCGCCGGCTTGCTTCAATGTCCTGGCGCACTCGTTGAGAGTGGCCCCGGTGGTTTTGATGTCGTCGATGAGGCAGACGGTCCTGCCGGCGAACTCGTGGTCGGCGCGGACGGCGAAGGCTCCGGCGACGTTTCGCGCGCGGGCTGCCGGCGTGGCCATGGTCGGCTGCGTGTGCGTCCGGCGCACGCGCACCAGGTCCGTGCTGATTCGGGCGTGCTCGTGCGTCAGCCTTGTGGCGATCAGGTGCGATTGATTGTATCCGCGGGCCAGACGCCTCGTCCAATGCAGCGGCACGGGCACGAACAGTTCCACCTCGTCGCAGAAACCGCTGCCCTGAAACGTTGCATCGGCCAGAGGCGCCAGCACGGCGGCAAGCTCGCAGCGGTCGTGCTTGAAAGCGAGAATCATTTCCTGCAACGCCTCGGTGTAGACGCCCGCGCGGGCGATGCGGTCGAACTGGAGTTCCTTACCCTGGCAGGCCGGGCAGGCCCCTGCGACCAGGCCGAACTTGCTGGCGTCTCGCCCGCAGCGCGGGCAGTAATCGCCGGCCGTGCAGGTCAAGAGCTGGTCCCAGCATCGTTTGCAGAGGTCGTTGTCGGTGGCGCAGATGTCCTGGCGGCAATTGGCACAGACGGGCGGCCACAAGAGGTGGTTCAGGCCGTGCCAGCCGAACAGAAGCGCTCGTCCGGTGCGGCCGATCATACTGTCGAGTCGTGGCGCGAACATGCTTCGAATTATAGGCGCCGACCGCCGCCGCGGTCAAATGTTGCCCGGCACGGCCAGCGGTCGGGAGCCGCCGATCACTTCAAGTCGTAGAGACGGTTGTCCGGTGAGAGGAATCCGATCTTGACCGCGTGGGACCGGTTGTGCTCGTCGAGGAGGTCCTTGCCGGACGGGGCGGTCTCGGTGTAAAGCTCCCCCCAGGGTAGGGCGTGACCGTCGCAGAAGGCCACGTTGGTCTGCTGGAGATGGCGGTAGCCCTGGGCGCCGGCGTGGCGAAAGCTCTCGTCCAGGCTGGCGTCGCGGGGATTCGAGAAGGGCGCGCGCATGAACTTATTGGCGCCGTCGGTGTATTCACCGTCGCCGAAGAGGGCGGTGGCGGCGGGGCTCTGCACGTCGGTCGTTCGGGCGGAGTTCCTCGGCCAGATCGTCTCGTTGAGGCCGATATAGCTGGTGTTGTAGTTGTACCCGGTGTATGGATCGTCGAACCAGCGGTGGGGTCCTTTGAAGGAGGGGCACTGCTGGATTTCTCCGGTCGTCTGTCCGGCCCACAAAAGCCCCGGTTCCACGTGCGGGGTCTCGGGTGAATCGCTCCAGTCCTTCCGGGTCGTGAAATCCCAGGCGAAGTAGTACCGCGTATCGTCGCTGCGCGCGGTGTAATAGGCCAGGGGGTAGTGCTCGTCGTTGCGGCCGGCGTAGCTCTGGGCGGCCAGCGCCATCTGCCGCAGGTTGCTCAGGCACAGCGTCCTCCTGGCCTGCCGCCGGGCGGCCCCGAGGGACGGCAGCAGCACCCCCAGAAGCACCGCGGTCGTCGAGACGACCACCAGGATTTCCACGAGGCTAAACGCTCTGTACCGTATGTCGCGACGCATGGGACATTCGCCGACCGCTCTTCGAGTGCCGGAACAATTCCCGAGACATCGATCTTTCGGGCCGCGAACACGTTGGGTGGCAGCCTCAAGTCTGAAGGACTTGGGGATGGTTTGGGGCACAGGGCGGCTGTCTCCGCCTGAGAACGGCTTCACCTGCCATCCCCGAGCTGCGTTTGAGGCTGCCGCCCCCGCAGGCCGTATGTTTGCACAAATGTCGTTCATTCCGAATCGGTCCGGCTGGAGTTTTACCGGCGAGGCCAGGCGCGGCTTCCCAGGTTCTCCAGCACGATCTCCAGATCAGCGATATCTATCTTGCCGTCGTCGTTAAGGTCCGCGGCGGCCGCCGGGTCCGTCGGATCGGCGATCTGTAAGTGCCAGAAATCGGCCACGCTGGCGGCATCCTCAACATCCACGCAGAAGTCACCGTTGACGTCGCCCGCCGGCGCCGCGTGCTTGTAGTCGCCTGGACAGCTCACGTCGGCGACCGCGTCGATGTCGGTCGTCCCACCGCCCGGTGCATCGTCGATACGTACGAATTGGAACCACTTCTTGCCCGTGTTGGGATCGACGGGCAGATCGAGCCGGGCCAGATCGTAGCCGGTGCCGCCGGCGGAGTCGCCGTACGTTTGGGCCATACGGGCCACCGACATACCGGCCAGCGAGGCGTACGACAGGGCCGGATCGACGGGCAGCGTGGGATTCGTGGGCTCGGCCCAGAACCGGTTCCAGTTGCCCAGGGACGTCTCGGCCCAGCACGGATCGTAAACCCGCCCGAGCGTCGGGGCGAACCCGTCGCAGAACGGTCCATCCGGGGCGTCGGCGGGAAGCTTGACGAAGCTGGGGTCGTCAGCCATGAAGCTCGGATTGCTGGTGAAGCTGTACCAGGTGGTCCCGTCCTGGCTTACCGAGACGATGCCGGGCTCGCTGCCGCCGGAAGGACCCGCCTGCACAGCGAGCGGATCGCCGTTGACCCAGCTCTGGTCGCCGCCGACGGTCTGGGCGGCATTGCCGAAGACGATGAAGTCGATGCCGTAAGGATTGTTCTCGTCGTCGCATACGGCGTGGTTGAACGACAGGGCAAGCGAGCCGCCCTCGCCCAGGTAGACCAGCTCGCCGGAGCGGAAGGGCGGGTATACGGGCACGACCGGGGCGGGCGTGTTCATGGGAATGAACCAGTCATCGCCGGTGGTGTCCACGGTGGGCCGGCCCAACGCGGCGGCGGGGTCGTCGAAGGGATCGCCCGAGAGCCAGTCACTGATCATGCCGTTGGGCCGGTAGTCGATCCAGTCCGTGGCGAAGTCGTTGGCGTCGTAGACGTATTGGCCGTAGCCGCTGCGGAAGGGGACCTCCCATCGCGGTTCCGGTGCGTCGGCGCGGCCGTAGATCCAGGCGTCGGCGTCGCCGTGGGCCACCACGCGGGCCAGCGCTCCGATCATCGAGCCCGTCCAGCCGGACCGGCTGCCCGCGTCGTCTTCCCAGTAGTGCCACCACAACTCCCCGCCCCCGAAGCCGGCGTCGCTGTGCTGTCCGTATGTAATCCCGTCCACGAATTCGCCCCAACCGAAATCCTGCCGCACGGTGGTCAACTCGGTGTCCGCTTCAATGATGTCTATGAGTCCCAGGCCCGTGGTGGTGTCGGTCTCCGCCTGGCCGAAGCGAACCAGGAATTCGGCGCTGAAACCGTCCGACCACTCCACGTAGACTTTGGCCTCGTTGACGCCGGCGCCGACCTCGATCAGGTCCGCGCGGGCCGTCGAGGCGGTCATACATGCGATCGCCGCGACCAATAAACGCGTATGTTGCATCTTGTTCCTCCCGTTCTATAGAGTTCTGTATCTAACAGGTCTTTTTCACTATCCGGCACACTGCCTTCTTCTTATCGCGCTGTCGTGACGGGCGAGGACCGGACGTGCTGACCGGTGGTTCGGTATCGCATCGCGAGACGCTTCATCCGACTCGACCTCCTTTCTCGTGTCTTCGAGTCCTTGGCGCGAGGACTCACGTTCCGGGCGCACAAAAAAAAACCGCCGTTCCCGCGAGGGGACGGCGGCTCTTGTCGGCGGTTTCGCACGAACCTTGCCCGAAGACTCGGCTCGTACAGTCACACCAGCGTTCCGGATCGCGAGAACACAACAATAGTGTAGAATCAACCACAGGCAGGTTTTCTGACTCGCGTCCTACCTTGAGGCTCCTTCCCATTCGCACGGAGCGAACAGTGGACTACGCCTCGCAGATTTCCGCATTCGCGGAGCAGACGCTCACAGCGGCGCGACCGTCGCGGATTTTCACCGCGTTCCCATTTTCAATATCCCAAAGCCGGGGGCTTTGCGACCTGCAGCCGAGCTATGCACTTGGAAAAGAACGCTCACAACATAAGCCGAAGCTTCAATGTTGTCAATCCTCAAAATCAGTTTTTTTATCGGGAGTCGGTTTACTCGATGGGATCGCCGGTCACTTGCACGTCGTCGATGTTCCAGCCGGGATAGGTCACCGAGTCATCCGTCGGCCCGAGACCCCAGCGGAAATATACCGTCGGCTGATCGTCGGCGATCGCGCCGGGCACCGCGTACTCCACGAATTGCCAGGCCTGATCCGATACGTGAGAGAATCCGGTCGTCCACACATCCTCCCAGTGCACGCCGTCGTTCGAGACCTGCACGAGGGCCTCGTCGTAGGGCGCTTCGACCCCCAGCCATCGCCAGAAGCTCAGTCTCACGTTGCGATACCCCCGGCAGTCGATGGGGCCAGTGGTGGCCCAGCGCGTTTGCTCGATTCCGTCGGCGTAGTCGCCCTCCAGGGCATATCCGATGACGTTGGCGCCGGTATGTCCCTCGTTCGGGTCGCCGTTCCACGAACCTTGCGCGGTCGGCTCACCCCAGGCCCAACCCTCATCAAGCTGCCAGTTCGGATCGGCATCCATGTTGGCATGATAAATGGCGTCGGGGACCACGGTTACCGGCAAACTGCGGCTGTCCTGCCGAATGCCGTCGGTTACGAGGAACGACAACGTATAGGTGTGGAAGACCTGGTCGACGACCGGCTTCCATATGACGGTGTGGCTTTCGCTATCGTAATGCGCGCCCTCGGGCAGATTCCCGACGGTCCAACGAAGCGCCAGATTTCCAGGGTTCGGAGCGCTGGCCTGCACTTGCAGCCGTTGGCCCGGCCGAATCTCGCTCGGCGCTGCTACGGGATCCAGCTTCAGCGGCGGCAGACTCCACCGGGAGTTCTGCGGGTCGTGCCCGGCCATGCCCCAGTCGACGCGTTCGGCTACGTACGGCGCGGCCAGGTCGAGGACGTGGAACCGGAGGTCGTCCGCGACGAGCATGAGCTCTGTGTCGCCGTCCTGATCGAGGTCGGCAATCGCCGGGGTGATCTCATAATCGCTGGCCATATCGAGCATGGGGAATCCCGGCGTGACCGAGCCGTCGGCTTCCCACGCCACGACCGGCTCCCCGCCCGGGGCGATAATCAGCTCTTTCTTGCCATCGGCGTCGACGTCGGCGATCAGGGGCACGCATCGCGTCGGATCGCCCATGATGATCTTGGGGAAACCGGCGTCGTCCAGGGGGCGACCCTCATGGTCGAAACCGTAGACGCGCGTGAAGGCGAATCCGTCCGCTTCGGCGATATACGTGGTGACGTAGACTTCGCTGTAGCCGTCGCTGTCGACATCCCCGATGCTCATCGTCCCGTATTCGTCCAGCGGATCGTAGACTCTCTCCTTCCAGACCGTGCTGCCGTCGGCATGGACCGCCATGACTTCATCCTCCGTGCAGAAGACAACCTCGGGGGTGCCGTCGGCGTCGAGGTCGGCGATCGCCGTTCCCTTCGGGCTGGCGCCGCGCCAGCGTTTGCGCTGCTGGCCGTTGTGATCGAGGACGAACGTGTAAAAGCGACTGAGGCCGGGGCCGTATCCGCCCAGGCAGATCTCCACGTCGCCGTCACCGTCGAGATCGGCCACGCTGATCGGTCCTATGGAGGTGTACCGCCGTTGCCACAGGGACGTGCCGTCGCCCTGAAAGGCGTAGAGTCCGTCGCTCTCGCTCGATTCGGCGTCGAGGGCCATGATGATCTCGCTGTCGCCGTCGGCGTCGAGGTCGGCCAGGACCGGGCCCGCCGAGACGTAGCCGTACCAACTGCCGAAAAAGGCGGGCCAGTTGCCGTCCACGATCTCGCCGCTCTCGATATGACATGCATACAATTGGTTGTCGATCTCGGAACCGATCACCAGTTCGTAGTCGCCGTCGCCGTCGATATCGCCCACGGCGTTGACCGTCGGCCAGAAGCTGCTAAAGGACCAGATGTCATCCGACGAATCCGTTCCGAATTCCAACGGCCAGTTGGGCAGGGAGTTGCCGTCTGCGCCCCAGATGTGCACCTTTCCGCCCCCCCAGTAGTTGTAGAAGTCCATTGACGACTGGATGATCTCGTTCGTGCCGTCTCCGTTGACGTCCATGCAGAGCGGGCTGCCGATGAAAACATCGTCCGGGTACTCCTCGAGATCGACTTGCTCGGGCTTGGGCCAATAGGCCTGCGCCGGGGCCAGGGCGATGCTGAAGACCTTGCGGTCGGTGTGTGTGTCTCCGTCGCGCGTGACGCGCAAACGCAGCTCGTAGGTGCCGACGCCGGGGTTGGCGATGGAGAGACGCTCGATGCCGTTGGGGTCGGTCGGCGAGCCGCCTTCGCCCAGCAGCGTCCAGTCGCTGTAGCCGTAGAGGCGGTAGTCGAGCTGGTAGGAGTCGCCGTGCACGAAGAACGCAAGGTCCACCGTGTTGGCATCGGCCTCGAAGGTCTGCTTGGGCCTCGGCGCGACGATCTCACCGAGAGGGTAGGGGCGATCGGCGTTGAGCAGGGTCTGATAGGCGTTGACGCGGCCGGTGCCGAGATAGCCGAGTTCCGGATCGATCTCGCCGTAATACACGGGGTCGGTGGTGTTTTCGAGAACCGCCCTGGCCTCGACGTGCGTCAGGTCGGGACGATGCGAGAAGAGCAGGGCCGCGACCGCCGCGACGTAGGGGGCCGAGAACGAGGTCCCGGCGGTGGCGATGTACCCGTCGCCCAGGTCGGTGGTCACGATGTCGGTGCCCGGGGCGGCGATATCGACCCAGGGGCCGAAGGTGCTGTGGCCGGTCTTGAGGTCCTCGCCGTTGGTGGAGGCCACGGCCATGACGTTGGGATAGGCGGCGGGATAGTGCGGGCGGCTCGAATCGGAATTGCCCGCGCTGGCGACCAGAAGGACGCCCTGGTCGTAGGCGTGGTCGATAGCCGTCCGGACGATGACGTCTCCTTCCGGGCCGAAGACGTCGCCGCCGAAGCTCATGTTCAACATGTCGGCGCCGTTGGCTGCGGCGTACTCCAGGGCCTCGGCCACCTCTTCGGAATGATAGTGGAGACTCATCCGCAGGACCATCATGCTGCACTGCCAGTTAACGCCGGCGACGCCCTCGCCGTTGTCGCCTTCGGCGGCAATCACACCGGCCACCTGCGTCTCGTGACTGCTCACGTCGTAGAAGTAGTCGAACGGATCGTCGCTGGAGCCCGGGCTGACTTCGTTGTTGGAATCGCCGAAGTTCCAGCCGTGCACGTCATCGACGTAGCCGTTCTCGTCGTCATCGATTTCGTTGCCGGGGATCTCGCCTTCGTTGACCCAGATGTTCGCCTCCAGGTCGGGGTGGTTGACGTCCACGCCGGTGCCCAGTACCGCGACCACCACGTCGTGACTCCCCGTGGAGATGTCCCAGGCGTCCTCCATCTGGATCAACTGGTGGGCGTACTGGTCGGCGAAATCCGGGTCGTTCGGTGTCCGGCAGATGTGATAGATGTAGTTGGGCTGGGCGACCGCGACTTCCGGGTCGGCGTTGAGCTCGGCGCAGACGTTCGGCACGTCGCGCTCGGTTTGCAGCAGGTGGAAGCCGGTCAGGTCGAGAGCCCCGGCCGGTCCGTCCCCTGAGGCCAGACCAAACCCCTTACGCTTGCGCTGCCTGGATTGAGTCTGGTTCTGCACTTCGTTGCGGACGCGGCGAAACAGGGCCCGTTGATGTTTCACGCCGTAGCGGGCCTCCAAACGCGCCAGGGTCGCTTCCTGGGCCTGCGTCGTCGTACCTTGTACCAGGAGACCGGCTCCGGCGCCGGCGTCGCCCCTGAGCTTGACGATGATTTCGCCCGGTGCGTAGTGGGGTTTGGCTCCGTCCACCCGCCGCTTGATGGCCGGAGTGAGAACCCTCTCGGTGGCCCTTGCCTCCGCACTCAGGACCGCCGCGAACAGGGCGATCGCACCGATCAATACCGTCGATTTCGCCACCACGTTACTCCGCTCGTTTCGATGCATTCTCGTTCTCCTCGTTTCCGCCATCGATCCTATCTCCTGTTCCTTGCGATGCGATTCCCGGTTGCCATGCTTGAAATTCGTCCCCGGCGCTCCGAAGGCCGCCCTGAACGCGCGCAGGTCAGTATTCGCGGGGGAAATTCTGCGCAGAGACACTCAGCCAGTGGACGGCAGCGGACGAAATGACCAATCGGATACACAATCCCTCGCTCCAGGGAAAGTCAGCATCACACACAACACACACATCAATTATAGCCCTATAACCCATAAAGTCAAGGGGATATTGTACGTTGTTTCCGGCTTTTCCATTTTGAGGCGGGCCGAAGCGGTCGCGGCGCCGGGGTCGGCCGACAAAGGGTTGACAGCGAGCGTGGGGTCACTACCATAGCTCGTGAACTGCGCCGGGCACGCCGGAGCCCCGCCGCAGGGGGAGGACGGGAAAGAAGCAGAAATCCGGTTTCGATGCAAGGAGTCCCTGACATGAAACGTGCGATGATGTGGCTTGTCGTGTTGTTGGTGCTGGTGGGATGGTCCGCCGAGGCCGTGGCCCAGGACGGCGCTCTCACGCCGGCGCTGGTCAAGAAGATTCGCGCCGGGTTTCACATGGACGCCTCCACGCGGGCGATGCGCAACGTGCTGACCAGCACGGGCATCAAGGAGGTCGCCGAGAACCGCGAGATCCTGGCCGATCACGACGAGAAATTCAGCCACAAGATCAAGACCAAGGGCATCAGCAACCAGAAGAGCAGCGGCCGGTGCTGGATGTTTGCCGGGTTCAACACGATCAAGCCCGTCATCCTGAAAGAGCTCGAGGTCGGTGACTTCGAGTTCTCCCACATCTACCTGCAATTCTGGGACAAGCTGGAGAAGGCCAACCGGTTCCTGGAATACATGATCGAGTACCGCGACCGCGACCTGATGGACCGCGACATGGTGTTCCTGCTGCGCAACCCCGCTCCCGACGGCGGGTACTGGGAGAACTTCGTCGATCTGGTCAACAAGTACGGCGTCATGCCCAAGGAGGCGATGGCCGAGACCGCCAGTTCCGAGAGCACGCGGATGATGAACCAGGCTCTGGCGCGCATCCTGCGCCGCGACACGGTCGAGCTGCGTGAGATCTACAAAGAGACCGGCTCGGTCAAGAAGATGCGGCAGGCCAAGAAGAAGATGCTGGCCGAGGTCTACCGCGTGCTGGTCCTGAATCTCGGCGAGCCGCCCACCGAGTTTACCTGGCGTCACAAGGTCAAGGACAACGGTGACGAGGATGACGAGGACGAGGCCGTCGACGAGGGGCAGGAGGATGAAGACGAAGGCGACGAGAACGGGGACGGCGACGACGAAGAGGAGGAGGAGGAGGACGGCTACGACGTCGAGCAGAACTGGAGCGAGCCGCACACCTTCACGCCCCGGGACTTCTACGAGGAGTTCATCGGGCTCGATCTGAGCGAGTACGTCAACATTGCCGACGATCCGATCCGGCCCAAGGGAGGCCACTACCTCGTCGACCTGACCCGGAACTTCTGGGACGGCCACGACGCCCATTACGCCAACGTGGATATCGAAACGCTCAAGGAACTCACCATCAAGATCCTGCTGGACAACCAGGCCGTCTATTTCGCCGCCGACGTCTCGCCCGACCAGGACAGCACCCGGGGCATCATGGCCCGCAACCTCTACGACTACGAGTCGATCTACGGCATGGAGATGGGGCTGAACAAGACCGAGCGTCTCGTCTATCGCGACAGCACCATCAATCACGGCATGGCCTTCATCGGCGTGGATCTGCGCGACGACAAGCCCGTCAAGTGGCTGGTCGAGAACAGTTGGGGCAGCAGCCGGGGCAGCGGCGGGCTCTGGACCATGTACGACGACTGGTTCGAGGACAACGTCTACAACATCATCGTCCACCGCGACTACCTGCCCGACGAGATCCTCGAGATTCTCGAAAAGCCGGCGGTCAAGCTGCCCGTCTGGGACCCCATGTGGTAACCGTCTGCACGGGTCCGGCCGTAGGGGCCTGCAACTGAACAATTGGATGGGGGCGGGAGGATGCAAATGCGCAAGACCGTTTTGTTGTGCGCGATCGTGGTGCTCGCGAGCGTTCTGGGAAGTTCCCTTGCCGTCACCTCAACGCAGCTCTGGCACAGTACGCGGGTCAGCGACCCGGACCAGCACGCGCGGGCGGGGGACTCGCGCTATCCCTACCGGGCCAAAAGCGAGTATGTCCTCGCGGAGCTGGATCTCCGCGCCGGCGACGTCGTGGTCGATATCGGCGCCGGCGACGGCTGGTGGTCCGAGCAGATGGCGAAATTCGTCGGCCCGACCGGCGTCGTTCACGCCTCCGAGATCGATAGCCGCAAGGTCCAGCAGATGAAGAAGCGCTTCGCCGATACGCCGGCGGTCAAGCCCTACCTCTCACCGAAAGACGGCACCGGACTGCCCGACGATTCGTGCGACCTGGCCTTTCTTTCGCAGACGTTCCACCACCTCGACAAGCCCACGCGCGTCGAGTACCTGCGGGGCCTGCGAAAAGTGGTCAAGCCGACGGGCCGCCTCTGCGTCATCGAGAAATACTCGGCGATCGCCACCCGCGGCGCCGCGCACGGGACGTCCCTGAGCCAGCTCGTCCGCGAGGCCGAAGACGCCGGCTGGATCGCCGTCCGCTACGAGCTGATGACCGGGACGTACCACTATCTGTCCATCTTCGTGCAGAAGGACCTCTTCGCCCCCGAGCCGTAGCCCGCCCGCCTCGCAGTGGCTCTATTGGGGCTCATCCGGTTTCTCGGTACTCCCGTGTCTCGTGAAGGCACTGCCGGCAAGTTGCAGGGTGGGGCTTGCCCCACCAGCCTTTCTGTCGAAGGCGCTTACCGGCCGCGCGAGGTCCGCGAACTTCGTTGGTTTCCGCCGTAGATGCCGTTCACGAGGCCCGACAGCCGCTGGCCGCCGAAGGACCCGCCGGACAGAAACCCGCCGCCGGCGCCGTAGCCCATGCCCAGGCCGCCGCCGTAGCTGCCCATCATGGGCATGCCGCCGAACATGCCGCCCAGGCCCATGGCCCCCATGCCCATCATGGGCAGGAAATACCGGGCCGGCTCGGCCACGAGATCGCTCACGTCGTAGACCCGCGTCTCTCGCTGGACCGGCAGCTTGTCGGTCGTGCCGATCACGATCACGCCTTTTTCGACCCGGTAGCCCAGCCGGGCCGAAGCGCCCGCCGAGAGCGACAGCAGCAGCATGTCGAGGTACTGCCCGATCCGCAGGCCCTCCAGGCCGTCGATGCCGATCGGCGTGTCGCGGTAGATCCCGGCGTTGTCACCGATCTCCCGCCAGAGCACGATGATGTTCAATGGCGGTCTCATCGAATTGCGCAAAATCTGAATCGCCTCGCCAAACGGCATCTCCGGCGTGAATGAGGCCGGATTCGTCCGCGCCGTCGGCTTTCGCGCCCTGGCGGGGGCCTTCGCGGTGGTTTGCTTCTTTGGCTTCGCTTTTGCGGTAGAACCGCTCGTCTTGCCCGCATTCGCCTGCCCGCACAGCAGCGCAACCACCGCCGCCACCGCCAGCACCCGCCCCCCAATCCCCGATTTCGCTCTCACTCGCATTGTCTTTCCCCCTGTCTCTCGAACAGTAAAACGTTTCTCCGCCGTCATCAAACACGTCTGTCGCTCTCCATTAGAATAGACGCCGTGCGGTGAAAACAAGCGCAAAAAACCCCCAATTTTTGGCCCCCCCCCGCCCCCCCCCCCCCCTCCCGCGCAACCAAAAACCCACCCCCCTTATGCCCCCCCCCATGACACACC